>JBNAKO010000250.1:0-37914 GCA_049706495.1 Methanosarcina sp. | reverse complement strand
GCATTTAGGCGGATTTATAACTTTCACTCAGAGATTTTTTTTGAATATATTTATTATAATATATTCGAGAAAGTATTTTAACCTAATTTACAAAAACTACCTCAACCGCGTAAGTCCTAATTCAATTTAATTTTTCCTTTTATCCCAAACCAGATTTTCAAATCTCAATTTCGATATCATACACCCTTTCAGGATTTTCCTTATGAATGGCCCAGAAAGGATCTTCTCCATATGTTTCCATTAACTTTAATGTTCTTTTAGGAATTGTTTTAGGGCCAAGGACAGCTCCAGGCCTATCAGGGTCGTCGATATAGTCTGTTTCCATCATAAAACGATTTCCTTCTTCAAGGGCCTGTTCAACAGCTCCTTTGACACATATAACTCCTGGGAAAAGCCCGAGAGCTTCACAGACTTTAACCAGTGGAGGAGAATAATGTTTGACCACCCTATGCATCTTAATTCCTGTTTTTCTCGCTCTTTCAGCTATGTCTATAAGTTCAGGTTCCCCAACGCTTTCCGTATGAAGTTGAACCGCGCAATCCTGGTCTTTTCCCAGGGAAAAGGCATATTCCATAATTTCATTCGAAGCTTTCCAAACTTCAGCCGGTACAGGATAATGGGGGCGGCCTGACTTAATTCCTACGGCAAGGCCTTTTTCTACATATTTTGAAGCAAGTTCCAGGCCCCCCTTCATAATCTCAGTAGCTTCGGATAGTTCGATGTGTTCGTTAAGCCTTGAGATTTCTGCCGGGTGAACTCCAAGCACTGGAAAGGCCCCAATACCCATCTCTTTTATTTTTGATGCAAGCTCGATCGTTTCATCAAAAACGGCAAGATAATCTTCAGGTTTTTTAACATTTATTCCAAGAGACCAGCTTGGTTTGGTAACCAGAATAATATGCGTTCCACCGGAATTCTTAAATTCCTTTACAGCTTCAAGCCCTCTGGCTCTTGGATCAATATGCATATGATTATCAGTAATCGGGATTTTTGCAGGCATGCTTTCCCTCAGGTATTATCTAAATTTTTATTTAATTTAAAATTAATATTTTTATTTAGCCTAAATTAATCCTCAATTTATAATTTAAAGTATATTTATTTATAATTTTGAATCTCATTACAGGATAATGAATGATAGAACTTTCTTAAAGGTCTAAATTTATTAAAATATTTTAAATTATATTCTGGATTTAATCTGAATTAAATTTAAATTCAATTTAAATTCAATTTAAATTCAATTTGAGTCCTGTTGAGCCTGATTCGATTCAATTTTAAATTAATTTGAATTTAATGAATTTAATTTGAATTAAACTTTACCCAATCCGAAATTAATTCGTATCCAATTAATGGTTTAAATGGCTTGATGGCCCTTATGCAATCTACATTCTTCGATACTGGACCTAATTTAATCTTTATTCAGGCCGTATCAAATCTGGATTTGTTGATTTTCAGGTTTAATTTGGATTTAATGATTTGTGAACATAATTTAGAATTAAAATAAAAATATGCTTAGCGATAGAATGTTGAGCATAATATTAACTACCCAAAACTTGAAATATATAGGCTTACGTTGAGTAGCGGGAGGGTTCAATTCTTCCTTCCATATTTCTGGAAAAGTTCCCCTTTTTTAACTTTTCAGTAGCTACGGTTCTTTGAATACGAACCTCATGACCTGGTGATAATATGACTAAAACCGCAGCAGTAATTAGAGGAGACGGGGTAGGCCCCGAACTTGTAGATGCAATGCTTAATGTCGCAGAAGCCGCTGGTACGGATGTCGAATTTGTTATGTGTGAGGCAGGAGCCACCTGGTGGGAAAAGAACGGAGGCACTTCTCTTATCCCGAACGAGACCTGGGAAATTCTTGACAGCACAGATGCCTGCTTTAAAGGCCCGACAACCACTCCTGGAGGAATTGGATCTCCAAGAAGTGTAGCTGTTTCAATCCGGAGAAAATATGATCTTTATGCAAATGTAAGGCCAATAAAGACCTTCCCTGGCTCAAGCGGTCCGCTCGGTGATGTGGAAATGGTCTGTGTTCGCGAAGGCACTGAAGGGCTTTACATAGGAGAAGAAATTCAGCTTACAGATGACGTTTCAATTGCAATTAGAAAAATAACAAGGACTGCATCCAGTAAAATTGCCAAATTTGCCTTTGAGGAAGCTAAAAGAAGAGGGTACGATGCTGTTGTACCTATTCATAAAAGTAATATCCTTAAGCTTACTTGCGGCTCTTTCTTAGAAGAAGTGGACAAAGCTGGCTGGAATTATCCAGATGTTGAGATCTGGCCGTATCACATTGACAATATTGCACAGCAGCTTATCAAGAACCCTCAGCTCTTTAATAAAAAAGTGCTCCTTTCTACCAATCTTTTTATGGATGTAATCAGCGAAGAATGCTCTGCTCTTGTGGGCAGTATAGGGCTTATCTATTCTGCAAATATTGGAGATTCTTTTGCAATGTTTGAACCCGCCCACGGATCCGCACCCAAGTATGCTGGTCTGGATAAAGTAAACCCTGTAGCAACCGTACTTGCAGGAGCCTGGATGCTTGATTATCTTGGTGAAAAAGAAAAGTCCGAAGCAATATTCAAAGCTACAGAGCGCGTAATTTCCGAAGGCAAATATGTCACTTATGATCTCGGAGGTAATGCAAAACTTAGCGAAATGGCAGGCGAAATTGCAAAATATACCGCAGAAATCTTAAAATAAATTGAAAAAAAGTTAAATCGTGGAAATCCCTTTAATTATTTAAAAAAGGAGAGCAGAAATCTAAAATTAAAGATAAAATAGAAATTAAAAGTTAAAAAGAAAATCTGGCTTTAATTTTCTGCTTTTATTTTTATTTTCTTATTTTTACTCTTCCAATTTCTTAATCATTACTCATTTATCAGTTTCTTAATCCAATTATTATTATTATTATTATTTTTAATCTCCCAGTTCTCTTTTTTCTGTGGGAACCTTCTCTTTTATCCAGGGTTCATTCCTTTCTTCAGATTCGGCTATCTTCCCTTTATTTCTTAACTTACCTCTGCCTGTATATGTGGGATTGCAGATTGGCTGATAGAGGAAATATTTCTCTACATACGCGAGAAGCTCTTCATCTGAAATACAGGAAACTCTTTCTTCATTATCGTATAGTTTCTGGATTTCCTTCTGGATTTTTAAAAGTCTGTTATCATCTTTTTCAACTATAGCCTCAACATCAAGGAGATCGTTTAAAGTCTCCTGAACCTTATAGCGGATAACTTCAAGGCCAGAGGAGTCTCCTATCAATAAGAAACGTTTGCCTCCTACAAGTTCAGGAGGATAAGGTTCGTAGTTAAAGGGATTTTTAAGTACCCCTGCAGCATGAATTCCGGATTCATGGGCAAAAATGTTTTTTCCCACAACAGCTTTATTTCGAGGGACTCTGAGCCCGAGTTCTTTTTCCATAAATCTTGCAAAACGGGTAACTGGCTCAAGGTTATACCTTTCAAAGCCTTCTACTCTGTCTGCCAGGAATAACAGGATTTTTTCCATTTCGCTGTTTCCTGCTCGCTCTCCTATTCCAAGGAAAGTTACGCTTGTCCAGTTAGCTCCGTGCCAGAAGCCTGCAATAGAACTTGCGGACCCAAATCCATAATCATCATGAATGTGGGTTTCTATATTTTTAACCCCGATTTCCTTTTTAAGATGCTGGACAATTTTTGGAATCCCATATGGTTCGTCAATGTCCATAAAAGGCATGCCGTATCCTACTGTATCGCACACCCTTATAATACATTCCGGATCAATTTCCATAATTTTTTCAACAAGTGGGAAAACAAAGCCGTAATTATCGGCTCTTGTCATATCTTCAAGGTGAGCTCGTGTCCGAAGGCCATGATCTACTGCATATTGCAAAGCATCCAGGTATTTTTCTTCAGCTTCTTCTCTGCCTGAAAGTTTCATTTTTGAAAAAATATGGGTATCTGATACGGACATTAGAATTCCTGTTTCTTTAATCCCGTCAACTTCCAGGATTTTATCTATATCAGCCCTGGAAGCTCTAGCCCAACCTGTAATCTCCGGAAACTCGTAACCTTTGTCGAACATAAGGTCTACGGCATCTGTGTCTCTTTTGTTGAATACAAAAGCTTCAAGCTTCTCAATTCCTATTTCGTGCAGGTACTCATAAATTTGGAGTTTGTGTTCTCTGCTCAAAACTATTCCGGGCATCTGAGAGCCGTCCCGGATAGTGCTGTCACTTATGTATATGTCATTTCCATAAGGCAGCTTTATTTTGGGCAGATCTTCATATGATTCATAAACCTTCATTATTTTTCCTCCTTTCAGGCATAGAGCCCTGCACTGACAGAGCAGGCCTTTATTGCGGAATCTCTTCTATGAAAAAGATATCAGAAGATGGGTCAGAAAATTAGTTATATATAATTAAAGGCTTTATTTTTTGTTGAAAAACATCTAGAAAATAATTGCTATCTTTATTTGAAACGGCATTCTACTTTGCCGATAATCCCTTTATAATATGTCGTCATAGTTAAAATCTCTTTCTTTCAAAATCTAATCTGTATTTTTATTTTTTAATTTATTTTTTAATATTTGTATACTAGTTTATTTTTTATTCCAGATAAATCTGTTTTATATTATATTGAGTTCATTCTTAAGGTTCGGTCAATTAAGATCCTGTCAAGATCACTTAAAAATTGCAAAAATATTTAGCCTTAACTTAATATCAGGTCTAAAAAGTAAATTATTAATCTTTTATACTTATCTTTAAACTTTCATGATATTCTCATAAAAGTTATCTTATAAGTATTCTCTTTATATTATTTAGTGGATGAAAGTTTACTTTCCTATAATTCCCTTCTTGCTGATAATAAGGTATATCTATAACAAGTTATATTTATAATCCGGATAATCTGAAATGTTTATTCCATAACGCCTTTATCATGATTTATACATACCTTGAATCATGGAACTAAGTTCTCTCTTCCCCTCAGTGACCTATTTAGTGAAATGAAAATTATATCTGCATATTTTATTTACATATTGTTTATTTGCATTACTTTGTTTGAGGTAAACTATGTCCGAAATAGTAAATGTTAGTGGAGGCCCAACAAAACCTGAAATAATTGCAATATCTCTTTCCAAACTTGGGCTGAGGGATGGAGATCGTTTCGTAGATGTAGGCTGTGGGACCGGATCGGTCTCTATTGAGGCAACCAAACTTGCTCGAAATTTAACTATTTATGCAATAGATGCTCGTGAGGAAGCTTTACAAGCTACGGAAGCAAACTTAAAAAACTTCAATATCAAAAATGCTAAAATCTTAGCCGGAGAGGCTTCGGACATTCTTCGGTCTGATGATTTTATTGATTCTATTGATTGTGCTTTTGTAGGTGGAACGAAAAATATTGTTTCTATACTTGAACTTCTTCTGGAGAAAAAAGCCAGGAGCATTGTTGTAAACGCAGTTCGCATCGAAACAGTTGTCAGAACAATGGAAGCGATGAAAAAGCTTGGGATTTTTGAGGAAGCAGTCTATGCTTCTGTTTCAAGAAGTGCACCAATTGCAGGAGAAACAATGTTCAAGCCTGAAAACCCAGTATATATTATTGTCGGGAAAAAAGTTGAATCTACTTTGAATTAGAATCAGGCTCATAATCATTTTCATAATTAACTGTATTTTACGTTAGGAGATATAATATGTTAATTGGAGTAGGACTTGGTCCCGGAGACCCTGAACTTCTGACCTTAAAAGCAGTGGATGTTTTGAAAAACAGTGATAAAGTGTACGTCCCAGGCCGAATGGCAAAAGACCTTGTTGCCCCTTATGCGGATGCTGAAATCCTTGACTTTCCTATGATAAGAGATATTGAAGTTCTCAATACCCTCTGGAAAGAAAATGCTGACAGGATTGCAGAAGAAGCAAGAAATGGAACTGTAGCCTTCGGGCTTATCGGAGACCCAAACTTTTTCTCTACCTTTTCCCACCTCAAAAAAGTCATGCGCAGGTATTATCCTGACGTTGAGCTTGCAACAGTGCCCGGGATAAGTTCAATTACTTCCTTTGCTGCCAGAACTGATGTTGCAGTTGAAAGCTCCTTTGAGGTTAGCGATGGCTCTGATATCGGATACAAAATTCACTTAAAAGCTACGCAGCCGAAAGCAATTGTAAAAGAACTCGAGACGGAAGGATATAAAGAGTTCATTTTTGCAGAAAAACTCTTTTCAGAGGATGAAGTTATAATCCGCAAGAAAGAAGAAATTCCAGAGAAAGGGAATTATTTCAGCATAATTTACGGGAAAAAATGAATTTTCCTATTTTGCGGAAATGTACATTAATTTGATTCAATTTTAACAGATATGGAAAATAAAGGGAATGGTCAGATGGAAAGAAAAGTATATTTTGTAGGAGCAGGCCCGGGGAATCCGAAACTTATTACCGTACTCGGACGCGAGATGCTTGAAAAAGCTGACCTTGTAATGTATGCAGGCTCGCTTGTCAACCCTGAAGTCCTTAATTATACAAAAGGAGAAACCATAGATAGCTACGGGTTAACCCTTGATGAAACTACCAGGATAATTGCAGATGCGGTTGATGCAGGGAAATTTGTTGTCAGGCTTCACAGCGGAGATCCTTCTCTTTATGGGTCTGTTATTGAGCAGATGGAAGAACTCCGAAAATACAATATTGAAGTTGAAAGAGTCCCTGGAGTTTCCTCGGTTTTTGCAAGTGCGGCCGCCCTTGGGACCCAATTAACTCTTAATGGAGTTTCCGATACGCTTATTATTACCAGGCCTGCGGGAAAAACACTCGAAAAAGACCTTATTCCCGAGCTTTCGGAATACAATACAACAATGGCGATTTTCCTGGGAACCCAGAAAATCAGGGAAATCATGGAAAAAGTCCGCTGCCCCAAAGATACCCCTGTTGCAGTAGTCTTCCATGCCTCCTGGGAAGATGAAGAAGTAATTACAGGAACTATAGAAGATATTGCGGATAAAGTGAAAGATGCAGGCATTAAACGTTCAGCAATGATAATTATAGGCGGAGTTGTTGACCCTATACACTACAGGAGGTCCTACTTATACGGAGTAGCCCAGGAACCGCTGTAATAACCTTTGAAAGGAACCGGGAAATTGCTGCAAAGATAGCCAAGCATTTAAACGCTGACCTGCTCCTTTATGAAAAAGGAATTTTTGAGAAAGCCTTTCAAAATTATGGGGCAATAGTTGCAGTTTTTGCTACAGGTATAGTCGTCAGAGATATTGCTCCCCTTGTCAAGAACAAATGGGCCGATCCTGCTGTGGTTGTTGTAGATTCAAACCTTAATTTTGCAATTCCTCTTCTTGGAGGGCATCATGGTGCAAATGAAGTTGCTCGAAAAATCTCGGAATTAGGAGCAATTCCGGTAGTAACGACAGCAACAGAAGTCCATGGTAAGCCTTCTGTAGAAGGTATTGCTGACAGCCTGGGATGCGAGATCTTTAATAAAGAATCTACCATCGCTGTAAATTGTGCCCTTCTTGACCAGAATGTCGAAGTCCTTGAAGTAAGAGGCCCCAGAATAGTTGTTGTAGATGATGAGGTGTCTGTGCTGGTAAAAAAGTGTAAGAATTCTTCTGAATCGAACAATAACAATACGGCCAACAGCAAAAACCACAATTGAATCTTATCTAACAATGTTGCGGATTATTGGGCTGAAATAGTTGGCCTAATTATTTGAATTAACGCACGGTTCAGGAAATCAATTTATTAAATTAATAATTCCATCCGATCAAAATTTGATCCAGGTTAACAATTTCATTTATTAATTTAACATCTGCTTATTAGTTTGAAATTTGTTAAAATTACCATTTAAAATAATTGGATATACGATAACGAATGATCGTCGGAATCGGAACCCGTAGAGGGGTTACAAAAGAAGAAGTTATTGATGCTGTAAGACAGGCACTTGCTGAATGTGCTCTGAGCCTGGAAGATATCTCAGCTTTTGCCTCTACAAAACTTAAAGAAAATGAGCAGGGGCTGCTTGAAGCGGGAAAAATTCTTGGAATTCCGGTAGATTTCCTGCCGGATGAAATGCTTAATAGTTACAATCCCCCTTCATTATCCCAGGCTTCCCGCTTTGGATTAAAAGGAGTTGCAGAACCTGCAGCACTTGCCCTCTCTGAAGAAAAACAATTAGTATGCAGGAAGAAAGTATATGGCAGAGTCACAATCGCTATCGCAAAATAAAGAAACCGGAGGAAAACTCTACGTTGTAGGGATAGGCCCGGGATCTGTAGAGCAGATGACCATCCGAGCCCGAGATATAATCTTGAATGCTGATTATGTACTAGGAAACAGCACTTATCTGGACCAGATCCAGAGCCTGCTTGGCACCCAGGAAGTAATTCGCAGTTATATGGGCAAAGAGGTGGACAGAGCAAAAAAGGCTGTAGAACTTGCAAAGGTTGCAAATGTTGTTATGGTCAGTGGTGGAGATACCAACGTCTACGGCATGGCAGGCATTGTGCTTGAAGTTGCTGAAAATGAAGGACTTGATGTCGATATCGAAATTCTTCCTGGAGTTACTGCGATTTTAGCAGGCGCAAGCATGCTTGGAGCTCCGGTAGTTACTGATTTTGCAGTAATCAGCCTGAGTGACCTTTTGACTCCCTGGGACATTATTGAAAAGAGGCTTAATCTCAGTGCAGAAGCTGATTTTGTAATGGCTCTTTATAACCCGAAAAGCCGGAAAAGACAATCCAATTTTTCAAGAGCAATTGAAATTATTCGTCAGTATAAAGCCGATTCTGTACCTGTCGGGCTTGTAAAAAATGCTCTCAGAGGAGAGGGTGAAGACAGAGTCGTAACTACTCTTGGTAAGGTAATGGATTATGAAGACTGGGTAGATATGAGCACAACAATTCTCATTGGAAATGGAGATTCAAGAATCTGGAATTCTCAAAAGAAAGATTTTATAATTACACCCAGGGGGTATCATAAGAAATATGACTACTGATAAAAATGATAATACGAATGCTCAAAGTCTTGAGGGACTTGAGGAATTTACTGAGCTTACAGTAGATGTAGATCCTGAACTCGTGAAAATCTGCAGGGATTCCGGCGCACGCACTGAAGAAGCCAAAGCTATCTATATGAAAAGTCGGACAATGATCCAGGAACTAATTGGAAATAAAACCCCTGAAGATCGTTTCCGCCAGCGCTGTGTTATAGCAACAGGAGACCTTTCAGTGGCAGATATTATGCGTTTTATGCATGATCCTATCCCTGCAGGCGTTGAAGCTATCAAAAAAGGAGCTCCTATCTTTGTAGATATCAATATGGTAAAAGCCGGAATTACAAAGGCCGGGCATAAATCCGAAATTATCTGTGTGCTTGATGAAGACCCTGATGCAGAAATAGCTAACAAATACGGAATTACCCGCACATCTGCAGGTTTCCTGGCTGCAAAAGATAAGCTTGATGGAAGCATTATTGCAATTGGAAATGCCCCTTCTGCGCTTATTATGGTCTGCAAACTTATTGAAAAAGGGATAAGGCCGGCTCTTATAATCGGGCTTCCGGTTGGTTTTGTGAATGCAGCCGAATCCAAGGAAATGGTTCGAAATCTCAAAATCCCAGTGCCCTCTATAAGCTGTGTTGGGACAAGGGGCGGAACCCCAATGGCTGTTGCATGTGTTAATGAGCTTGTCGCCATTGCAAAAGAAAGAGAGGAATAATATTTTTTACTTTTTCTTTTTAATACTGGTTTTATAATCCAGCTTTATTTTTTATTTTTGGCAATGTTTTTTTGTTTTTTCTGTTTATTCATTTAAAGCTTTGTTTTATTCTTTATTTTTAGCCTGCTTTTTGCTTCTTTTAGCTTTACTTTTTCTGCCAATTAATTTAGATTTGAAACAGAGCTTGTCTTAAAGAATTTAATCGTTATGTCTTTTTAATAGAATAGATTTTTATCTTCTGGCAAGATAACAGGATACAGTTTTCTTATATAGTTCTATTTTGTATAAGCAGCTCTGCGATCTCATCCAAACCGATTTCTTTTGCAATATCCAGAGCGTTTTTGCCATTTTCTTCCTGGATATCAGGATTTGCTCCTTTTATAAGAAGTAATTCAACGATTTCTTTTTGGCCAGCTTGCGTTGAGGAAATTAAAGCAGTAACTCCTCGTTCCTGTTGAAGATTGAGATTTGCACCATTTTCCATCAGCATCTCAACAATTTCCTTATGGCCTTTTTCCGCTGCATAAATTAAAGCAGTATTTCCATATTTGTCCTGAATATCAGGGTTAGCTCCTCTTTTAAGAAGTATCTCAACAATACTTTTATGTCCCATCTTGGCTGCAGCAATTAGAGCAGTTCTTCCGGATTTATCCTGAATATCAAGGTCAGCACTATTTTCTGTTAACAGCTTTACTATCTGTGTATGGCCTCTGTTTGCCGCATTAATTAAAGCCGTTTCCCCATTTTTATCCTGGATGTTAAGGTTGGCACCTGCTTCAATGAGTACATCAACAATTTCTTTTTCCCCGATTTTTACTGCAATTTTCAGGGCTGTATCCTGATTTTCATCCTGAATATCAAGCCCGGCTCCATTTTTAATAAGCAGATCTATAATATCTCCGCGCCCGATTTTTATTGCAGCCATAAGAGCTGTTTCCCCGTTTTCTTCCTGAAGGTCAGGATCCGCGCCTTTTTCTAGAAGCATCTCAATAATATCCCTGTATCCCATATTGGATGCGCAAATTAAAGGGGTCTTCCCAAACTCGTTCTGAGAATTAATTTCAACTTTATCACTTTTTATAAGCTTTATTACATTATCTGTTTGCCCTAATTTACAGGCATCCAAAAAATCCTTGTTCTTATCTTTTCCAAATAAATTAGATATAAAACTCATACGCTCACTCCAGAATCTACGGGATATTATTATAAGCTAATCTTATTATTGCATTTTTATTGAAACAAGGAAATTATAAAAATATACCTTTCAAACTGTCAGGCAGAAAAATTGTTTCCGGGGTTATTAAAGCTATTTTTACTTAAAATTTTTTTATTTAAAATATCTGGACAAAATTTCCTTAAACAGATTTGATTAAATTTGTCAACGCATAAAATATTATTTATTATAAATATCATTCAGCCTTTATTTCTAATTTTACACATAATTGATTATTTATTCATGAATTTCTATTTTTTGGTATTTCCTCTAATCTATTTTATAATTATTCTGTTAAAATGAAAATTATAAAATAGTATTCTGGCGGCTTATCGTTTAATGATATTAAGTCAGAATATAACAGAATACAACATAGAGTCAGAAAATTCATTTTTCAATAAAAGCAGTAAATGTCGCAATCGCGAATAGGAGATAAGCAGTAAAAGAAAAGAAACGTAACAGTATTATCACTGCGGCTGAAAAAATATTCTTCTCCCGGGATATGAAAACCTTACTATGACAATGTAGCTAAAGAAGCAGAACTTGTAAGAAGCACATTATGCCTTTATTTCAAAAATAAACGCCAGATTTATATTGTCATTGCAATCAAGGGTTCTAGAATTCTTACTGAGATGTTTGCTGAATGCTGCAAAGAAATGAAGCCTGACATGGAGAAAGTAAGATCTTTAATTTTAGCTTTTTGTAAGTTTTCAAAAAATATCCGGGATATTATACACGCTATTATCATTCCGGGATCTTTTGTTTTGAGGATTTTCCCGAATTGGCTGAGTTAAAGAAATAAGAACAGCTAATACTCGCCTGGTTATAAACTATTTGAATAAGGGTATCAAAGATGGAACTGTAAGGCACGATGTTGAACCCGTAAAGGCAACTTTAATCATGACTTCATATATGATGCGTGTACTTACGCCGGTTATAGAGATGTATTTAAAAATTAATAATCTAACTTATGGTGAATTAATAGATTCTGCAATTGATAGTCTTGTAAGGGTTTTTGAAGAAATTAGAGTTGAAAAATAAAGTAAATTGTTTAGCTTGAATTTTTCCATTATTTTGTTATTCAATTGTTTTGTTATTATTCTCATAAAAAGCAGTCAATATCAATATATTAGTAATAAAGATTGAATGGTTAAATTCCAATAAAAGGTGATTCAAAAATGGTAGCAGAAAATGTCTGGTCGCATTTTGGAATGTGGTGGGCAGTTGGCCTTTGGATAATTATTTATGCGGTATTTTTATTATTCGTGCCTTTTTACAAAAAAAGCCATATAAAACCTTCCGGAGTTTATATAGCATTTATTATAGCGTTTGCCCTTGAAATGTTTGGTGTGCCTTTCAGTATGTTTGCAATTGGATGGCTTTTTGGATTTACTCTACCTGAAGGAGTATTATGGGGGCATACCCTGGTTCAGTATATTGGTTTCTGAGGTATGTGTCTCTGACTTATCGTCTCACTTACAGGGGCTGCACTTGTTATAACAGGCTGGAATCAGATTCATAAGAATTACTGGAGTAAAGAAGAAGGGCAGGGTAAACTTGTTACGACTGGTATTTACAGGTATATTCGCCATCCTCAATATACAGGCTTTTTTATGATAACCCTTGGAATGATGCTTGAATGGGCTACTCTGCCACTTATAATCTTATATTGTTTGTTACTGGTTCTCTATTATAAGCTTGCAAAAAAAGAGGAAAAGGACATTGAAAAAGAATTTGGAAGAGATTATCTAGAATATAAAAAGAAAACAAAAATGTTTATTCCATATATCATTTAATAGAACGAATTTTTTAAATATCTTTTATCAGGATGCAGGGGTTAAACTTACTGGCCCCTGCTTTTTTGAATTGGTTTTTATTAATTTGTAAGATAATATCTCTCTTGGAGTTGCAATCAGAGAATTGCTTTTAGATGGTTCTGATAAATCATCCAGAATCCAAATATAACAAGCACTAATCCTGCTCCTTTTTTTAGAACCACATCATATTTTGATATATCTCGAAGTCTTGAAGACGAATAATGTGCCGAGTATGCTAAAAACAGCATTGGCACAGCAAACCCTAAAGAGTAGATAGAAAGAGTAAATGCGCCAGTACCTATATTGCCTTCTACGGCTACCATTGTCAGGATTGTAGCCAGAGTTGGCCCAACACAGGGAATCCAGAGCACTCCAAGAGAAAGTCCAAGCAAAAAGCCTGACACAGCTCCTTCTCCATGCATTCCTCCCAAAAGAGGAAATTTAGAAAAAGAATTAAACAGGCTTATTTCAAAGAGAAGTGACAAACCGAGCACAAGGAATAATATTTCTGCTATAATTTTTAGCTGGCCTATATAATTTTGGAAGACTGAACCAAAGGCAGACATTATTATTCCCATTATAGTGAAGGATATCGAAACTCCAAGCACTATTGCAAGAGGCCTGAATTTACTTTTCCCTGCTGACGTTGCCAGAACAGCAGGCAAAAGGGGAAGTATGCATGGGGACAGGACACTAACAACGCCTGCGCCAAATGCAACCAGAGGCAAAACAACTTCAGAAGACATGTTTCTCAGTGGTATGCAGTTATTTTCTTAATATTCTTTTATACTTAGATTTAGTTGAATTCTAGAATTTTGCAACTTCAGCTTAAAGGTATAAAAAATTAATAAATATAAAAATTTACATAAAGTTGCAGTATTACAATGAAATCTATCTATTTATATTTTTGACCCACCCGATTGTTTTAAGATATTCTGCTGATAAGAGTTATTTTTCATTCTGAAGAATGGCATGATTTAGAGTATTCTCATACACACTCTTTTCTCTGAGACCGAGGATCCTAGCTTTCATTCTATCTTTGCTAATGTTTCCATCTTCTTGCATGTAGACATATTCCCCATTTTCAATGCCTATAATTATAGACGAATCAGGAACATAGCCTATGTCGAAATAGCTTGCAAGATCAGTGCTGTTTTCATTATCTATATCTGCTGACAGGACAGTAACTTTTCCCTCATATTGCGCTGCCAGTTCTTCGAGCATGGGCTGCATCTCACGGCATGGTCCACAGTATGAAGCTCCTATCTTCAGAAAGACAGGTCCTGTTTTAAGAGATTCATTTATCTGCTCAAGGTTATTTATTTCCTCTACAGGAATCCTTTCTTGAGATCCCTGAGCGTTTGACGAATTTGACGTTTCTCCAGTACAGCCTGCTGTAAAAAGCACTATTGTAAGGAGGATCAATAACATGGCCAATTTCTTCATGTTCTCAACATTAATTTTTTGATTATGATTCTTGGTTTCTCTATATAATAACCTTTCCTTTGACAAATTTTCTTGTTTAATTTGCAGGTAAATATCAATTTCGCTCTACATAAATGAAAAAATTGATTATGATAAGTTATTATTGGCTTAATTATATTATGCTCACTTAACTTAAATAATTTTTGAGTAATGTATTTTGATATGAATTTTAGTTATTTTATATATTATATAAGAAATAGTAGCTTGGAGTTACAAAAACAAGGTTGAAAGTAAAAATAAAATAAATTATTATTAGAAAGAGTTAACTTAACAAGAAATTAACCCGGAAATAAAATAAACTAAGCAAAAAATTCATTAAGAGAAAATTAAGGGAAAATGAAAATAGATTTAAACCAGATTTTCATTTTTCTTCCAAAGTCTTTTCCACAGCTGTCACAACGTTTTCAAAATTTTCTTGCCATAGAGTACTGTGTTCAATTAGCCCCTGGACAATTGTACCTTTATCTTCCATTTCTGCAAGTTTAGGCTCAATTGGGAGCCTGGCAAGTATAGGAACGTTGAAATCTTTAGAGGCTTTTTCTACTGCTCCTGTTCCAAACACCTCTATTGGTTTATCGCAATGGGGACAGATAAGCCCGTGCATGTTGTCTACAAGCCCTATAACATGCACGTTAAGTTTTTCGGAAAATTTAATTGATTTTCGAACACTAATAAGAGCTACATCTTGAGGAGTAGTAACAACTACAGAGCCGTCACAGTTTGGAATTAGCTGCGCAATACTGAGAGGTTCGTCCCCTGTACCAGGAGGGAGATCTATTATGAGAAAATCAAGTTCCCCCCAGTTAACTTCTTCCAGGAATTGTTTAATTGCTCCCATTTTAGCGGGCCCTCTCCAGATAATAGGAGAATCCTTATTCTCAAGTAAAAAACCGATAGACATAAGCAAAAGATTCGGGAGGACCTGAACCGGAAGAATGCCCTCTTCACTAATATCAGGCCTTTGAGATTCCATTCCGAATATTGTAGGAATCGTTGGGCCGTGAATATCAGCATCCAGAAGCCCAACCCTGTATCCACGCAGGGCCAGTCCGGCAGCAAGGTTTGCAGCTACTGTGCTCTTTCCAACTCCTCCTTTCCCACTCATTATCATTATCTTACGTTTAATGCGCCGGAGCTTGACTACAAGCTTTGGTTCCTGTGGTTTTTTTGATAAACTTTCTAATGGTTGAACTTTATCTGTCATTCTTACCGCCTGTATAAAATTTACAAACTTTCGGTTTTCTCCGTTTCATAAAATCTTTCATGGTTCGGTATCTTTACTACTGTCAGCGTTCTCAGTCCTGATATAGTTACCGCCCTTTATTTCGACTGCTTTTCCTGTACTAAGAGCAAGAGCTACCTTCATTCTGGCAGCTTTCAAGTCTTCCCAGAAAGCTCTTCTTGACACACCTACTCTAATAGCTGCGTCTTCCTGTCTTAGCCCCTCTACATCTACAAGCCTGAGAGCTTCAAGCTCTTCTACAGTAAGCGAGATAATTTCGAGATCAGAGAGTGGAACTCCCCTGGGCTTAAAGAATGTGACATCCGGCGTTTGTTCAACACGCCTCAGACATTTGGGCCTTCCTCTACATTTCCTCATAGTTTACTTATGCACATTGTAGAATAAATATATAAAAATTTCCTTTTTGAAATAGAAAGTATTATATATTTTCGCACCAATGAGTGAAAATAAGTATTATGTGCATGTTAGCGAAATAAATTTTATTTTTAAGGTTCCGATCTAAGTTTTCAAGTCAAAAATATAGCATAATTGAAATTTAATTAGAAAATGTAAAATATAAATCGAAACAGGCGATTTAAAAAATATAAAATGGGTGAAATCTATTGAAAATAGGTATACCGACTGCAGATAACAAAGGCATTGAAGGGAATATTGAACAGCATTTTGGAAAGGCTCCTACTTATACCATAAAAGACACGGATACAGGAGAAATTTTTGTTATTCCTAACGAAAGTGATCATATGGGAGGTATAAGTCCTCCTCCTGAATTTCTCCATGAAAAAGGTGTAGAAACTATGCTCTGTGCAGGACTTGGAAATAAAGCCCTTCAGATGTTTGAGTCCTATGGGATTCAGGTTTTCATAGGAGCTAAAGGGACGGTAAAGGAAACTTTAAATGCCTGGGAAAATGGTCTTCTCAAAATTGCAACAGTTAAAGATGCCTGTGCAGACCATGGGCACGAACATAATCATTAAACAGATCTTCCTTTTTCAAGATAAATAAGTGCATAGCTCGGAATTGTGTGGTATGTAATATTGCCTGCTCTGAAAGTGCGGTCTCTCTAAAGAGTTTCAGGGCAGGCGATTTCCTCCTATATTCTCTGAGCCGGTCTCAAAACTTAAAATTTCATATCTCTTTTTGTATAGTAAATAATCTGGAATTTTTCATTAGAAAATCGACTTCAAGTTTTTATCTCCGGGAACAGGATTTTTTTTGAATTTTTTGTTCCAGCTTTTAAATGCTGGAGGAAACTTCAGTCTATTTTAGAATAATATGGAAATATTTATACCTTTAAAGTTTATTTATGATTGTAGTGCCCTATTATATTAGGAATCCGGGAGAAAAAGTGTGCAGTGCGCATTATGTAGGATTAAAGACTGCTTACAGGGAAAAAATTGTTCTGTTATTAAATCTGGACTTGAATATACTGACGAAAATTTAAAATCAATCCAGATTTCTGCCTGGCTTGAATCAGACTATGTAAAAAGGACGAGATTACAAGAAATAATTATTTACGCTAAAAAATTGGGGTACACAAGGATAGGAATTGCTTTTTGTATTGAATATGAAAGAGAAGCCAGGATCCTGTATGATATTCTTTCGAGGTACTTTGAAGTTTTTTCGGTTTGCTGTAAAGTTTGTAGTTTTGAAAAAGCCAGCCTTGAAATCAAAAAATCTGAAGATTCGGAATATGAGGCCGTCTGTAATCCTATAGGGCAGGCTATCCTCTTAAACAATGATTCAACTGACCTCAATCTTATGCTAGGACTAAAAACAGGTTATGATATTCTTTTTGTAAAGTATTCAGAAGCGCCTTCGATTACTCTTCCTGCCCAGGAATTACCTCAACTTGAGGACGCAGAGATCGATATTATAGAATAAATTTTATATAATGAATTCTTTATTTCACGCGTTCATTCCCGGAGAAATAAAATGCTCGAAGAGTCCAAGCATAAATCTGGCCCCAAACATAATAATGAGCCGTTAAAAATCAGGGCGCATCATCTTTGCTGTATTCAGGGTTTTCAAGGATATGGGTATAGCCCGGCATTTGTAGACCATATGAGAGCTGTTATTTCAGATCTTGAGGAATTCCCTTCAAAACCTCTTAAAGTTATATCCAAATGTGACGCTCTCTGTATTTCTTGTCCGAATGAAAAGGAATGTTTTGCCCAAAGATCTATCCCTTCCCGTAGAATTAAAAATATGGACCTTGCTGTCATGAAAAAGTTAAGACTAGAAGAAGGGACTGTGATTAAGGCGGATGAAGCCTTTAAATTAATCAATTCAAAATTAGTTAAAGCTTCTGATATTGAAGATGTTTGCGGAACCTGCAAATGGAAGCATAAATGTCTCTGGTATACTCAAGAAAGGAACTAAGATCTATGAAGATTTATGACTAAATTGTAAATTTAAGAAAATAAAATTAAATAAAAAATAAATTTTTTTACTAAATTATTTTTACATCTGTTTTATCTTTTCCCGCATTCTTGTTTCTTATTTCTTGTTTTTCATATTTTATCTTTTACTTTAAACCTGCATTAATTTCATAAATTTTTGCAAGAAATTCGATGTTCTGCGTTGCGTTCTGTTCGATTCCAAGTTCATAAGGGGAAAAACCAAGAGCAAGGCCAAGAAGCTGAGAATAATGGAGAACCGGGATTGAATAATCTGTTCCGAATTTTTCATTAACTGCAATTTGTCCTCTGTCAAATTGAAGGTGGCAAAAGGGGCATGCATTAACAATACAATCCACTCCAGCCCTGCGGATGCATGCAAGCTTATGTTCGAGCATTTCCAGAGACTCAGCAACGTGCCCTGAACGAACTCCGCCTCCTGCTCCGCAGCACATCATTTTATCTGTATAGTCCACGCTTTTTGCTCCTGTAGCTTCTACAAGCTCATCAAAAAAGACCGGAGCTTCTGTTCCTTCCAATTTTCTTTCCTTTGAGGGTTTGGTCAGATGACACCCATAGTGAAGAGCTACTTTCAGGTCAAGAGGAGTTGTAACATATTCCTTTAATTTTTCAGGCCCAAACTCCTTATACAAAAATTCAATTATGTGTCTTACCTCAATTGTCCCTTTAAACTCCATGCCTGCTCCCTTTAGGCATTTATTTGTAAGAGTTCTTAACTCTGCATCTTTTTTTAGCTCATTATTAGCATCTGCCAGAGACCCGTAACAGCCATTACATACAGTTAAAATATCCCTTCCCAGCTCTTCTGAAAGAATTATATTTCGGCTTGCAAGGGTAAGCCAGGTTGCTTTATCAAAAGATTTGAATACCCCGGGAGCAGGACAGCAAGAAGCTCCGGGCAGGTCACATGCATCAATTTCAAGTCTTTGCAGGCAGAGTTTTGTTGCATTTTCAATTCCTGGATAGCGGTTGGGTACAATACACCCGAGAAATAAAGATAATTTTGTCACAATCTCCACCTCCTTATTTTTCAGCAGTCAGTTCATCAAACTTGCAGATTCTCAAAAGAGTTTTCAGTTGTTCGAGAGCTTCGGGGTATTTTTGAATAGTTTCGGGTATCGGGTCCAGTCCCAACTCTTCCCTCTTTTTCCTTGTTTCCTCATCCAGAGGAACTGCATGCCCACATTCAAGTACAAGCTCCGAAACTTTCCTGTGCTCAGGAAGCATAAATCCTTCTTTAACTGCAAGCCTTCTGAGTTCCAGAAGAGCATCTGTTATTGGCACTCCACGTGGGCATCTTTCCTGACAGGTATAACAGGTAGTGCAGAGCCAGAGAGAATCGTCTGAGAGCACTTCTACCTTATTCCTTCGAGCATCTCTTAGAATTCTTCGGGTATTAAGCCCTGTGTGTCTTCCCGAAGGGCAGCTTCCTGTGCATGTCCCGCACTGCATGCAGGCAAGCACATCAAGCCCCGCACCTTTTAAAACTTTTTGTAAATTTTCATTCATACAGGTTCACTGTCTGATTTTAGTATTAATTTGCCCGTTTTAAAAAAGGAATTTTTAGTAAAGATTTAAGCAAATTTTTTGTCCGTGTTAGAATCCAACTTTATTCTATTGACTTCTAATATATTACTTTCATAATATCTAATACATATTAAATCTGCCTAAATCTACTTTGAAAAGATTAAAACTTAATTTAAATATTTTAAAAATAGCGTGGTGGTTTTTATAACAAAGAATAAGCTTACTTCTAAATTACAAGAAGATATATTGCACCACAATAATATTGAACATTCAATTTCTTTTCTATCTTAGATTTTCTACTTATTATCTGCAGCTCTTTTTATTTAGTATCTGTTTTTTATACATTATTATATTTTCCATTATATGAAAATATACCTTATTATATGCAGAGCTATTCATATACAAAATCTTTTTGAATTTGAACATTCAGTTTTGAATATTTTTCAGGAGAAATGTATTCCAAGATCTTTTAGCCCATTAAGTTTTGCAAGGTTAACAAGTAAGGGAGTTAAAGATTCTATTGTGTTTGCCTGTTTGAGAGGGCCTCCATCCAGAGGTTCAAGGCATCCCATATTTTGTATGAGTTTTATGACAAATTTCTTTGATTCTTCGTCATCACTGCAAACAATTACGTGATGCATATCCATACATTTAACATCTCTTAATTTTCCTGCCGGAATATTGTGGAAGGCTGCAACGACCTTTGTAGAAGCTGGGGCTTTCTTTTGAATTGCAGACGCTGCTGAACCTTCTGCAGGTGGTTTATATATGAAAAGATTTCCTTCTTTTGCCATTGGAACTACAGGAGTAATTAAAATTTTATTTTCAAGGTCATTATAGATTTCATCCAGAAGAGGAAGAACGTGGTCAAAACGAATTGTAAGAATTATAATGTCCGCTGCTTTTGCTGCTTCAAGATTGGTATTTCCTGTAATTGCTATTTTTGAGATCTCAAACCCGTGATTTTCAAGCTCGGATAATGCTTCTTTTGCAGCCTCATCTGCAGATTCTTTTAATCTGGACCCTATTATTACTTCGTTCTTCATACCCTCATCCATAAGATTTTGGAGGGCTAACCTGAGAACCATACCTTCCCCAATATTGCCAGTTCCTCCTAGGATGGCTATTTTTAACTTATCTGAATTCAATTTAAACAAAACCTCCAGTTTGCTATGTCTTCCATAACATATACCAGAGAGTTAATATAACTTCTGTCTTTACAGATTAAGTTATATTGTTGACTAAGGTTTGTAAAACTCCAATATTTTTCACACATAGTATTTTTATCGGATTTCTAAATGTATGTATATTTTTTTATTCAAGTAACAGGACACCTATACATGAGGTTTTTTCCGGCTTGCAGAACTCTAATGTTAGCCCGGTGTTCTCCATTGCCTTATGGAGATTTATGCCCACAGCTTCAGGGGCAAAACGCCTCATTTCCGGTTTTACGCATTTTTCAAGGTTGCAGGTCTCGCATTCATTACATGAGCCAGGTCTTAAAAGGTGGGCAAATGTGAAACCTTCCCTGAAAGCTTCCTGCTCAAGCTCAAACATTTTATGAAAAGAATCTTTTCTTATTTCTCCCCAGGCTTCGAGAACATCAGGTATTTCAGATGTATCGCATTCGTCAACAAGCAGAAGAGCACTATTATATTCTCCCATAACCTTCCTGAACTCATCAATAGACATAATATATGGTGGGCAGCTCAATCTTTTCCCGTAACCTTTACAGCCGTAAGCACATTTAAGGGCAATCCTGTTTTCAATAGGAATTTCTTCCGTATTCAAGTAATAAGCTTTAAGCCCCAATTCCGAAGCTTTCTTTACAATATCTTCAAATTTCCCAAGCATTATAACCCCTCTTCAGAAAATATTATTCTAGTTTTAACTCTTTTAGGTTTTTTCTTTAGCGCTTATGTACTTTATAAATAGTAAAATGTGGTTTAATAATTACTGGTTTCTGCTGTTGGATAAAATTCTCTAACTTTTTTGTATTTCGCTAATTTTGTTTTTCTCTTCTGGCGTTCATTAATTCTTTATTTCTAATTTGTTTTCTTTCTAATTATTTTTTCTCATTATGATAAAAATGGAAATTACAATAAATTATACTCTGTATTTAATTTTTTTAGCCTTTAACAAAATTATTATGAGATATAGTATAATACCTGTAAAGGGATCTGCATGATCAGGAAAGTACCTTTACCCGAACTAAAAAACCGCATGGATGCTTTTAGAAAACAGATGGATATTTCAAACCCTGAATGGGAAATAGCTGTTATCTTCAGTAAAATTAATCTTTATTATTTTACAGGCACAATGCAGGATGGAATTTTGATTATTCCAAAAAATGGAGAGCCAATATTTTGGGTCCGAAGAAGCTATGAGAGAGCTCTTGATGAATCATTATTCCCAAATATTGAGTCCATGAACAGTTTTCGGGATGCTGCAAAAAAAATAAGCAGTCTTCCAGATACTGTATATCTTGAAACTGAAACCGTTCCTCTGGCTCTTTACCAAAGATTTCAAAAACATTTTCCATTTAAAAATGTTAAAGCAGCCGATGCCCAGATATCTACTATCAGGGCTGTAAAAAGCGAATATGAGCTTTCACTCACAAGAGAAGCTGGAAAGATCAATCAACATGTTCTTGAGGAGCTTGTTCCCGGGATGCTAAGAGAAGGAATGAGTGAGGCAGAGCTTGCAGTAGAAGTTTTTTCTGTTATGGTTGAAGAAGGACATCATGGGATATGTCGTTTTGGGATGTTTGATACTGAAATGTTTTTGGGAAATGTCTGTTTTGGGGAAAGTTCAATTTATCCCTGCTCTTTCAACGGCCCTGGTGGAACCTATGGGATGAGCCCTGCAGTTCCCCTTATCGGCAGCCGTGATCGTAAATTACGAAAAGGAGATCTCGTGTTTGTTGATGCCGGGTGCGGATTTGAAGGGTATAATACCGATAAAACTACAACCTACATGTTTTGCTCTCCCCTTCCCCAATATGCAATCGATCTTCACAACAAATGTGTGGATATTCAGAATAAAGCCGCATCGATGTTAAAACCTGGAGCTATCCCTTCTGAAATTTATAATACGATAATGAACAGTCTGGATGAAGAGTTTTTACAAAATTTCATGGGTTTTGAAAACCGAAAAGTAAAGTTTCTAGGACATGGAGTCGGCCTGATAATCGATGAAACTCCTGTTATTGCAGAAGGTTTTGATGAGCCTTTGCAGGAAAAAATGGTAATTGCTCTTGAACCGAAGAGAGGGATTGAAAATATAGGAATGGTCGGGATTGAAAATACTTATGTAGTAACTCCTGATGGAGGAGAATGCATTACAGGTAACAATCCAGGTTTGATACCTGTATTTTGATTTGAAATTTGATTTGGAATTTAATTTGAAATTCTGGTGTCAAAACAAAAACAAAAATAAACAGAATAACTGAAAAAATAATTTATGAAAGAGGCTATCCCAAAACCCATTTTTACCTATTAATTCTAATTTCTCAAAACTACTTATGTTATCAGGAGCACAGTTGATAATCTGGAACACAGGGATTAAGAGCAATAATTTTGAGTTTTGGGATGGGCTCAAAAATAATGCATATTAAAGAATGTGCAAAAAATGAACTGAATAAAGATATAAGTAAACAAGAAACAAAAAATTAGTAGTATAATAAGGTGAAGAATAAAGTGAAGGACAGAAAAATGTTTTCTGTCCGATTTTCTATCATTTTTTCCTTGAGACTTTTTTCTTTGCAAGCTTTTCAATTATTGAGGTATCTACTTCGCCGCCTAGACTTAATTTCTTGTTAGCAACTGCGCTTTCAAGCATATGCTGACCTACAAGCGTTCGAACGATAAGGGTGGTATAACCGTCCGGACTTCCTACTGAACCTGCTGAAATATCTGCCTTAAGAGCAGTGAAATCAGTACAGACTTCACAGCCCGGGCGTATTGTATCCTGAAGTTCGCCCAGTGGGATTATGTACTGGGTTCCATCGTTTAAGGTTATTTCGAGTTTACCTTTAACGTCAAGGCGGCATACTTTCATAGGTTCAAGTGCATATTCTCTTTTCAGCTTACCTGCAACAAGTTTTTCATAATCAAAACTTTCCGTACAGAAAAGCCCAAAAACAAAACGAATAGACTTTTTGTAAGGGCTAACAAGCTGGTGATCGGTCTCAAGCATTTTGCGAACTGCCTGAACTACACATGGAACCCCGACAACTGCAATATTCCTGTATTTTTTGTTTACAACAGCTTCTTTTAGAGAAGAAACAAGAGGAACCCACCAGTTATATCTGCTTCCTGCCTGGGCAATGAGGGCTTCACTTTTGGTTATTACCATTGAGTGAGGTTTAAGAGTCCAGGGATCTGCAGTAACTGTAACTACTGCGTCTATAAGTCCGGTATCGAGTGCATTTGTAAGGATTGCAGTAACCGCTCCACCACTCTGTTTTCTCGGGATGTCGAATTCAGCTCTTCCTGAAATAATTTCCAGATAATCTCCTAATAAGGTAGAGGGCTGCTCATCAAGTCTTGGGCAAACCTCATAACAGGCTCCGCAGGGCACTCCATCGATAGCGGATTTACAATAATTATTAGTTTTGGGATGTTTGGAATCTCCGCCAGTTTCAAAATACAGTGCATCAGCAGGGCAGACTGCAACGCAGGCTCCACAGCCTGAGCAGAGGCCTTCATCCCAGACGTCCGATTTAAGATCAAAATAATTCTTACTGATTGGTTTTAGTTCTGCCATTTCTGATCACTCCCAGACATATTTGCTTGCGAAAGGTCGGCTGCTTGCAGGTCCGATCCTTGTATAATTTGTGTCCAGAAATTCTTTGGGATCAAGGTCAAAACATTTACAGAAGCTTTTTATCACAGGAGCAATGCGTTCAAGGTCGCTTTCAGTAAATTCAAATTTCTTGGCTCCTACTCCAAGCAAATAATCATCTACTTCCCCGCGAATGACAATTTCTCCTCCGTGGATCCCGCTTCCTATACCCCTGTCTGTTATGGTCTTATCTTTTCCTATCCCAAGTACAAGCACAAGCCCTCCTGCCATGTATTCTCCAAGGAAAGAGTGCGCCGTCCCACCTACAACAAGTACAGGTCTTTTTTCAATCTCATATTGCTTCATGTGGATGCCGCCACGGTAGCCGATGTTGTTTCTTATGAAAACCTTTCCTCCGCGCATCCCATGAGCAACTGCATCTCCTGCACTTCCATGGATAACAAGCATTCCGCTGTCCATTGTGTTCCCAGGAGCGTGTTCAGCGTTTCCGTGTATTATACAGACTGGTCCACTCATGAACATCCCCAGGTCTCCCCCGGGGACTCCATTAATTATAATTTTAACATTTCCTCTTAGACCATCTGCAATAAAACGCTGGCCAAGGACATTATCAAGAATAATCTCTTCTACTCCTTCAGCAACTGCAGCCCTTACTTTCTGATTCAGGGGGGTATAATGCATCCCTTTTGCATCTATTCTTAAGGTCTTCATTTCAATCAGGCCCCCGCAGGAAGTACATCAAGTACTTTAAGGATCCCTTCATCCAGCATATATCCGCGCAGGCGGTCCCTATTGCCGCGCAGGCTCTCTATACTGTTAATTCCTGCAGCTCCCATCAGTTCACTAAGTTCAAGGGTCCAGCCTTTAATCAGGTTTGCAACCTGAACTGCTCCGGCTTCAGGATCAACTCTGCTCATGAGTTCAGGTTGCTGGGTGGCAATGCCCCAGGGGCAAAGGTTCCTGTAACAGTTACCGCAGACTCTACACCCCAGAGCTATAAGGGCAGCAGTTCCGATGTAAACTGCATCCGCGCCAAGTGCAATTGACTTTGCAAGGTCAGCGCTGCTTCTTATGCCACCGCTGGCAATAATCGAAATTTCATTCCTGACTCCCTGGGCTCTAAGCTTTTCATCAACACTTGCAATTGCAGCTTCAATGGGGATTCCCACATGGTCTCTGAAAACCTTAGGGGCTGCTCCGGTTCCACCGCGGAAACCGTCAATAACTACAGCATCTGCAGAAGAGCGGGCAATACCTGCAGCAATTGGAGCTACATTATGCACGGCTGCAATTTTAACAAAGACCGGTTTTTTCCACTCAGTTGCTTCTTTCAAACTTCTTATGAGCTGAACAAGATCTTCAATACTGTAAATGTCATGGTGGGGTGCAGGGCTAATTGCATCACTGCCAAGCGGAATCATACGGGTTCTTGAGACTTCCTCATTGACTTTTTCTCCGGGCAGGTGTCCTCCTATTCCCGGTTTTGCCCCCTGGCCGATCTTGATTTCAATTGCAGCACCTCTTTCCAGATAATCAATATTAACCCCGAAACGGCCTGAAGCAACCTGAACGATCATATTGTCCTGGTAAGGATAGAGTTCTTTATGTAATCCTCCTTCCCCAGTTCCCATAAAAGTGCCTGTATCTTTTACTGCTTTTGCCATGCTGAGGTGCGAATTCAAACTAATAGCACCAAAACTCATGTGGCCTATCATAATTGGAGTGTCCAGCTTGAGATTTGGAGCAAGTTTTGTTTCAAGTTCTGCATCTCCACTTTCCGTTTTTCTGAATTTGAGCTTCGCAGGCTTCTTTCCTATGTAGGTTCTCAGTTCCATAGGTTCTCTTAGAGGGTCTATGCTGGGATTTGTGACCTGGCAGGCGTCAAGAAGGAGGCGATCATAAATAATCGGTAAATCTCTGGCATTTCCCATTCCTGAAAGAATAATTTTTCCGCTGCGTGCCTGATTAATTATATCTTCTCTGGCTTCTCTTGTCCAGAGTGGATGGGAGCGGTAATCCACAGGCTTTTCTGTAAGAGTTATTGCATCCCTCGGGCACATCGCAACACAGCGGAGACAGGCTGTGCACTTTCTGGATTCTATCAGGATTTTATCAGCATCTCTTCTATACACGCCATAAGAACAGTTTTCGATACAACGCCCGCAGTCCATGCACTGGTCGCGGTCAATGCTTACTTTAAACTTTGCGGGAACACTTCCTAGCGTCATTCGATAAACCTCCCTATTATGGGTTCTCCTGCTCTTGGAGTGTATACATTTTTAACTTCAGGGTCAAGCATCCTTATTGCAGCTTCTTCACTTGAAATATAAAGTCTGCTCCCATTTTCGCCAACAACCAGAGGGCGCAGTTTGATTCTATCGGTAAAACCAACAATTCCGTTATCTGTCCCTACTACGATTGCAAAAGGCCCGTTCATAAGAGCAGACCCATAGGTGAGCCGGATTGCTTTGTTTAGCTCAGCTTCTTTTCCAGGCATCCTGTCTATTTCGTCCCAAAACGGCGGAGCAAGAGCACGGACAACCATCTCATGAGAAAGTTCGTGCTGTCTTCCTAGTAGATCGAACAAATAAGCTACAACTTCAGTATCTGTATACAGTGTGCAATTATATCCATACCCTTCAACATAGCGTTGATTTGTACCATACGAGGTAATCTCTCCATTATGCACTACTGACCAGTTAAGTAAATTAAAAGGATGAGCTCCTCCCCACCACCCTGGAGAATTTGTTGGGTAACGGTTGTGTGCCAGCCAGATGTATCCCTTGTAATCCTCAATTCTGTAGAAATTTGCTACATCTTCAGGCCAGCCAGAAGCTTTAAAGACCCCCATATTTTTCCCGGAGGAGAAAATCGTAGCTCCCTTTACATTGGCATTTACTTCCATGACTATATATGTAACAAGATCTTCTTCGGAAGACATTCTTCCTGCCATCAGGTCTTTTGAGGGCTTAAAAAAGTATCTCCAGGGGATATGTACTTTTTTTATTCCAGGCTGCGGAGTTGTTGGAATTTCCTCCTGATGGACAATCTCTCCCCACTGCTGGAGAATTTCATCAACTTTCTTTTTTGGTTCTGCCATGTTGTCAAAAAAAACATGAAGAGCATAATAATCTGCATAATCGGGATATATCCCGTATGCGGCATAACCTGCTCCGTCTCCACTACCTCTTTCATTCATGAGACTTAGAGCGGCTTTTATGCTCGATCCGTCCATTCTGGACTTTGTTCGATCTATAAAGCCTATTATTCCACACATTTTGATCACTCTAGGATTAATGCAATGTAAAGCGTACCTTAGTAACTTTCTTGATAACTTATATGGCGCGTTTTTGAGAAATAGTTCAAAAAACTTGCCAGCTGGGAAAACTGGGTTTCAGGTAAGATTTTATATATTTGCATAAATTAAGATTCTTTAAGCAATGATTTCTTTCAAATTTGTAATATAAAGTGGATGTTCAGCAGCTCTCTCACTTTCGATTCTTTTTTCCGACTTAATAAATTGAGAGGGTCGCCGCTAGGGGAAGTAAGTAATTTAGTACCTATTTGACTATATATATATGTTTCTTTTTCCACGTTAAGAATATTTACAAAAAAATAAAATTATTTTTAATTTCATTTATTTCCTTATTTTTTCTTTTTGTTATATCCATTAAATATAATCACTTTCTTGTTCTTTTATAGAATAAACTTAATCAATTTTTGAGAACTTTATGTCTCTTCATAAAAAACAGTTCATTAAGAAAATTAAAAGTGGAAATTAAAATCAAGAGAAAAATTTCTTAATAATTTCATTTATAATATTAATTTTAATTGATATTTCTTCACGGGTATCTTCTAAGAAACTAAAAAGACAAAACTTTAATCACAACTTTTTAGATTCAACACATGAAAAATTATCACATTTTTCTAAATCGGAATAGCTTAATTAAGCCACACCTACGTGTGGCTTAACAATTTCTTAATTTTGATATTTTTCTTACATTGAAATTAATTCTCACCTATTGATTAAAGCATATGAAGATATTGGGAAAGTTCCCAGGGATGAACGACTGTTTTATATTCGTCCCATTCTATTCTTTTTGCACAGAGATAGTGGCTAAAAACATGTTCTCCTAATGCCCCTTTTACAAATGTACTGCCTTGCATTTCGTCAATTGCTTCCTTCAGGTCTGAAGGTAAAGAACGTATACCTCTTTCTTCACGCTGTTTCTCTGTGAGATGGAAGATGTTTACATTAGTGGGCTCTCCAGGGTCAGTTTTATTCTTTATCCCATCAAGCCCGGCTCTCAGCATAAGAGCAAAAGCCAGGTAAGGGTTGCAGGACGGATCAGGGCACCTGAGTTCTACTCTTGTACCTTTTCCACGAGTTGCTGGAATCCTGATTAGAGAGCTTCTATTTTTTGCAGACCAGGTGATATAAACCGGGGCTTCATATCCAGGTACAATTCTTTTATAAGAGTTAACAACCGGATTTGTAATGGCTGTAAATTCTCTTATATGCTTCAATAAACCTCCAATATAATACATTGCGTCCTGGGAAAGCTGAGTTGGAGTCTCAGGGTCATAAAACACGTTTTTCCCATCTTTAAATAAAGACTGGTTAGTGTGCATGCCTGATCCATTCACTCCGAAGAGGGGTTTTGGCATGAAAGTAGCGTAATATCCTTTATGATAGGCGATGGATTTGACCACATACTTAAAAGTTATTACATTGTCAGCAGTGCTGAGTACATCGCCAAATTTGAAATCAATTTCATGTTGTGAAGGTGCAACTTCGTGATGGGAGGCTTCAATCTCAAATCCCATGTGTTCCAGAGCATAGTCGATATCCCTGCGGACATCCTGGGCTCGGTCAAGGGGTGCGAAATCAAAGTATCCACCCTGATCTGTGAGTTCTGTCGTAGGGTTGCCATTTGCATCAAGTTTAAAGAGGAAAAATTCCAGTTCTGGACCTACATTCATTGAGAAACCCATATTTTTGGCTTCTTCTATTGCAGTTTTAAGAACATACCTGGGATCCCCCTCAAATGGCTTACCATCAGGAAGATATACATCTCCCAGAATCCTGGCTACTGCACCTGTTGCAGGTCTCCAGGGGAGAATTCTGAAAGTAGAAGGATCCAGTACAAGTTTCATGTCAGATTCTTCTATTCTTGTAAACCCCTGGATAGAAGACCCATCAAACATTACCCCATTTTCAAAAGCCTCTTCCAGTTGTTCTACAGGAATTGCCCAGCTTTTGATGATTCCGAGTGTATCCGTAAATTGGGTCCTTATGAATTTTACATCTCGCTCTTTTACTGTTTCTAAGACATCTTCTTTAGTTGTACACTTTTTCATTTGCACCATTAAATCTCATCCTTACTAGGCATTAGGTTGCCATATACCTACTTCCTCATATATATATTTAACCAATATTTTTTCATAGATATTTTCAAATAAATTTTATTTAAAATTCTTATGAATTATTCCCCAAATCCTTATTATGTTTTTAATATCAAGTTTCTAGTATCAAGTATATGAAATTCATTCCAGAAATATCTGACTCCAGAATTAATTAAATCTTTAAGGGCATATTAGAAAATAGATCTCATTATGGAATATTAAATATGTATTTCTTTTAAAAATACTCTATGAACTTTAAATTTCTGAATTAACCCCAAAATTAATAATATTTGAGATATAAAATACATACAGGTCTATATGCTCGGAAACGTCAATATTTTTAAGCTTATAACTTCTATAGTTATCTGTTTACTTTCAGGTGTAATTGGGTCAGTATTTACAGCTTCGTCTATAGAGAACTGGTATGTACTGCTTGAAAAACCTGCTCTTAACCCTCCTTCATGGATCTTTTCACCCGTGTGGACAATACTTTATATTCTGATGGGGATTTCTCTGTATCTTGTCTGGGAAAAGGGTTTGCAATATCCAGGAGTTAAATTTGGGATTACTATTTTTGCCATTCAATTAGTTCTTAATACCCTCTGGTCTATTGTGTTTTTTGGATTAAGAAATCCTTTTTATGGGTTTATTGAAATAATATTTCTCTGGATTGCAATCGTTATAACCATATGGCAATTTTATAAAATCTCAAAAACAGCTTCATATTTATTGTTGCCTTACCTTCTCTGGGTTACTTTTGCTACCTATTTAACTTATAGCATCTGGATTTTAAATCCATAATTTAAAATCCATTATTTTTTAATTATTAGAAGGTTAACCTTTCTTTATCTGATCTTTTTTGATCAATAAGATTTTTAATTTTTAAAAAGCTGATGTGTAAAAAGATTTGTCCTGAATGTTCAGGACACAAAAATATGAATTCAAAAAATGTAGATTCAAATGAAGACGCTTTATTTTATTTAATTAAAGCGCTCCGCATCCGCAACTTCTTCCGAGAAGTGTTGATACACGGTGCTTGAGGTGCTGAATATCATCTTCAGACATATTTTCAAGCTCTTTTTTATGTTTTGTTTCTAAATGGTTGAACATGGCACTTTCAACTTCTTCAAGTTCATTTCCGGCTGCCATAAAATTACACTTAAATCCCAGGTCACTGCATTTTACGATTTTCATTAAAATCTCCTCTGTCAAAATAATTATTAAAAAGCCTTTTTATTAGTTCTAAGTAGAATATAATAAAAATTATAGAATATAAGATTGAGTCTTGAAGTGTTTTCTGAAAAGGCTTTTTTGCTGTAAACACTTATAATTTATCTTTAAATTTTACTTAAATATTGGACTTTATTCCGGAAAATGTTTCTTTTGCACCTAAAAAATCCTTTATACTGGTATTAGTTCGAATATATCCATTGTCTAAAAGGCTATTTTAGAAATAAAAGTAAGTTTAATTTTTTTTGTAGGGTCTCTTTCAAGAAAAGTACTAAGATATAAATCTATCATTTTTACAATTAAAACAATTTAAAATAACCTCTTCAGAGGTTGAAATTTTTTTCATGAAAATAAAAAAGAGAAGCTTCTAATATCTTCTATGAAATAAGGGCAATTAATAGTAATTTACTATTAATAACTCTTGAAAAAAGGGAACAAAAGAACTTTACAGAATTTAGTTAAGAAGCTTAATTTCCTATTTATATAAACCCTCTTAAACACAACTACTTGTGTAAACTATCAATATATTTGTTCAAACTAGACAATCACAATATATAATTTCTCGGCTATCGCTCAAACTTGGGGGTCTAATATGAGCGATAAAGCTGCATTTTATACAGCAGAGGGAAGGGAGTTGATTTGTATATGACTGTAAACGTCATAGAAGTTAATAATCTCGAACATAAATACGGCGACTTAACAGCTGTGGATAATATTAGTTTCACTGTAGAAAAAGGGGAGATCTTCTCCTTTCTAGGACCGAATGGGGCAGGTAAGAGTACAGTGATAAACATTCTTACCACGCTTCGAAAAATCCAGAAAGGGGAGGCTAAAGTCAATGGGTTTGATGTGGCGAGAGATTCGAAAAACGTAAGGAAATCAATAGGTATTGTTTTCCAGATGATGTGTCTTGATTTTGAAATGACTGTATGTGAGAATCTTGAGTACCACGGCAAGATATACTCAATCCCAAAAGAAGAGAGACGCAAAAGAATAAACGAATTGCTAAAACTTACAGAACTTGAAAACAAAAGAGATACTTTGGCTAAAGACCTTAGTGGTGGTATGAAACGCAGATTGGAGCTTGCAAGGGGTTTAATGACAAAACCTGCAGTTCTTTTCCTTGACGAACCAACAGTTGGGTTTGACATTCAAACAAGAATGCGAATATGGGAATATCTCAGAAATATTAAAAACGAAGGTACAACCATATTTTTAACTACACACTATATGGAAGAAGCAGATCTTCTCAGTGACAGAATCAGTATTATTGATCATGGGAAAATCATTGTAACCGGAAGTGCATTAGAATTAAAAAACAAACTTGGTAAAGACCTTATTTATCTTGAAACCAATGATAATAAGACTGCTGCAGAAGTTTTAAGGGGTCTGGAGTCTGTAAAGTCAGTGAATGAAGATCCAAAAGCTTTGCGTATAATGCTTGGGGGAGACGTTACGCACATATTACCTGGACTTATGGAAGCAATTAGACAAAATGGGATAGAAATTACAACAGTAAACATTAAGAAACCTTCAATGGATGATGTTTTTGTTCATTATACAGGGCACGAACTGAGAGAAGGAGATATACAGGAAAAACCAGGAGAAATTGAAATTCAGGAGGCTTTGAAATGAGCTTCGGATTTCATGCTGTGTACTGGAGAGAAATGCTGAAATTCTTCAGGTTCAAATCTGTGCTCTTCAGCTCCCTGATCCAGCCTGTTATGTGGCTGGCATTCTTTGGGCTTGCAATGTCAAAAAGTTTTGACGAATTAATTGCCATGTTACCAACGATTCCAGGAGTTCCTACTGTTGATTATCTTTCATACATGGGAGCTGGAATTATTGCAATGGATGTACTGTTTAGCAGTCTCTTTGGCGGAACATCTCTCTTATTTGATAAAAAGTTCAGTTTATTAAAAGAGACTATTGCAAGTCCTATTTCCAGAATTAATATTGTCCTTGGTATTGGTCTTTCAGGCGTTACAAAGGCTTTTATTCAGACCTTTATAATAATCGCATTTGGAAAAGTAATTGGAATGGATTTCTTTAAAGGATATACTGTTCAGGAAACTGTCATTTCAATAATCGGGATTTTCTTGCTGGTAGGAATTTTTACTTTAGGTTTTCTTTTCCTCTCTGGATCAATCGCGATTACCGTTGATGAACCCGAAGGTATGCAGTCTATCCTTACCTTACTCAGTATGCCTTTATTCTTTGTAAGTAATGCACTGTATCCAGTTGATGCCTTCCCGAGATTTTTACAGGTAATCTCAGTGTTTAACCCGTTATCACTACTTGCTAATGGAATCCGTTATTTTGCGCTGGGAACCAATTTTTCTGTAATGGGAAATCATTATATTTACACATCAGCAGACATTATGCTGTCTTTTGCAGGACTAATTTTGTTTTCGCTGGTCACATTAGCCGCCGTTCTCTGGAGGTTTAATAAAGTAGATATAGCTTAAATTTAACCTCTCTCTGCTGTTCCAAGCTGGAATATGTTGCCTGTTTTATCAGGCAAATTTTTATTTTTCTTTCCTGTGTTTAATAAAATTATTCAAATAGCTTGCTTTTTTTCAATTTCCCTTTTTGGAATATACTACAGGCTTCTGATCTAGAGTATTAGATGATTGCCGCCTTTTTTATCTATGGAACTTACTCTTAAGCTAAGCTTTTTAAAGATAATCTGGATTCGCCTGTATAAAATAAATAACAAGCAAATATTTTACCTAAATCTTAAACTACTTATAAATGTTAAAAAAAAGTAAGCTAGAGCTTTAACGTTCGATATCTTAATTATAGGCTAAATTCCTGATCCTAGACTCAAATTAATAAAATCTTTTTAAATTTATAAGCTAAATAAATCTGTAAACTGAATCTAAAAATTAAATTAAAATAATAAGAATTAACTAAAAATAGCTGTCTATTGATCTGTATTATCTAGCATATTATGATATCTTCTAAATAATTTATAAATCTTCTATAGAATGCTGTATTTGTTAAATCGTTATTAACTATTTAAGATAAATAATCTTTATCTTAAAAATCGAATTTTATTCTAAAACAATACATTTATTGATTAAACCTGGTAACAGCTGTTTTTAAAAACAAAATTAATACTTCTCTGATAAAAGATATTTAGAATTAATTCTAAATAATAGAATAGAGTACCATTTAAGAAGTTTTTCTCAATTCTTATATCGTTGTGCTCTTTAAATTCTGCTGTACTTCTTATATGATACCCTTGTTTAAGTGAGCTATCCTATTCAAGGTATATTTTGATTTTGACGAATTTTTGGGGATCTCTAATAATTTATTTTATTTATCCATTCCTAAATTTTCTTAGAGAATTTCCGCCAACCTGTATTATTTTAATCTTTATTATTTGTATTAATATATTGATTTTTGTATAACTGAAGTAGAAAAACATTTTATTTCCCCCACTAATTATCTATCTCTTCCCATTTTGGATTTTTTTATAGGTCAGATTAATTTAACTTTTACTTCTGTATGCTATCTACACTATCATTTTTCTTGATATTTTTAAGCTAATTGTCACCTCTTAACTGGATTATTAAAACGGACTCTGATCGGTCAGGTAGTCCATTTTATAGTTAATCAGTACATCTATACAGGCTTAAGAATTTAATATATTCTAATGAACTATTCTTACTGATAATTGATAGTGTCTAAACATTTAAACACAGATTACTTTAGAACTAAAAATCCTTTAAAAAATAGCTTATTAATAAAATAAGCCTGTTCCAAAACCCGACTTTTCTATTAATCTAATTTCTCAAAATTGCCTCTGTTATCAGGGCACAATTGATAGTTTGGAATAAAGGATTAAGAGAAGTGATTTTGAGTTCTGGATAAGCTCAATAATAAATTTCAAAGGAAAGAACTTATATTATTCTCAATAAATTGATAAAATTAGAGACTTCAAAAATATGCAATATGTTGCTAACATATTAGAACTCAATTCAAAGTAAAAAATCAAAGTTGCCTGTAAGCAGACAACCTTATATCTAAATAATTTGATGTTTTTATATGTTTTTTAAAGGACTTTCTACAAATTTTAGATTAACCAAATTTGCAGTTACTCTAAATCTTAAGGTTTAATCCCACTGAACGATCTTGAATTTTACCATTTCAAAGGTCTTCTTTATCCAGAGATATTCAACTTTCAGAAACATATTTTTCCCTCCACTCTATATTATTTATCTTTTCTTTTGTCAGACATGTATGTAGATCCAATTTACTCAGTACAATTAATAGCACTGAATGATTTTGAATTTTACCATTTCAAAAGTCTTCTTAATCCAGAGATATTCAACTTTCAGAAACATATTTTTCCCTCCACTCTATATTATTATGGTGTTCTAATCGCTTTCATTTAACTTTATTAATTAAGTATGTTCTAAATTTAGTAGCACTGAATGATTTTGAATTTTACCATTTCAAAAGTCTTCTTAATCCAGAGATATTCAACTTTCAGGAACATTGAAATTTCCTCCTTATTCTTCCTAGTTTCATCTATTCGCTATCTTTATTCTTCATCGCTACGATTTACTTAGAGGCAAATGTTGAATTTTAATTTAAGTGCAATTATTACTGCAAAAATACTACTGAAATCAAATCCAAAGCTCATTCTATCCCTCCACAATTTCAATATTTTTGTATGTTGCTATGTCCTATTCCGTCGTTTTTGTATTTTTCTTGAGAAAATATTACTATTGAGACAAACTCTTTGGTGTCTATTACGTTATTTATATCCTCAATAGTCATATTATTCTGGCAGAATTTTTTAGTAATTATAGGGCAACTGTACCTTGTTTTTTCCCCAAAAAAAGCCTAACTTTTACTCGCCAGTGAGTGTATCTTACTATATGAAAGAAATTATATAAATTCTATAGAACTAATTATTCTTATAAATAGTAGTCTCTGAGGATTTTAAGGAAATATTGAATATCCTGGAGAAAATATTGGATTTGATATCCCATTATATCCTACAAACAACTAATTAGGGGCATAAATAAATAATGAATCCAAATAGGAAACCGGATGTATTAATAAAATTTAAAATATCAAATAAGTATTTCAATCACTGACTATCAATATCCCGAGCTTTCTATATTTTCGGCTATTATTTATACTTAATAGGCATAATAATTAAAAAAATTTAGCACTATTTGTAAATATTATTTATTTATTTTCAATCATTTCAACTAAATATTTTTAGGGAATTTTTCAGGTAAAAACCTACTACTTTAGTAGATTTTTTATCTTAAAAATTAAATAAGTCCTTTTTCATTAATCTTTAATTTCCATTAATTTTAATTATGTGTATAGTGAAGACAAAAATCCGTAAAAATATTTTATAAGGGAAGTCCTTTAAATTTTAATATTATATAATTTTTTATTTCCCTATTTTTAATCTTAAATAAATTGTCTGATTAAGCAATTAGAAAATATACTAAAACTCTCTTTTCGCTGTTCCTCTTAAATATTAAGAGGCTATCTAAAAATCCCTTTTTCTCTGATACATTCTTTTTCCAAACTTAATTCCGTAATCAAAAGCTAAAATGATAATCTAAAACGCAATATTGGGAGGAATAGATTGGAATTTTGGGATCAACTCTAATTTAAATAATAAAATTAGATTTATTTGAAAAATTTTTACCTATAAATTATATAACTCTGGAACTTATCTCTATTTCTTTAGTATGTATTTTTATAGGAAAAAATCTAATTAAGTATTTAAACAGATGTAATTATTTCAAGAACTCAGTCTCAATTAGTTTAAAAAATCTTTGTTAAACTACTAAAATGGAGATGTAAACAGGGTAACAGTGGATCTCTTGTATTGGGGGCGATCATAATTCTTAATCTATTTTCTTTATTAACAAGAATTGAGATGGGGATATGAATCTGAATAAATGGGATCAATTCCCGGCTAATAAACAGGCTTTGATAACTTTACGTTATTTTTTAAGAGAATAGACAATTTGTCACATATAGATTATTTCATACAAATTAAGAAATTCAAACCAAATTCAATTTTAATAAAAAATCTTAATAAAATCAAAGGTATGGTTATATGAAAATAATTAACACAAATACAATTGTAGCTCTTTTTTCGATATTTTTATTTTTTTCTATTTTTATAGTCCCTGCTTCCGGGGCTGTAGGAAGTGCCAGCCTTAAGGTTACCATAGTCGAGACAAATCCTTATCCTGCAAAAATCGGGGAATATGTAGGCATCACTCTGCAGGTTGAGAACGTTGGTGGAGATAAAGCTGAAGATATTGACATCGAAGTTGTACCTGAATATCCTTTCTCTCTTGATCCGGGAGTAAGTTCTATAAAAAATATTGGAGCTCTTAATCCTGGAAGAACTGCAAACAAGGAATTTTACCTTTTTGTAGATAAAAATGTTCAGAAAGGGGTGCGTGCACTCGATGTCAGGACAAGGGCAAGTAAAAGCTCTCCATGGACAGAAAAAACCTTTGATATTAGAATAGGAACTCAGGCATTTGATAGTAAAGGTACGGTCGAGCTCAGGGAATTTGTATCTCATCCCCAGGTGTTTATGCCTGGAGACAGAGGCACTGTTAGTGTAAACCTTACAAATACAGCAATGGAGCGAAATATCATAATTGATGGAAAAGCTTATGATACTAATGCCCGGATCCAATCTGCTGTTTTAAGGCCTTTATCTGATGGAATAACAGTCCTCAACGCCCCTTATCAGGATATGGGCCTTTTAGGCCCTGGAGACAGCATCAGGCTTACCTTCAATGTTAAGGTTGCAGAGGATGCTGAAGAAGGAACCCATAACCTTGAACTTGCAATAGAAGGCAACTCCTTTGACTACAGCAGCAAAAAGAATATTCCACTTGAAGTAGATTCTTCTAATGTCAGGGTAATTCCCTCAAAAGATCTTGTGATTGTAAATGGACAGTCAACCCTGGAATTTGATGTAGCAAATACTCATCCTAATGAATTTAATTCAGTGAGCATAAAACCTGAAGCAGAAGGAATAAGGTTCTA
>JBNAKO010000249.1:0-29363 GCA_049706495.1 Methanosarcina sp. | reverse complement strand
AATATTGCTCAAGCAGGTATATCTTGCCTGAGTAGGGTTTCTGTCAATAACCCAAACGTAGCAACCGTTTAACGGTTAGTTACAAGCCCCTGAGTCTTTAACTCAGGGGTAATTGACTGGTTTTATTAAATGTTTAATGTCCAGCCTTGAGAGATTTGCAGACATTCTCTACTTCAGTCCTGAATTCTTCCTGCGTAATCCCATAAAGCCCTGCCAGATACATAGCGCCCCCGGCCCCTGCTCCTTCTTTTATTGTCCCTGTCTCATACCTGTGAAGTCCTTTAAGGCAGGATTTTCCAAAGCCAGGGTCTGCAATATAAACTACAGGCACATCAAGCATTTTTGTAAGCTCAATAAAGTGTGCGGATTTATCCTCCACAACGTATCGAGTTGTAGCAATTGCTACCTTTTCGGTATTCAGACCAAAATGTTTGATAAGGGCAAAAACTGCTGCCATTTGAGTTCCACCCGCAAGAATAACACTTACCTCTGTACCCTGAAAGCCTGCAACCAGGCCCAAGACTGCAGGCATCATAGGATCTCCCATACAGGCAATAGCTTTCATAGGATCTTCTTTTAAACAGCCAAAAGTCAAACCTGAAGCTTTCATGCCTTCTTCAACAACCTGTTTTTTCAGTTCAAGCGGGTTTTCATCTGCACTGCTGCTGACATTCCCTGTATATCCGAGAGCATTTAGAACCCCCATTGCAGTTGTAGTCCCGCCTGGAATGCTCTCTCCTATAATTACATGGTCTACCTGGTTTCGAAGCCTTTTAGCCAGGAATTTTGCTCTCTCATAAATTCCCTGGACATCTTTTACAGCTATTGGTTCCCGGATATCTTCCCCTGGTCTTGCTTTTAGGTCAATGCAGGGGACCTCAGGGGTTACAATAAGCCCGGAATTAATAAAATGGTAAGGTGCATCAGTAAGCTTCAAGGCTGAACGGGTCATGATTGCCGGAGTAGGGGTATCGTAGGGGGGAGTCATAGGGAGAACTGGTACACTGATGATATTTCCTGTCTCTATAAGTTCAGCATCTCCAGCAGGAGTATAATCTGTAAGTTCGGCTGTTTTTCCTGCTGCTGAAAGCTTTGGGATATGTGCGGTTTTTGTATTGGAAAGTACGCATAAAAACATGGGTTTTTTGGGTTTTCTGGTCACTTCCGGTTTGATCCAGTCCATTTTGCATCTCCTCTATGAAATAAAATGAAAGTTATTCAGGATAAATATAAGATTAATACACGTATTTCTCGAGTTCCTAACCAATCTGGAATTCCAAATGGATTTTTCATATAGCCATAAATTCTTCTTATATAATTTAATTAAAGGCAAGAAATTCTTGACAAATCCTATGAGAATTCTTCAACTTACTATTTAATATTTATCTATAAACAATTATATTTTAATTTTACTTAACTTAAGTTTACTTTATTTAGCTTTTGATTCAGCCTCATGTGATTAACTTCCCTCTCCCTTTTACTAAAGAACAATTGATTAAATAATTAAACATAAATTTATCTCTAATAATACAAGCCAGTTCTCTTAGAATTTAATTAGTTACAGAATCCCATCTATCAATTAATTCCTGGCAATGATGAAAAAACGGTAAATGCACTTAAAAACGCACTTGAAGAATGCATCCTGAAATTCAGGTGTACATTTCTGTTGTTTTATCCGGCAGATAGGGGTATTTTCCCCGAAGACCCCGTGAAGAGTTCATCCCGAAACTCAAGTGTACAGCCTGTGTTCTGAGTTTGGAATTATCAATAGAACTATTTCGGGATAATTAATTGTTATAGAGCTCTCATCATTTCATATCATGTAAAAATAAAAGAGAAGAGGTTTGAAATAAGATGAAATAAAAGACTAGATTAAAATAAAACTGAAATTTCATTAAAATGTAAAAAATAATTAAAAAAGTATAATTTAAAAATTAATCTGAAACTGAGATTATTTAACCTCTGTTCTCAATTTCAGGTTTATAGAATCCTATTTTACTAACTTACTAACTTTTCCTTCACTATTAAAAATATTAAATCTGTTAAATCTATTAAATATATTTAATATGTTCTGGCAACGTATACCCGGACTTCAGTCTCTGCTCCACAAACAGGGCATTTTTCCTTTCCTTTATTTTTCTGTTCCAGAGGAATACCAAGGATTCCCGCCCCGATTTTATCTTCCATGGCAAGTCCGCATTCTTTATTTCCGCACCAAGGAATTGTTGCAACTCCGGTTTGAATTGTTTCTTTTACTTCTTCAAGTTTGGTACAGTCAAAGATACGGTTTTCAAGTTCGCTGTTTGCTTTTTCGTAGAGGTTTTCATGGATTGCCTCGAATCTTGCCTTTACCCCTGCTTCAATTTCAGGTAGGGAAATTTGTTCTTTTTCTCCTGAATCCCTTCTGACTGCTACAGCGACATTATTTTCCAGATCTCTTGGGCCTATTTCAAGTCTCAGGGGAACTCCTTTCATTTCCCATTTATAGTATTTTGCGCCTGGTCTTAGGTCAGTTGCATCCATTTCAACCCTGATGCCGGCTTTTTTTAGGCGTTCTTGGACATTTTTGCAGGCTGCAAGTACCTGTTCTGCTCCTTTCTTGAAAATAATAGGAATAATAACAACCTGTACAGGGGCAATTTCAGGAGGCAAGACGAGCCCTTTATCGTCCCCATGAATGGAAATTGTAGCTGCAATCGACCTTTCTGAGATCCCGTAGCAGGTCTGGTGGGCATAGCACTGTTCCCCATCAGGGGCTTCATATTTTATATCAAAGGTTTTTGCAAAATTGTTTCCAAGATGGTGCACAGTGCCTATCTGAAGCGTTTTTCCATCAGGCATAACCGCATCTAAAGCATCAGTATAATCCGCACCCGGGAATTTATCCCAATCCGGTCTCCTTGAGCGGAGTACAGGCACTCCTAACCGCCTGTAAATTTCCGTATAAAGCCCAATTGCCTCTTTAACCTGAGTTTCTGCATCCTCCCATGTGGCATGAACAGTATGAGCTTCCTTAAAAGAGGTAATTTCTCTAAGCCTTATAAGAGGACGGGTATGCTTTGTCTCATAACGGAAGGTATTTACTATCTGGTAGAGTTTGACCGGGAAGTCAGCATGTGACCTTATCCAGATTTTATACATCGGATAAATCGCAGTCTCACTTGTTGGACGTAAAGCTAAAGGAATGTCAAGAGGGTCTTTTCCTCCATGAGTTACCCAATAAACTTCATTTTCAAAACCTTTGATATGTTCAGCTTCTTTCATAAACTCATTTTCTGGAATAAGCAGAGGGAATAAGGTTTCCTGGTGTCCGCTGTTATCAAGAATTTCCCTTATAATATTGTAAGTATTTCTCCTGATCGCAAAACCGAATGGATACCAGACATACAGCCCTTTTACAGGATACCGGACATCCATGATTTCGGCCATCCACAGGAGATCGTTATACCATTCGCTGAACTCTTCTTTTGGAGGCAGTGCTGCCTCTTTTTCTCTCTCTGCCATTACGTTCACCATAAGTATCACAATCTGAATTTTTAATAACAATAGTTGGAGTTTTTGTCAATAATTACAACTGATAACATTCCGGTTATCGTTTGATCGACTTGTGTATCGCCTTTATTACAATACAAGGTAGAAAAGACGATGAATCTATTAATGGTTTCTTTTTGAGGAATTTTATTTTAAGTGAGGATAGTAAGGTTATCTATCTGACTATAAATGAAGATTCAATGTTTTTGTCTTTTTAAAATTACTTAAAAACCATATCAAAGGAAATGAATCTCCGCCGCCTTTAATTCTATTGTTCTCTCTTGAAAGGAAGTTTCTAAATCAGATGTCTTTGAACGATAATTGTGTTAATCGCATAACCACATCTTTAGATAAAAATTTCTTCCCGAAAAAACATCCCTGAGGGTTTGCAAATTCTTGCGTGTATGCAGTAAAAGTAGATAACTATATGGGACAAATCCTTAACTTTTTAGCTTACCAAAAATAGGAAGGGAAAAGGATTAATCTCCTCCAAGGGGCTGGACGCTATCCGAAATATCGTGTTCCAGTTCCGATTTGTCTACATCGAAAACAATCATGCCTGTGTTGAGTTTCTCGGCATCTTCTTTTGAAAGTTTTGTTGCAATGGCTTTTTCGGAAATAATTGCACTATTGCCCAGAGGGTCTTCAATAATAAGTGTAATTTTCTTCTTGCCATCAAAAACTCCTTCAAGCATACATAATAGTTCCTGGCTTCGGGAAAATTTCTCTTCATCTTCCTGGACCCATCTGCTTGCAGTCAAAAGCACGCTCTGGACTCGCTGCAGCACTCCTTCTATGTTTGTTATATATGATTCTGAAACAGTGCCTGGTTCAACAACAATTCCCATTTCAGGGATGCGAATCGTTCCTGAGGTTGAACGAATAACCCGCGTACTCAGGTCTTCAGGAGTCTCGACAAGCATTTCATAACGCATAGGCTCTTTACTGGAAAGAATCATAGTATCTGCAAAACGGAAACTGCATTCGCATTTTGCACTTATGTACATGACCTCCCCAAAATAGGGGATATTATCTCTCTGCCAATGCATTATCAGGTCTCTCTGGCACAATGGACAGGAGATTTTAGTCTCAAAGCTTTCTTGCTTAAAAAAATCTTGATTCAATATTTTCCACCAATAATTTTAGATCTGTCAATTTTAATGCCTGTTGGAGTTACAATAACGGTGTTTCCTTTAACACCTGCAATATCTCCGTGGACATCAATAACAACGTCTTTTAGCTCTTTTAATACTCTGTCTCTGAGCAGGTCGTCTCCTCGTATGTTGGAGATGTCAATCATCAGAATGTTTCCGTTATAGATTTCCTGCTTGAGTAAAGATACCTGATTAATACTTGAGACCTCTGCTATTTTTACATAAGTTTCTGCAGGCTCTTCTTCAAGAACCTCTTCATATTTGCTGAGGTCAATTTCAGTATAATCTTCTGGGCTGGTTGTACTTTTTACATTGCCGCCGAGGATTTTGTCAATGAGTTTTGCCATTTATGCACGCCTTTTGTATTTTTTTTAAATTTGGATAGTACTGAGCTATATTGGAATCTATATTAATTAATTTTACTATTATAAAGCCGAATTTGATTTCTCTCCCAAATTTTTATACAGTCATTCTCTATTGAGAGGCTCGAAAAGCGTACATTTTTAAAAGAGTATATTCACAGATATACTTAAAGCTCCAGGTTCCAGAGCTTATCCCCTACATGTGTTATTGATTTTATAGCTTTCCCTGAGTTCGCTTCTGCCATTTGAGGGCCTTCCATAAGAGCTTTTCCTATTGCAAGGGCTTTCTTATGAGTTTCCTCTACAATAATTACAAAGTCTCCTGGCTTTATTTTGGGGTCAGCCTCTATAACCCCAGGAGCCATGATGTCAGCTCCATTTGAAACAAAACGAATAGCTCCTTTATCTACAATTACAAGGCGTTTTTGAAGTCCCATTTCAAGAGCTCCGCGGACTGTAGGAAAAAGCTGCCCTTCAATCTCAAAAAGCAAAGGTTTTCCGTCCACAAGGATAAGAGAATAGTCTTCCAGAGTAATCTTTTCCAGGACTCTGTCTTCCAGCTCTTCCATACTTTCTCCAAATGTGGATACGAGATCTTTTAACATCTTATTCTTTATATTCTTCCTTAGCTGAACTCTTGATTTTACTTTCAATTAATCACCCGTGGGAAACATGTTGTTGTAGTTGGAGGTGGAAATGTAGCTGTATTCCAGAAGATTACATTTCACTGATAGCATAGGATTTTGTGCTTTTTAAACTTATGTGGGATTTTGGCAGTTCCTAAAAGAAAATTTTTAGAAAGGATTTTAGGAAATGATTTTCTAGATTTTCTGAGAATCCCCTCTCTTTTCTCAAAACATTTTCCGGTCTTTTATAGCTCTTTTATTCTAGTGTTTGTTAGGATTTTCATACTCTGTGTATAATAAGGATCCAGATCTTTCAGGTTTTTTAATCGAGGCGTACGAAATACATAGTAAAAAGGGCCAGGGCGCTTCCTATAAACACCGTTTCATAACCCAACGGCTCGAGAAAAAAACTTCCGAATACAGGGCCCAGCCCAAGCCCGGCATAAATCCCTGTATTGAAGAATCCCATTGCAAAACCACTTGAGCTAATCTTTGATACCGCAGTAATAAGCCCCACAATCGCAGTTCCTCCGCCTGCTCCTATAAGGGAGAAAGCAAGTACAGGCATTTCCGTCGAAAGTAAAATGCCTGCCACAGCAAGAAGTATCCCTGTCTTTACTATAATTTTATAATTTACATTTATTCTCCCCACAATAAGGGAGCTTAACATTGCAGCCAGATAAGAAGCTGCAATTGCCAGGCCAAGTTCGGGTTTTGTAAGGAAATCAGCGCTATAATCCGCATAATTTGCAGTTAAGACGCCTGTAGCCCCATATAGAAGAACCGAAATTCCCCAGATTTTCCCGAAATTGGTTTTAAACACACTATCCCAGGCTCTTTTAAGATATTTGCTGAGCTCAGAATGGAATGAGTAAATAAATGAAGGATTTCTATGTGTATTTCTCTCCTGAAAAGAGGACTTTCTCAGATATTCTTCAGAAGTGAGAAGGGTTTTTCCCTGAGAGAGGAGCAAAATTGAAGAAAGGCCTATCAGAAAAGTAAACATATAGATTGCAGTTTTAATGCCAATTTCAGCAAATATCCCTGAAAACAGAACTCCTGCTGCCAGTCCGGCATTTAATAAAAAATTAAATTCCCCAAGGTGTCTCTGAGTGTCTTTCCATTCTGTAAGCATGGAAAAAGCCGCAGGAAAAAAAGCTCCACAGGCAATGCCTTCCAAAAACCGCGCAATCCCAAGAACCAGTATACTGGTCGAAAAAGAAATAACCAGCCCCGAAAAGAAAGTCAGCAGGATTCCAAAGCCTGCTACTCGTGTATTTCCTATCTTGTCTGCCAGAACTCCAAAAGGCACAAGGGCCAGGAGAGCGCCTACAAAATATCCGGAAAAGAGAAGGTTTGAAGCAATGGAGCCGTTGCCGCTTTCTCCTGCAAGCTCAGGGAGTACAGGGATTACTGCATTTGAAAGCCCTTGGAGTGCAAAAACTGAAGAGTAAAGGATGAGTTTTTTTAAGTTCATAACGTTTTCAATCTTGTAATACTGGCACTACCTGATATTATTTTCTGTATTTATTTTCTGTGCTTTTTTGGTCTTTTTTACTTTTCATTTCTACGAAAACCATATCCTTAAAGTTCTGGAATAGCCTGGAATAATAATTTTACGCTAAATACGTTGAGGCCTAAGCTAAGTAATGATTAGGGCAGGGATTACGCAAATGCTTCAGGAGACACATCTTTTCTATTTTCTTTATTTTTTAACAGCAGGGCTCCTGCAAGGATTATGCCATTTGCTATAAACAGTTCCTCAAAACTTAGAATACCTGTAAAAAGTCCTGCAACAACCGGCACAAAAGAAAGCCCGGCATAAATTGTTGTGTTAAGAAACCCCATTACAAGCCCTCTATCTGCATTTATTCTCGAAGCAACTACGGCAAAACCCACAGTGGCAATTCCTGACCCTCCTCCGAGGCTTGAAAATCCTAAAAATGGATATTTAATCGCAGAAAGAGCTCCAAATGCGGAAAATACAATTCCTATCTTAATTAAAGTATCTTCCTTAACGTCAAATCGTCCCGCAAATAAAGAAGTTATCATGGCGCAAACGTAAAGGCTCGCAATCGCGCTTCCAAGTTGAGCTTTACTAAGTATCCCAATACTATAATTCGGATAATAGGCTATAAGGATCCCTATAGCTCCATTTAATAGGAACGAGCTTATCCAGATTCTTGAATCACTATGATTAAAAAGCCTTATAATTTCCTTGAAAGGAGCTCTGATTAAGATTTCTGGGAAAATTGAAAATTGGCCTGGTTTTTGTTTCTTGTGAGGGAGAATAAACTCTCTATATCTTAGAAAAAGATAAAATGTAAGGATAAGGCTCATCAATGTAAAAACAAAAATTGCGCCTTTGAGGTACCTGTCTGCCAGCAAGCCTGAGAGAAGAGCCCCTGATGCCAGGCCTGCATTAAAAAGAAAGGTAAATTCTCCAATATAACGCCCTGGATTCTTGAATTCTGAAAGTGCGGCAAAGGCTGCAGGAAAAAAAGCTCCGCAGGCCAGGCCTTCTATAAATCGCGAAATTAAAAGAACCCAGATATTTTCCAGAGATAAAATGATTAAGCCTGCAACTGCTGTCAGAATAATTCCAAGGCTCAGAAACTTGATAGTTCCATATTTATCCGCTAGAATCCCAAATGGAAGCATTGTACTTAATGCTCCAAGAAAATAGGCAGAAAAAAGCAGGCTTGATATAAATTCTCCTTGAGTATTGCTCTGGTTTGCAAGCTCCGGAAGAATGGGGATGATAGCGTTTGAAAGCCCCATGATAGTAAAAGCCGCTCCATAGATCAAAAGCCTGTCCGGGTTCATAGCAATAAAAACCTGCAATGAGGTATAAAGTTTCTCGTAGGGCAATTTTCCTGAAATCTATTTTTAAAACTTAAAATGCTTTAAACAGCTTTTTAGATCTCTTTCTGGCTATTAGCAGATTTTAATCTATTGTACAGTTGTATAATATACATGTTAAGGAAATTAATAAAGAGCAGCCTCTGTAATATGAAAGTTTATTATAATAAACCGGAGAGAATGCATAGCTATTTATATAATTAGTTTGAATAGGGGTAATGTAGGTAATGTGAGCGGGAAACTTTTTTCACATACTATACCCCCCACTCCCCATATGACCCCCCACTCCCCAACCCGCTCACACTACTTCTACTAAATTCCTGAATCTCTTTATTAAATTTTTTACGGAATTTCTAATATTTTATGTTTTATTTTTCTGTAATTAAGAAATATATTCTGGAAATATTAATTCTAATTACTTTTTTTGCCTCCCCCGGATTAAAGATACTTTTTCTCTGGAATATTTGCTTTTTATTAACTTACTTTGGCCTAATAAGGTCTAGAATATATTTTTTAGGAGTTTTCTGGAATTAATACAGTTCAATCTAAACTTTACAAAAGAAATCGAAACTCAAAAAGTACAGAAGAAACATACGGACAGGAGGTGTAAAAAAGGGCTATTAAAATGAAATAATAAGAATTTACACAAAAAATCAAAATTAATTCGGGTTAATCGAGATAATAGCTAAAATGATAATCCAAACATCGTAATTTTTTAATTTTTCCAGTTCTGGAGAAAACTATTTGCAAACCATGTCTTTTGCCTTTTCTTTAATCTTTAATTAATTCTTACTTAATTCTTACTTAGACTTTGGTTCAACCTTTACTCCACCTCATTAACTTTATTTCAAGAATCGAAAAGAGTTAAAAAAGAATTAGAAAAGTGTTAATGTGTATTATTTTACTCATATTTGGGCAAATTCTCTTTTATCCTTAAAAAAGATCACTAAATTATGCCGGATAAATTTTGGATCTAATCTTAAGCTCTCTCCTGAATCTTCAATCCTACTCTGTTTTGACAGTAGAAGGGCTTTCGAATTATTTTATAATCCGGTTTTATTATGACAGGACATTGTAGCTCTGCCCCTTATTATTTTGGTTCCAGTTTAGCAGAAATTTTGTGAACTCTTTAAGAATTTAGTATTCTGTTTATTTTTCTGATCAGGCATTTCTATAAAGCCTGAAATTTTCCTGAAGAATAGATGCGAATTTAATTTGTAAAAATTAATAAATTTATGAAAAGAATAAATTTATAACAAATTAAAAAAAAGGACGGGCTAAAGTAGAATTTAAAATAAGGATAATTAAAATATTTTAAGTATTTATCAGAGACCTTTTCAAAAAAGGCCTCCTAATACTGGTTTTAAACTCATTTTTCTTAAACCCAAATTTTCCTTCAGGCTTATTTTTAATTAAATATCTTATCTATGTATTTCTATCTTTATTTCTTCTGCCTTTGCAGCTTTCCTTATTCTGCTGGAATCCGCATCCTGTAGAATGAACGCCATACAAAAATCAGTCCAACTACAAGGAAAAAGGCCCCTACATAAGGCGCTATATCTCTAAATGACTCAGATATAGCAATTTCCATAGCCAAAAGCCCAAAAAGGGTTGTAAACTTTATTATCGGATTTAAGGCCACTGATGAAGTGTCTTTAAAAGGATCTCCTACAGTGTCCCCTACAACGGTTGCTTCATGTAAAGCAGTACCTTTTTCCTGAAGGTCTACTTCTACAACTTTCTTAGCATTATCCCAGCATCCTCCGGCGTTAGCCATGAAAACCGCCTGGAATAACCCGAATACAGCGATGGACATTAAATAGGCTATAAACAGGGCTACGGATTCATTCCCATTAACAGGTGCAGAGAGGCAGGAAAATGCCAGAGTGAAAGAAAATATCGCAATAAAGATATTGAACATGCCCTGCTGCGCATACTGGGTACAGATCTTTACCACTTCTTTTGACTTTTCAGTGGCTGCCTTCTGGCTGGCGTTTTCATCTAACTGGATATTTCTCTTAATATATTCAACTGCCCTGTAAGCTCCTGTGGTTACTGCCTGGGTTGATGCCCCTGTAAACCAGTAAACTACAGCACCTCCTGCTATTAAGCCAAAGATTGTGTAAGGGTTGAGCAGGGTTAGAATCTCTTCTGGTTCCACTCCCAGGACATCTTTAATCACTAGGATGAGCGAGAAAATCATGGTCGTAGCACCAACCACGGCTGTGCCTATTAAGACCGGTTTGGCTGTAGCTTTAAACGTATTTCCTGCTCCATCATTAGCTTCAAGATAATGCTTTGCTTTTTCAAAATCCGGTTTGAAATTGAATTCGGATTGAATTTGCTGGTCTATATTGGGAATTGACTCTATAAGGGATAATTCGTAAATTGATTGTGCATTGTCAGTTACAGGCCCATAGCTGTCCACAGCTATAGTAACCGGACCCATGCCAAGCATTCCGAAAGCTACAAGCCCGAATGCGAATATCGAAGGGTAAATCATAATCTCACCCAGTCCATACCCGCTAGCATAATAAGCAATAAACATCAGTGCAAAAAATACCATTCCTATCCAGAATGCACTGAAGTTTCCTGCAACAAGTCCGGATAGAATATTCAGAGATGGCCCACCTTCCCGAGAAGCTTTGACAACTTCGGCCACATGCAAAGAGTTAGGGCTGGTAAAGAATTTAGTAAACTCGGGAATTAAAGCTGCTCCCAGGGTCCCACAGCTTATTATTATTGAAAGCACAAGCCAGAGATCCTGCAATTGAGGAGGTACTGTAGGGTTCAAGTACAATAGATAATAACTAACTGCAAAAGTTACTGCAATAGAGAGCAGGGAAGTAATCCATACCAGGCTTGTAAGAGGCTGTTCAAAATCGAAATCATCTTTACTGCCGAACCTTGCCTGGCTTAAGATTCTGTTAATATAAAAAGAACCTACTGAAGTAATTATCATAAGGATACGCATTACAAAGATCCAGGTAAGTAAAATTCCAGTAAGAGCAGGCTCTACTGCAAGCACTATAAATGTGACCAGAGCAACTCCAGTTACCCCATAAGTCTCAAACCCATCTGCTGTTGGGCCTACACTGTCTCCTGCGTTGTCTCCAGTACAATCAGCAATAACCCCAGGATTACGGGGATCGTCTTCTTTTATCCCGAAGACTATTTTCATTAAGTCAGAACCAATATCAGCTATCTTGGTGAATATCCCGCCTGCGATACGTAGCGCGCTTGCTCCCAGTGATTCGCCTACTGCAAAACCTATGAAACTTGCTCCTGCCAGTTCTCTTGGTACGAAAAGCAGTATGATCAACATCATTATTAGTTCGACACAGACCAGAAGAACCCCTATGCTCATTCCTGCATCTAGCGCTATATTCAAAAGTTTCAGGGGCTTTGTTTCCAGGGAGGTAAATGCAGTCCTGCTATTTGCCAGGGTATTCATACGAATCCCATACCAGGCAACGCTGTAGGATCCCAGTATTCCAATTATCGTCCAGGCAAGAATAAGCAAAACTCCACTAAGAGGGGTTTCTTGCAGGAAACCAAAATAAAAAGCTATACAGATACCGATAAAAAGGAACAATATACTTAGCAGTTTTCCCTGCTGGATAAGATATGTTTTACAGGTCTCGTAAATAATATCTGCAACGTCCAGCATGGATTTGTGAGCCCTGATTTTTTTCACTTTTATGAATTGATACAGCCCAAACAGCATGCCTAATATACAGACTACAATACCGTAGAGCAGTAAATTATTTTGTTCCTGGCTCAAATTCGGAATCTTAAGATTTGCTTCACTGGCGGCTGCTATTGCGGGTGTTAGCAATAGCACGGCTAAGCTAAACAGGCTCTCAAGCATGGCCTTTCCTATTTTACTTTTCTTTACAGTCTCCATCTAGCCGATCACTTCTTTCCAATATTATAAAAATAAACAAGATTCTGAATTTACAAGCCTTTTTTGACGAAGCGTAAATAGTTGTTTTTTATATAAACTTTTTTACTGTAGCGTTTAACCGACGACTTTGTAGATTATTTTTATCATTATTCTTTGTCTTATAACTCATACCGGTGTCTATACATAAAACGTGTATATACAGAACTTTAAGAGATAATATAAATGCAGAATCAAGCTAATACAAAATTGAGCTTAAATTTCTGTTACTATAATTTATATTATAAACATACCAAATTTCTACTGTAATTTCCTTTTTTCTCAAATAAATTCTTATAGATTAATAAAGATACCGATAAATTTCTGACAGATAACTTAAATTTATCTATAAAATTTTTACATTCAGATATTTATATACTAAATTAATAAGGCAATGAGTTTCCTTATTCCTCTGAAAGTGAAATTTTTTTCAGTTTAATGAATGTTCTTTGAATGTAATCCGTATCAGTAAACCAGGAGATAAAAAATTAGAAGGGATGTATTTATAAAAATAAGTAAATAATACTGCTAAGTAGTTTTATATAAGATAATTGTAACTACGTGTATGCTGGTAGTGAAAAATTAATTATCTGGACAGAGATGAAATGGGTAGTTTCTGCCGGTTTTTCATTAATAGATGAACATGCATATGATATATTAAACAATTAAGATAAAATTTGCTTCGGAGTGAACGTCCTAAAATATTTTTTAATATTTTTTTTGGAGGATGGTTAAATTTATGGATATGTTAATTTACCTTGCACCAATATGTGCACTTATTGGTCTGATTTTTGCAGGTATTTCCTATATGAGTGTTAAGAAAGAAGGAGAAGGAGATGCCCTCATTAAAAAAATTACTTCTTCCATCCATGCGGGGGCCATGGTTTACCTTAACAGGCAATACAGGGCGATTGCTGTTTTTGTTGTGTTATTTGGAACCATTATTGCTTTAATATTACCTAATGGACTGCTTACTGCAGTATGCTTTGTTTTCGGGGCGGTTTTATCCGCAACAGCCGGATATATAGGGATGCTTACAGCTACTATAGCTAATGGAAGAACCACAAACGCTGCTACCAGGGGAATTGGTCCGGCTTTCAGGGTTTCTTTTGCATCCGGCACTGTTATGGGAATGAGTGTTGTAGGGCTTGGGCTGCTCGGGTTATCAGCTTCATTTATAATCCTTGAGAGTACCTTAACGGATCTTGATCTTAAAACCATTATAAATATTGTTGCAGGATTTTCGCTTGGGGCTTCTTCTATTGCTCTCTTTGCCCGTGTTGGAGGAGGTATATTTACCAAGGCAGCCGATGTGGGGGCTGATCTTGTAGGCAAAGTAGAAGCCGGGATTCCTGAAGATGACCCAAGAAACCCTGCTGTAATTGCTGATAATGTTGGAGATAATGTTGGAGATATTGCAGGCATGGGAGCAGATCTGTATGAATCTTATGTCGGGTCAATTGTTGCCACAATGCTTCTTGCAGCCTCAACAGCAGCCGCAACTTTTCCCGGAATTTCAATTGAAAATGTCATTATGGTTCCAATTTTGATTTCGGCAGTTGGAATTCTTGCCTCTATTCTTGGTACCTTTTTCGTGCGGACAAAAAAGTCAGAAGCATCTGCAATTCATATGGCCTTTAACATGGGCTTGATTTCTGCAATTGTGCTTACAGTAATTGCCTCGTATTTTGTTACAGATTTTCTTCTTGGAGAATACGGTTTAAACGTCTTTTTTGCAAGCGTTGCCGGACTTATTTCCGGATTCCTTATTGGGCAGATTACGGAATATTATACCTCGTACGATAGAAAACCCACTCGTACAGTTGCAGACTCCTGTTTAACAGGTTCAGCTACAAACATTATTACAGGTTTTGCAAAAGGTATGGAATCAACTCTCCTGCCTGTTATTATAATAAGTATCACAATTTACGTTTCATATCAGCTTTCAGGCCTTTACGGGATAGCTATTGCAGCAGTCGGAATGCTTGCAACCCTTGGGATTTCCCTGTCGGTCGATGCATACGGTCCTGTAGCTGATAATGCAGGCGGGATTGCAGAGATGTCTCACCAGAAACATGAGGTGCGGGAAATTACGGACACGCTTGATGCTGTTGGAAATACAACTGCAGCCATCGGGAAAGGCTTTGCTATAGGTTCTGCAGCCCTTACTGCTCTTGCTCTTTTCTCTTCATATGGAATTGCAGTAAACCTTACTGCTATTGATATTATGAACCCGAATGTATTTATCGGACTTATTATAGGGGCAATGCTGCCTTTCCTCTTTTCCTCGATGACAATCCTGGCTGTAGGAAATGCTGCGGGTGAAGTTGTCCTTGAAGTGAGAAGGCAGTTTAAAGAAATCAAAGGTTTAATGGAAGGAAAAGCTGAGCCGGATTACAGCAAATGTATTGCAATTTCCACTCATTCTGCTCTAAAAGAAATGATCGGGCCTGGAATACTTGCCGTTGTCGCCCCCCTGCTGGTAGGGTTAGTACTTGGACCTGGTGCCCTTGGAGGCCTGCTTGGAGGCTCAGTAGTTTCGGGTTTTATGCTTGCAATTACAATGTCCAATGCAGGCGGTTCATGGGATAATGCAAAAAAGTTTATTGAAACCGGGAATTTCGGAGGAAAGGGTTCGGATGCTCATAAGGCAGGCGTAACCGGAGATACTGTAGGGGATCCTTTTAAAGATACTGCCGGCCCTGCAATCAATATTTTGATAAAGCTTATGAGTATTGTTGCAGTGGTTTTTGCACCTTTGTTTATACTCTGATTTCCTTTTTCCTATTTTATATTTTTTATTTTTTGTTATTTAATTTCTCTTTTCTACTTTATTTTTATTTTTTAATTTTATTTTTTATTTATGTTTGTTCTATTATTTTTATACGTTTAATTCTTAACATTTGAAAATCAATTTATTCCCCTAACCTGCAGGAGCTGGAATTCGATCTCTTCCGGAATAGTGGCAAGGAATACGAAGGTATTATATCCGAGTTTCTGGACCTCTTTAATCGCATTTGCCTGCGTTTCGTTTAAGTCTCTCGAATTGCTAACGATACAGAAGGATTTTCGGTTTCCTGTGTTTATAAGAAAATTAAAGACACTTCCATGGGTGTTGAGGAATGCAACAAGATTCTTCAATTCTTCCCAGGAGTTGCACATATGAAGATTTTTGGAACCCATGTTTTCTACGTACCAGTCCTTACTCACATAGGAATAGGATGCATATTGCTCATTTAATTCATCATATGCTTTCTGGATTTTATTAAGGTCTTTTCTTAGATTTACCCATTTCCAGTTCTGTGTTGTGAAATAGCGGGATGCAGCTATCTCAAAAATTGCCTGTTTATCTTCATTTTCAAGTTTCATTCTTCCACATCCGATTTTATTTGAATTAAATTTGAATTCGAATGTTCATTCCAGCTTGTTCAAATTTATTCAAACTTTTAACAACCTATTTGAATTATATTTGGACATTTTTTGCATATTTTTTGGACGCTTTTTTGTAATTCTATTTTACCTTTTTACTCAGAATTCATCATCCTGGGCATAACTTCTGTTAAAGTGTAATGCAAGCTCGGCTTTCTGAAGCTCTCGTCCCAGATATGCTGCATGATCAAGACGGGAAACAAGTTTTAGCTCAAGCAGGGTATCCATAATTTCCCTGGCATTTTTTCCGGTTACTGAAGTTCTTTCGTGCTCGGCTACAATAACCCCTCCCTTCCCGCTTATCTTATCCGGGACTATTCTAATAAGTATAGGGCCTTCCGGGTCTATACCCCAGTCCTTCACGGGCCTGGCTGCAATTGTATTTTCTGGAAGGGGAAAATCCGGACGTCTGCGTTTTTCCTTTATGCAGAGCAGATCAAGTCCAAGGTCTTTTGGGGAACTGCCTCTTATTCGGGAAAGCTGCATCATTTCCGAAGCTCTTTTAAGTTCCTGGATGGAGCCTTGGGCCTTGTCACTGAACTCAGGGGTAAAAAGAATACTTGCCCCGATTTCTGTTCCTATGCCGCAGAGCATGGCATTAACTCCTATGGTATCTACATCCATAAGCTCGGTAACATTTCCGGCCCCGAAAAATAGAGGGATTTCCGGATACAGCCTGTGAAATTCATAATAGCGTATAATAGATTCCGTTATATTATGCCCGACAGGGTCAAGCACCGGGTCAGCTATGATTTTCTTAATTCCAAGCTTGCGAGCATCTTCAACATTTTTGATAAGGCTGTCCAGGGTATTTCCTTCATCAGGTATTATAACTGCTGCCTTTTCTGTGGCAGCAATAAGTGGACCTGCAGTTTTCATATTAGTACTATTAAGGCTGAGGACAAGGTCGGCACCTGCTTCAACCCCTTCTTTTATCAGTTCAGACTCAAGAGTGTCTATGCTCAGAGGGACAGAAGTCAGGGTTTTTGCATATTCTACAGTCTTTCTGACCTGTTCTGGGAGAGTATTAAGGGTAGCTCCGAGGTCGATTATATCTGCACCCCGGGCGATAAAAGCTTCTATTTTCATTTGAAGCAGGGAAGGTTCCATCTCCATTGCTCCAACAATTTCCCCCATAACTTTCATACGGGCCTGACTTCCCAATTTTACTCCTCTAAGTGTAAGATCTGGAAGAGCTTTTTCTTCTGTTCCTTTAAGTAGCCTAAAAGCAAGCTCCTTTCTAATATCATGGAGAAGCTCACAGGCAGGAACTTTTTCTGAAAACTCTATTTTTTCGGCATAGTGTAGAACGAAGCCAAGGTCATAGGCATGCTTTGGTCCGAGCCTAATTTTACATCCGAGTTCAGTGGATGCTTTTGAAAAATCCCCTGCCACAAGTCCGGGAACAAGGATAAGTTCATAATTCTCCGGATAGTTTGCTTCTTTAAAAGCTTTGATTAGCTTTTTAGGGGTAATAAAGGCGGCAATATCGATATCTATCACTAAGATCTCTGCATTTTCCCTTACTGCTTTTCTAACTGTATTTTCTGCAAGCCGCCCTGTTGCAATCAAAATTTTCATGTTTTTTAGATAGAAGAGCTAATAAAAAAGTGTATCTGTTTGAAATTAACTTTAAAAGGAGGTCAGGTAAAAGAATTGGTTTAATGGAACCAGTTAAAATTTCTCTGAAAAAGAAGGTCAGGTTCTAAAAAGCCCGAAAAAAAATGAGGATTTGAGAATCCGGGCTTTTGCCTGAGGGGTTTAATTTATAAAGTCAATTATGGATTCATCATGCTTTTTTCTGAGGGGGCCTGAGGCTTCTCTCATTCTGGGGCTCATTTTTCCGAATCTTCTTTCATGCATAGGATCTGTTTCTGCGGGTCTTGGTTCCAGGATTCCGGCTCCTGCCTGTGGGCCAAGGATCTGGGCAGATTGGACACCTGTCATAATTGCCATTACTCTAACCTTGCCTTCATAGTCTTCTCTAATTCTTGCGCCCCAGATAACATTTGCACTCGGGGAAAGCTCATATGTCAGCATGGAGGCAATTTCTTCGGCTTCTTTAAGGCTCAGGTCAGGTCCACCTGTTACATGAACAAGGCTCCCTGTAGCGCCCTTGTAGTCTACGTCAAGTAAAGGATGGTTCAGGGCTGTTCTAACAACCTCAGTACTTTTATCCTGATTCTTTGACTCGCCTACAAGCATTACTGCAACTCCGCCGCAGCTCATAATAGTCCTGATGTCAGCATAGTCGAGATTTATAAGAGAGGGCACGGTAATTGTCTCTGTGATCCCTTTTACAGTCTCGGCAATTAACTGGTCCATTACCGAAAAAGCCTGGTCAATAGGAAGGTTTGGCACATAGTTAAGCAGCCTGTTGTTGTCAAGAACAATCACGGTATCTGCTGCCCTGCGCAGGTCTTCAAGGCCTTCTTCGGCTTTGAAAATCCGGGCTCTTTCCACTCTAAAGGGGCTTGAAACCATGCCTACGACGATTGCACCCTGTTCTTTTGCAACTTCGGCAACAACAGGAGCAACTCCTGTCCCGGTTCCTCCTCCAAGGCCTGCAGTAATAAATACAAGGTCAACATCTTTTAAGACTTCTTCAAGAGTGCCTCTTGCAAGCTCAGCAGCTTTCTTCCCGGTTTCGGGATATCCGCCTGCACCAAGCCCTCTTGTAAGGGTTTTCCCAACGAGGATTTTCTTGTCAGCCCTGACATTATCAAGGTGCTGTTTATCAGTATTTATACAGACGGTTTCCGCACCTTCGATTCCTATGTTGTAAAGTCGGTTTACGGTATTGTTTCCGGCTCCTCCGCACCCGACAATCATAATTCTTGGTTGCCCGAATTCTTCGAATTCTTCGTCAGAAGAAGAGTTCTTTCGATACTCTTTCTCTTTTTCACTGAATTTCATTGCTTCCTGTACAATAGATTGCAATTTATCCCCTCTACTGGACTGTGTCTAATAGTTATGTTTTGACTCCCCACCCGTGGTATCGGGGGTCACATATCTGCCACTTATTTTGAGCGGAGCTATGGGATAACTTCCAAAACTTGGTAAGAGTTTTCTACCCGTTATCTTTAATAGGTTGGCACTCGACTGAACTTAAACATTTCGGATATATTTAAACTACATTCTTAAACTCTATATCAAGTTTAAATACTCTGGCCATAAATTTCATATATTCACTCTTTTTCTCTCTTTATTATTAAATTCCCAAAGAGAGTCTGAGCAATACTCACAAAATGTTTATATACAGTTAGTTCCTAATTTTTTGAAAGCTTTATTTCTGCAGGAGAAATCTCCTGATCCTGTAAGTCAGGGCAAGTTTTCTTGCTTATATTCTTAATTATTTTTATGTCCTGCTTTCCAGGCAGCTTGATTATTTGCTTTACGTGTACTGTTTTTCTTAATACTTTCAGATGGGAATCTTTTCAATTTAATGAGACTGTTTATATTATTACTTTTAAGTAGAATTCTCCTCTTAAAAACTTTTTCGGTATCATTCGAAGATTTCGCTGCTCTTGATCAATTTTCAGGATAAGATATTATTACTTTATCTAAATGTTTATATATTTCAGAACCTCTTATATGGGGATTCTTAACTGTTAAACTCTTCTCATAATGAAATTATTTATCGAGTTTTTGAGTATGTCTGAATTTTTCTAAATACAATTTTATTATTTATTTTATCAATAATAAAAAATCTTTTAATATTTTTTAGAGGTTTTGGAAAGCTTTAATGCTATTTATTCATTTTAAAGTTTATCTCAATAAAATTTATCTCAAATTAAATATCTGAAATTATTATCTCAAATCAATTCTTCGAACTGTTTAAGAATGATTTAGAAAATGTTAAAATCAGTATTTGCTAAAACTAGCATGTTTTCAAGCTAGTATTTTCATTGGAGTCAGAAACGTGTTGAAGGCATTAATTTTTGATATGGATGGGGTCCTTGTGGATTCCATGCCTTTCCATGCAAGGGCCTGGAAGAAAGCTTTTCAGGATCTGGGTATGGAAATTCGGGATGAAGATATTTATGCAATAGAAGGTTCAAATCCCCAGAAAGGGCTCGCTGTGCTCATCCGAAACGCAAGGAAAGAACCTGATGCATATGACTTTGAAATATTAACTTCAATATACAGGCAGGAATTTAAACGCATTTTTGAGTTAAAAGCCTTTGAAGGGGTAAGAGATTGCCTTGAACTCCTTAAAACGCGGTTTTCACTTGCTGTAGTTTCAGGTTCTGACCATGTTATTGTCCATAATATCATAAATCAGCTTTTTCCTGGCATCTTTGAAATCGTGATCACAGGGGACGATGTTGTTAATCCAAAACCCTGCCCGGACCCATTTTTAAAAGCTGTAGATTTTTTAAATGTGAAGCCAGAAGAATGTGTAATTATAGAAAACGCAATTTTAGGTGTTGAAGCTGCAAAAAGGGCCGAGATTTACTGCATAGGTATCCCTACCTATCTGGAAGCCTCTCAACTTGAAAAAGCAGATCTAATTGTGAATAATCACGAAAAATTAATGGAATATCTTCTCAGGCTTAAGCCTGATTATAATTTTGAAGATTTTAAAGATAAAACAGCTAATTAAATTAAGAGTTAGACAATTAAATCGGTCTTTAAATTCTTCTTTTTCCTATCCTGTATTGAAAAAGAGTCTGTGACCCTAAAAAAGGTCACAGGAGTCTTACTGTTTCGAGATTTGTAAGAGCTCGAGTTTCAATCTTGAGTTTCTTATAGACCGAACTTGCCAGGTCGACACAGGCCTTTTCATCTCCATGTTCCGTAAAAATTCTCTCAGGACGGGGCTGCATTCTTTTTATATAATCCATAAGCTGCCTTCTGTCCGAATGGCCTGAGAAACCATCTACAACCTGAACTTCCATGTTCATTTTCAACATTTCAGTTCCGCCATTCTTTCCTGCCATAGGGATTTCCTTCCAGCCTTTCTGGATTCTGCGGCCTACTGTACCGTCAGCCTGGTACCCGACAAAGATAAGAGTGTTTCGGGGATCGTCTGCAAACGCCTTGAAATAATCCATAACAGGGCCCCCATTCATCATGCCTGAAGTTGAAAGGATTACACAGGGATGAGGGTTCTGTATAATTTTCTGTCTGGCTTCGTGAGAATCAACAGGCTTGAAACATTCTGAGAGGAAGGGATTCTGCCCCTTCTGGAAAATCAATTTCCTCAGGTCGTTATTCAGGTACTCAGGGTGTGTTGCATGAATCGCAGTCGCTTCCCAGATCATTCCGTCAAGATAAACAGGAATTTCAGGGATAATGCCTTTTCTTACGGATTCCTCAAGCACAATCATAACTTCCTGGCTTCGACCCACTGCAAAAGCCGGGATCAGAGCAATTCCTCCGCGGTCGATTGTATTTTTGATTACCATCTGGAGATGCCTTTCAGCATCTTTTAAAGCCGGCTGGAAAGCATTGGAATTTCCATAAGTAGCTTCGCTAATTACAGTTTCAACCCTTGGGAACTTGTTAACTGCAGGGTCAAAAAGCCTGGTTTTCTCATACTTGTAGTCTCCAGTGAAGACTACATTATGCAAGCCGTCTCCTATATGGAAGTGAGAAATTGCGGAACCAAGGATATGTCCTGCATTATGGAAAGTCAATTTAATATCAGGGGCGATATCCGTTACTTCTTCATAGTCCAGAGGAATTGTATGCTTAAGCGTCTTGGCTACCATTCCTGATTCGTAAGGAATCTTCTTTCCTTCTTTTGCTGCCACATCAATGTAATCGAGCTGAAGGAGCACCATAAGATCCCTTGTTGGAGGGGTGCAGTAAACAGGTCCTTCATATCCATATTTAAACAAAAGAGGGACAAGGCCCTGGTGATCAAGATGCGCGTGTGTAACTACTACGGCATCAATCTGGTTTAAGGGAAAAACTTCAGGAACATACAGGTAAGGAGTCATATTTTCATCCGAACCCACATTGACCCCACAATCAATCAGGATTCTTGATTCGGGGGTTGAGAGCAGGAAACAGCTCCTCCCTACTTCTTTACATCCTCCAAGGGACGTAACCCTTACCCACTGGTCTTTTGAAGTACATTCTTTGTGAATTTTTCTCCCTACAGACTTAAGAATTTCCTTTCTTTCCTTGAGGTTATTCCTCATAAATTCTCTAATATTCTTTACTGTGCGGGATTTAATTGGAGGAGTCCGAACAACTTTGGGAATCCAACCGATTTGCTTGGTAATCTCCCTGAGTGTCGCTCCATGTTTTCCTATAACAAGGCCAGGCTTTTCAGCCTCAATAATAACTTCTCCGGAATCGGGATCAAAATAGTAGCTTGAGATTACGGATTCTTTTGGGACAACCTCTTCGATTATAGAAATAGAGTCCTCAGGAGTTGCAAGTACCCTTGGGTCAGGACGCATGGCAATTCGCGTCCTGAGCTCCTTTGCCAGGTTTCGAATAATATTCCCGTCGTCAGCAAATTTGCGGGGCTCCTCAGTATATAATACAAGTTGTGGCCCCTCAAACTCTACGTCGGTAATTGTAACTCCTTCTGGTAGATTTTTCTCAATTTTATGTTTGAGGTCTAATAGTACGTCTTCAATAGGCATTAAGAATCTTCCTTTTTATCAAAAAATGAAAAAATGTGTAGTATTGAAAAAATAATAAGTTGAAAAAGATGTTAGTTAGTGGTAAAATAAAAAACCAGTATGAAATGTAATTATAATGCAGCTCTTCTGGCTTTTACTTCTTCAGGATCCAGCCTTCTGAATGCCTCCTTTGTAATTACCACAACATCGATGTGCTCTCCGGACGCGGAATCTCTTTTAGTTGCATTGTGGATAGCCCTAATTGCAAGATCAAGGCCTTCTTCTACATTCATATCTTCCCTATATTTATCTTCAAGTACCCCGTATGCCATAGGAGAGCCTGAACCTGTAGCCGAGATTCTTGTCTCCTCTATGCTTCCTCCTAAAGGATCCAGGGAGTAGATAGCAGGTCCGTTTTTGTCAACTCCTCCAATAAGGAGCTGGACCATCATAGGATAGTAACGGTTAGCATTCAAGAAATTGGACATCAAAGTTGCAATCCCTTTGATTGTCATGGATTCGTTCCTGCGCATCTTATAAAGCTGTGATTCTACATTTACGAGCCTCACAAGTTGCTGGGCATCCCCTACCGAACCGGCAGTGGTCATTCCTACAAGATCATCAATCTGGTAAACCTTCTTTGCAGTTTTACTTGCGATGAAATTCCCCATTGTGGCTCTCTGTTCGCTTGCGAGCACGATACCATCGGTACAAACTACTCCTACGGTAGTTGTGCCCTTTAAATATTTGTCATTATCCATAAACATACCCTCATAATAAGTTAAAAATGAGAAATGTCGCTAAAAAAAATGTTTTAGTGAGGTGAATATTTTAATTTAAATCGCAGGATTCTAGCAATCCATTATCTCATTATTAATATCGTTATATATAAGTTTTCCTCCTTTATTTTCCTGAATGCATCTGCATTTAAATTCGGAGGATGATTTGGAAAAATAATTCTCTTTTCTTTTCCTTTAACCGGATATTAGTGCTTCCTGAGCGTTTTAGGACCCGCAGTTTAGCGGGAAAGGCTTTCTATTTCTTCAGCAAGCTCTTTTATCCTTTTAATCACATTTTCTGATACTTCTTTCTTACGCATGAGCGCAATTCTCTCATTAATTGTTATTCTCTTTGTTCCTTTTACAAGGTTATCGGCATGGGCAACAATTTTTTCTTCAAGACTGCGTGGGAAATAGTCATCTTCAGGAAGGTCCAGTTCCTTTGCCTCTTCTCTTGAAATTCCTGCTCCGATATGCCTTTTTATTATCTCGGAAATCTCCTGGTCCAGGCCTCTACTTTGAGCCAGCTTAAAACCTTCTACTGCATGTGAAATCTCATGAGTCTCACATCTTCCAAAATCATGTAAAAGAGCCCCTGCTTTAACTAATTCGGAATCTACTTCATGCCCTGCAGCTTTTATTTTTTCAGCTATTTCAGTTGCAAGTAAGGCGACTTCCTTACAGTGTTCAACTACCTTGGGTGAACACCCCGCTTCCTCAAGCAGTTTTATTGCTTCAGCCTGTGTAATCAAGGTAAACCCTTATGCTGTATTTAAAGCTTCTACCCGTTTTTTAAGTGCTTCTACGAACTGGGAATTATCATAATACATCAGGTCTTCTCCACAGAGCGGACAGAGAAACTCTGTTTCTGTAGCCTCGTTAAATAAAAGGCGAGCACAGCCCTGAGGGCACACGTAGAAAACGTTATTTTCTTCAAATTCGAGGCGAGTTTTAAGGTTCCTTAGCAGTTTTTTCTTTTCCCTCATAAGCTGATGTTCTATATCGGAAAAGTCCAGGTGCCAGAGATAGGTTAACCATCCGCTGTTTGAATCTCTTTCCCTGCGGCAAATTGCAAATTTATTCTCGTAGAGTATAAAGAGAGTTCTCCTTACGGTGTTGAGTAAAATTCCGCTTTTGGTCGCAATTTCCTCATCCGTAACCTCGCCTTCTGGCATTTCCTCTATCATTTTGAGCCCTTCTTCCCCTACAAGACTCATGAGGTATCCTCTAATCACTTTGTCATTTAACTCGACCAACTTATTCACCTCAAATCCCTATATGAATTGCACATACCATTATTAAAGTTTACATTGCATTATTCGGAATTATTCATTCACTTACCTATTAATTCTCAAAAACTATGGTTTTTAACAGGCCCGAGTTTTGTCCTTTTCAGGAGAATTCAGGCTTCTTTCCTTTTTTATTTCATTTTCAATAAAAGCCTTTACTTTTTTTACCCTATTTTTGAGGGTCAGGACAGTTTCTTCCCTTGTAGGGGCATATGAAAACAGGGAGGTAAGGGGCCAGTCCGGCTCAACAATAGTTCCCTGAACAGGAATATCTGCGCTGTTTTCCCTGAGAATGACGTCCATGAGCTTTCTGTCTATAAAAAGCTCTCGATCGGAATAAATTACTCCTCTTGCTGCAAAACCTGAAGCAAAGGGTTTTTCCGGAAGTTCTCCTTTAAAGCAGCCTTTATGGGCTTCAAAAAGATTAATGTTCATAGCTTTCTCAACCGTATCAAGGCTTCCCTGAAATCTAGGGTTTATTTCAAGAACTATGGGTCCGCTTTCAGTAGCCAGAAAGTCAACTCCGTTTGAGCCAAGGAGCCCAAATCCGAGCACCAGTTCTTCGGCAAGAGTTTCCATCTCGGTTGTATATTCATGCTTGAAAGGTGTTATATTTCCGCAATAAGCAAAAGGCATCCGTGAAAGCCAGGGAACTCCTATTAACTGCTCGTTTACAGCTACTGATATAGCTTCATTTTTTGTAGAAAGCAATGAAACACTCGAAGGAATTCCTTTGAGAAAGGCCTGAATAACAACGTCTTTTTCTACAAACTCCGAATCAAGTCCTGCAAACTCATCAAGAAGATTTAAAAGTTCCTGTTTATTCCTGGCAACTCTGTTGAAGATTCCCCCTCCCCCTGAAGAGGGTTTTATAATAACGGGGTATTCGATTGCATCCAGTTCCTGTATGGAGTAACACTGAGGGTGCGGAATTCCTTCAGCTCTGAGCTTTTTTGAAAGCTTAAGTTTGTTTGAAGCTTTTTCTATACTGGCAGGAGAACTGGCCAGCACAGGGCAGGTAAAAATTCCTCTGTCAAGCGTCTCCAAACCCGAACCCAGTACAACTGCATCAAACTGTACCCCAAAGGCCTCAATTTGTGCTTTTATCCGGAAAGGGTCAAGTTGATGCAGTTCTTCTGCACTGCTGCACCCCAGAGAAGCAAAAGAATCTGCACATTTTTGTAAATCCAGATCCTGAAAGGAATCAATAGAATATACAGCATAACCGGCTCGTTTAGCCGAGCAAACTATATTTCGGGTACTGAATCCGATTACGAGAATTTTCTGCATATTTCCTCGTTTTTACCTTGCCTGTGGGATTTCGGAATGGGCAAGTGCAAAAATTCCATAAGGAGTTTTAAGAACAGGAATTTCGCTTCCAGCTTCAGCGTTAAATAATACAGGCTTTTTTATAGCAACAGTTTCGTAAGTTTCAGGATCAAGCACCAATATCGCATTATCTTCTATGGAAACCAGCACTGTAAGAACTGCATCTGCGATATTTCCTACTTTTTCCGCACCCTTTAACTCTTCAGGGGTTGAAATAAATCTTGACCCGTCCTCAAGGGAAATTCCATTAACCTTTTTTCCTGAACTTTTGATCTGGATAATTCTTCCTCTATACCTTATCACGTCCCCTGGCCTGAATTCAGGAAGGCGGACAGCAAAAGTAATCCTGTACAGGTTCTTCCCATCCTTCATCCCAACAAGCGTAGGAGATTCCGAAAAGCTGCCTCCGAGTTCCGAAACAATTAACCTGCAGACCTGCCTGCTCGCATTCATAGAGCCCATATAGAAGTCAATTCCTTCTTTTTGCTCTATTACATCACTTATGAATGCAAGACGGTCTCCTTTTTTCCTCATGCTCTCCATAGTCTCTCTGGCAAGAGTAGAGCATCGTTTTTTTTCCTCTTCAGTAGGATACCTGCCTGCTGCCCTTATCTGAATAATTGCTTCGAAATAACCTCCCGATTCCCTGCTGCACATATCGCAGGCTGTCCTCTGAATCCTAACCTCTGTTTCAGCGTCTGCGTGCACAGGTTCTCCCCTCACTATTGCATCGACCTCAGCCCTCACTATATATATGTAGGGAGTAATCTCTCTTGGCTTGAAATAGACTTCTACATCTCCTGCTTCATTATGAATGAAAAGAGCGTCTTCTACAGCCTTCAATACTACTTCTTCAAGGTTTCCAATGTCTCCCCATTTACTTCTCTGGAAATACGCTCCGCAGTTTGAACATATCCTCACATGGAGGACGAGAGGTAATTCTATAAGTTTGAAGGTTTCAAAAAAACAGTCTTTACAAACAGAATCTAGGAGTATATCACTTTCTTTGCCGCATTTAGGACATGTAACTGAATTCATTTATAATCCTTGCTGGTAATCTTCTTAACGTAATAAATCTCTGAAATTATTAGGCCTTATGGCTTTAATTTTTCAGGAAATAAAGTTCCTGCAGTAAACTTGAGCAGTTCACCTGTTAAGTACACTCATGATATTTAAGAATAGCTTAATATCAGATATCAAGGAAGTCAATCCTATTTAATATGCAGATTAAAAATGATCCCACAACTTCGAAACAACTTAAAGAAATTAATAAGAAATCAAACTTTTAAAACCATATTTAATGGGATGCAGAAATATATAGAATTTACGAGTCTTAAATTAAGCACCCTTATATAAGTTTCAAAATTAAGTTTTAAACAGCTATTTTTCGCGAAGAAATCTCAACTTATGAAATTACAATATTTCACTATTTCTTTTTATATATTTTTGAATTATGCAGGCCATTACACCATAGATATATTTCTTATGTCCATGTTCTCTAACAATTGAACTCGAATGAATAACAATAGGTTCTAAATAATTCTAATATCTAATAGTTTATTTTTAACCCTAAAACTTTTAAATAATTAATTAAAAGTAATTTATGTATCAACACAGGATGCTGAGTCCAGTTGAAAAAATAGTCATCCGTATAGCCTTGAGGACTACAGTATTTTAAAATTGATAAGTTCAATCTGAAGTTAAATTTTTTATCTTTACAATGATAAATAGGAGAATTTTGATGAGAAAATTAAGTTCATTTTCCAGATTATTATTTACATTTATTCTACTATTTTTGACTTCAAATCCCGCAGTAGCCTCATTTGCTTCAGAAGCTGCTGAAATCCCGTACCAGATAGATAATTCTGATCGCATAGTTATTGGTACAGTGAGTGAGCTTGATATGGCTCGTGACCACACAATTGCTACAATTAAGGTTCAGGAATGGCTCTATAATCCACTTTCTGTACAGATAATAAAAGTAAGGTCCGAAAGAGGGACTAATATAGTGACAGAAAACGAACCGCAGTTCGTCCAGAATGAACCAGTGCTCTTAATGCTGAATGACGTAAATCCAGATGAACAGCTTTTCCGCGTGGCTATAGGTGAACCAGGAAAACACCCTGTTTCAGACAGAAATGCAGTAGTTGAGGAGTTAAAAGCTCGGGGTAAATGGAAGGGAGAAGACCAGACAGTGAATCAAACAAATGAGGTAGAAACATTAAACAATATAAAAATAACAGGTAATCAGCAAAAGAATTCAACCGAAAACAATACCGTTGGTGCTGGAAAAGAGGAGAATACAGGAACAATAAACAAGAAGGAAGTAAGTTCCAATTCTACTCAGAAATCAAACGCTACTCCTTTTATAAGCTCTTTCTGGATATTTGCAATTGTGTTCGGAACAATAATATGCATAAGAAAGATGAAGTAAGAATTACAATGTGGATTAGTCTTGTTGTTTGATTTAATCTTTTCTATCAAAGGAGGCTTCTTCCTGATATCTTCTCGGTCTCCAATTATCTTTTTAATTCTGAGATCTCCACGCTAAATACATTCACGATCACTATATTTAGCACGTATATGCACGATTTGGTTCTAAGGTTTCGTATATGTGAGGATTTAAAACTCTTCATTTTTGGGATACAAAACATGAACAAAATTAACAGAGAAAAAACCACTTTCATTGTTTTTCTCATTTTCGTATTAGTATTAAGACTAACCATAATAACTCAAATTAACACAATAAATCAAGCTCGAGAATCAAAAATGAGTGGTCAATTTATGAATTTGAAAATGGAGCTTCTGAACCTCAAGTATAAAGAATACTTGGAAGTTATAATATTAATGAAACCATACAACCAATTACAATTCTGATAGTGTCAGAAGTAGATATTACATAAAAATGGGTGAAAATAAAATAAATATAATAAATGAACTGAGGAATGCCTAAAGCTGAACTGCTGAAATTGAAAAAGGGAATTATACCATAATTATATTCTCTGAAGAATTTGCTCTAGAAGAGAGTTTTATTAGGATGCTGAAAAAGAACAATATTAAGATAAAAAGTTCATCTGGTGCTATATCCATTTTAGGAACAGATCTATTATTGGATTTCGGAAAGCGATGCAGTTAGAATAAAAAATGAGTTTGAAACAAATGAAAGAGTTTTAATGATAAACTTTGATTACCTTGAATAATAAGAAGGAGCAGACGGGTCTATTTAAATCTTGGATAGTTTCCTTAAAGTTTATTTCTTCTTTTTGATATGCGCATAAAAAATATATAATTGTTTGTGTGTTAATATAAAATCATGCCTGCAAGGTAGATTCTAAAGATAAAACTAATATTTGTATGATTATTTTTGTATTGCTTTAAGTGAACTACCCCTCCCTGCAAATCTGACGATTTGCGAGGAAGGAGCTTCTTGGGTCATTCTTCCCTCTATTGAGGATAAGTCGCACAAGCCCTACCC
>JBNAKO010000248.1:0-31753 GCA_049706495.1 Methanosarcina sp. | reverse complement strand
CCTTCATCAATCATAAGCTGAAGAGTATCTGTTATTGCATACTCCCCGTTTTCGGAGATAGGGGTTTTCTCAATAGTTTCAAAAATCTGGGGTGTGAAAATATAAATTCCTGTATTTACAATGCGGCTTACATCCCCTGGCCTTTTCTCAATAATTTTTGTGACTCTCTTTTTTTCTTTGAGGACTACGCCGTAACCTGCAGTGTTTTCCATCCGTACAGTGAGGAGGGTTGCATCTCCCTCATAGTTATTGAGAAGATCAGCTATAGTTTTGGGTTCAACGAGGTTGTCTCCATTTAAAACCAGGAATTCGGAATCGTCAGGGCTTATTAGTTCTTTTGCCTGTTCTATTGCATGCGCAGTTCCAAGCTGGGCCTTCTGCTCAACATATTTTATTTTTACTCCAAAGTTAAGCCCATCTTCAAAATAGTTCATTATTCTTTCTTTTTCATATCCTACAATAAGTATGATGTCAGTGATTCCATTTTTTTCAAGCGAATCGATTACATGCTCCAGAATCGGCCTGTTCGCTATAGGGAGCATTACTTTTGAACGAGTTAGAGTAAGAGGCCTGCAGCGAACCCCTTCTCCTGCTGCAAGAATAATAGCTTTCATAAACTTAAAAAACCTTTTTTAGAATTTATACATTACCTTCGGAAGTGTTAACAGAATAAATCTTAACTAAATATATGTAGAATGTTATATGGTAATAAGGGGGAGCTAACAATAAAAAAGTTATGCTTCCGGATTAAAAAGGAGGCATTATGAAAAAGAACCGTTTTTATTTCCAGAAAAATAAGCTTTGAGAAAGGATTTTTTCTTAAATTTTCTCAGGCATTTTTCAAAAACTTTAAATATACCCTTTATTACTTGCGGTAACTGTATTCCTGTAAGCCAATTTTACAGAATTTGTCTTAAAGAATTTACTTTCTGAATTTATATAAATAAAAGCCCTGAAATAATCTATTAAGTTAATACAAATATCCCAATTTTAAACAGTGCATACTCACTTATTTTTATTTAATTTCTTGTTCAAGTAATTAAAATAAATTCTTAAATGTTATAATTAAAAACAGATGTTTCTAACTTTTATCTCTTTTAGAATATAGTATAAAAAAGGTATGCTGCTAATACATATTAATATATTTTTCTCTCCTCAATTGCTAAAAAACTTTCTAAAATATTAAAATATAACAACTTATAACTAGTATCGAAAGTAATGTACAGAATATATCTAATATGGAAAAAGGGTGTTGGAAGGTTATTTCTAAAGTAATTTTTCGGGAGTTCTGAAATGAAGTTTCGTAATATTATCTTTTATTTGCTTATAGCCGTGCTTCTGACCAGCGGATGTGCGGAAAATGTTCCGAACGAACAAAATACAAGCACAGAAGATCCGGGCACAATTGTAATAGGCACAAAGCTCTTTCAGGAATCATATATCGCCGCTCACATGGTTGCACTTTTACTTGAAGAGCAGGGATACAAAACTGATGTGAAGGAAAACCTGGGAGGTACGCTTGTAAATTATGAAGCCCTTAAAAAAGGAGACATTCAGGCGTATATAGAATATACGGGGACTATCTATAGCCAGATTTTGAAGAAACCTGCGCTTGAAAACTGGGACCCTGCAGTAGTGTATAAAGAGTCTGAAGAAGGGCTGCTTAACAATGATAGTATAGTAATAGCTTCTCGCTTGGGATTTGAAGATGCTTATGCTATAGCAGTAGATGAAGCCTGGGCCGAAGAAAATGGGGTTACAAATATCAGTGACCTTGCACCTTTTGCCCCTGAAATGGTAATGGGAACTGATCCGGAATTTGCAACACGTGAAGACGGACTTCCGCAAATAGCTCGGGTCTATGGATTTTCATTTGAGAGTTACAGGTCAATGGCTCCTGGAATTATGTATGAAGCTATGAAGAATAATGAAGTGGATGCGATAAGCGCATACACTACGGATACCCGCAATGACCTGTATGGGCTCAGAGTGCTCAATGACGATAAAAATGCACTTCCGCCTTATGACGCAGTTGTGCTTGTAACTGAGGATTTTGCACAGAAAAACCCGAAGGCAATGGAAGCTCTGGCTCAACTTAATGACAGCATTGACCAGGACACAATGAGGCGTCTGAATGGAGAATATGATATCCAGGGCAGGGCAGCAAGAGATATTGCAAGGGATTTCCTGAGAAATGAAAGCTTGATTTCGGCCTGATTTTTTGAGGCCTGAAAAATAAGTTCGAAAAATGAGTTTTAACTCACAGGCCTTCAATTCTCTATATTTTTTTATGCCTGGTAGATATTTACATTGATAGTGGTTTCTGACTATGATATTCCAAAAACTTTTTGACCGGATCGACTCTGTCGGGCTTGAGGATGTTACTAAAAAATATGGAGACCATTTTGCTGTCAAGGCCCTGAATCTTGAGATCCGGGGAGGGGAACTCTTAATTCTTATTGGGAGAAGCGGTTCGGGAAAAACAACAGCTCTGCGCATGATAAACCGTTTAATAGAGCCTGATTCCGGAAGCATATCCGTAAATGGAATTAATATTAAAGAATTTGACCCTATCAGGCTAAGGAGAAATATAGGTTATGTAATTCAGAATATAGGCCTTCTCCCGCATTTGCGAATTTCTGAGAACATAGGGCTTATTTTAAAGCTTGAAGGCTGGAAAGAAAAAGAAATTCAAGAAAGAGTAAAAGAACTTCTTAATTTTGTTTCCCTGCCTCCTGAGATTTTTATGAACCGTTTTCCTCATGAATTGAGTGGAGGTCAGCAGCAGAGAGTAGGACTTGCAAGGGCCATGGCAATGAATCCTCCATTGTATCTTATGGATGAACCCTTTGGCGCCCTTGATCCTCTTTTACGAACTCAGCTTCAGGATGAGTTTTACAGAATTAAAAAAGAACTTGGAAGAACTATTGTTTTTGTTACTCATGATATAAATGAAGCTTTCAGGCTTGGAGACCGGATTGGGGTTATGGATAATGCCGAACTTATTCAGGTAGGTACGCCTGAAGAACTGATTTTTTCTCCTGCAAATCCTCTGGTTGCTGAAATTGTGGATTCGGAACGTAAGTACCGGCATATTGACGCTTTGAAGGTAAAAGATATGATGCAGCCGCTTGATAAAAAGTATGTTCTTTATCCTGAACTCTCTATGACAGCAGTTCTTGATTATATGTCAAAGGAAGCTCTCGAAGTTGCCTTTATTCTAAAAAATTCAGACAGAGCAGGACAGGTTTGCCTGACTGAAATTTTGAAAGCTGCATCTACTGGAAAAAGCCTTGAGGAAGCCTCAAAACCTGTTCCAGCATTTTCCTCGGAAATGCCGTTACTTGAAGGGCTTACCCGCCTTAAAACTCAGGGAGAGCATACTGCTCTTATTCTGGAAGAAGAAAAGCCTGTAGGGATCCTGTTTTCGGATAGGATTCTGTTAAATTTAATCTAATCTAATCTAATCTAACCTACTTAATTAAGATATTTCACATTAATTTAATTTGTTAAATATAATTTAATTTGAGATCTTAATTTAGCCTGTTGAACCTAATTAATTGGTTTATTAGTTTAATTTATAAATTAAACTTTAGTTTAGGGTTAAGGGGGCGATTGACTGGCAATTGAGGGCTTTAGTAATCTAGTCATGGAAATTTCAGACGTATGGATCACCCAGTTGCTCACTCTCCGAACAGTTGAACATCTTTATATGTTTGCAATTGCTCTTTTTTTCTCTATTATAATTGGAATTTTTATTGGAGTTTTGACCTATAAAAATCAAAGGCTTGCAAACCCTATTTTAAACGGCTTAAATGTCCTGGAAACTATTCCTGATGTTGCCCTCCTTGTACTTCTTCTTCCTCTTTTCGGGATAGGGGCAGGCCCTACAATTGCAGCATCGGTTATTTACTCTATCCTTCCTATAGCTCGAAATACCTATACAGGTCTTTCCAATGTTCCCAGAGAATACATTGAGATTGCTGATGCCCTGGGCTTAACGCAAAGAGATGTGCTCTTAAAAGTCAGGTTTCCTTTATCTCTCCCTTTAATTGCAGGCGGAATCCGGATTGCAGTCGTCTTTATTATGGGAGTTGTAACGCTTGGGGGACTTATTGCTGCAGGTGGGCTTGGAGCTGCCCTTCAAAACGGAATCCAGCTTTATGAAATGGATACGATCCTGGTTACCGGAGCCTGGGTTGGAATTCTTGCTGTCCTTCTGGACGGAATTGCAGGTATGATCGAAAATATGCTCAAAGCGAGGTATGGAAAATGGTCTTAACCGGAGAAATTTTACAGGCTACCCTTGAGCACCTGTTGCTTGCTTATAGCGCACTTGCTGCAGGAATTCTCGTTGCAATTCCCTTGATTTTCTTTTCCCTCTACAGCCTGAAATTTGCTTCTCTGGTGATGAAATTTTCAAACCTCGTGCAGGCAGTGCCCAGCTTTGCAGTTGTGGCAATTGTTGTACCCCTTATAGGGATCGGGTTTATGCCTGCAATTATCGCAATAATGCTCAGGGTTCTTCTTCCCATTATAAAAAACACTTATATCGGTCTCTTCAATATAGATCCTGCTCTTGTCGAATCTTCAAAAGGAATTGGATTAACTGATTCCCAGATTCTCAGGTATGTAAGGCTTCCAAATGCATATCCTGCTATTTTTGCGGGAATAAAATTTGCTGCAATTCTTGCAAATAGCATTGCCGTCCTGACTGCCCTTATTGGGGGTGGAGGCCTTGGATCGATGATTTTTGAAGGACTTTCGAATTTCAATACTGCTAAAATCCTTGCAGGAACTTTACCTGTTATAGGCATAGCTCTTTTTCTTGATTTCTTTTTTTCCAGGCTGGAAAGATGGTTAACTCCGGAATATCTAAGAAAGTAATACTTTTAAGATATTAATTTTAAGATATTATTTTAAAATAATAACTTTAATTTCCCTATTTTCAGAATTTATTCTTCTTTTTTCTCAAATAATTACATTCAATTAAGGAAGTCCAGACCTTATTTTCCTTAAGACATTTAATTAAAACTGGATTTTTTTAATATAATAAAAATAAGGATATTGTGCACGAATAAGTTTAAGTATGGATTAGGCTCATAATTCTATCAAAAAAATGTTTAGATGAAAATTTGCTCAATTTTTCACAGGAAATTAAGCAGTATACAAATATTATTTCTTTGGAGAGTATGAAGGATATCTGGAAATATAACTATTCTCCGGAGAAAAAAAATGATGGGGAGGGCTAATTCCAATCAGGGTTTGCCTTACTCTTAAATAACCTTTAGGAGTTGATGCCGCTGAAACTGAATACTTTCAATCCGCTTTCCTTAACTTTATATCCTCTGGCGTTGTATTTTAGAACGCCTCTCTATACTATAAAAATAACCAAGAGGCTTGAGGTAGAAAAGAAATGAAACAAACAGCCGAATCTATTCGAGATCGTTTTTTGAAGCTTGGCATTGATGTGCCACTGGAAGATATCGAAACCAGACTTAATGATCTAATTACAAAATTTAAAGTTCCTTCAAACGAAGCGCAGCGCAGCGTGACGAATTTCTTTTTGAAGAAATATTCTATTCCCAAGAATGAATTTTATGCAAGACAGGCTGAGCCTCAGCTCACAAAGATTGTAGACCTCTCGGAAAACGGGCAGTGGGCAAACCTGAAGGCAAAAGTTATCCAGCTCTGGGAAAATACGCATGAGTCCATTTCCCAGGTAGGACTGCTTGGAGATGAAACCGGAATTATAAAGTTTACGGAATGGAAAAATTCCGAACTTCCAAAGCTTGAACAGGGAGAAAGCTATCTTTTTAAGAGTATTGTTGTCGGGGAATACAACGGCAGATTCCAGGTCCAGCTTAATAAAAACAGTACAGTAGAAAAGCTGGATGAGCCAGTTGAGACCGGGAGCGGCGATTTTACGCCTGCAGTAAGAGAAGCGGAGCTCAGAAATATTGCTGACCTTACAGGGGGTAAATGGGCTACAGTTAAAGCAAAAGTTGTCCAGCTCTGGGAAAACTCTCATGAATCCATCGAGCAGGCAGGCCTTCTCGGCGATAAAACAGGGGTTATAAAGTTCACCAACTGGGCAAGTTCAGAACTTCCCGATCTTGAAGAAGGCAAAAGCTACAGTTTGAAAAATGTGCTTGTGAACGAATGGGGCGGAAAAACCCAGGTTCAGCTCAACAGGTCAAGCTCCATAGAAGAGCTCGACGAAGAAATAGAAGTCAGGTCTTCGACTTTTACATATTTAGGGGCAATGGTAGATATCCAGACCGGTTCAGGCCTTATAAAACGCTGCCCACTGTGCAAAAGGGCCCTTGTTAAAGGGGCCTGTGCAGAGCACGGGAAAGTAAAAGGGGAATATGACCTCAGGATAAAAGCCGTACTTGATTCCGGAGCTTCCACTCAGGATGCCTTAATTAACAGAGAACTCACAGAAGAAATTGCAGGCATTTCTCTTGATGATGCAATTGCAATGGCTGCCGATGCCCTTGATCCCGGAGTTGTGCTTGATAAATTAAGGCATGAGCTTGTCGGCAGATATTATACAGTTACCGGACACAAGCTTGACAGGTATATCCTTGTTGAGTCAATAAGTCAAAGCAATTCCCTGGATAAGGAATTGCTTGAAGAAACGCTTACTGAACTGGAGGTGGAGTAAATGCCAGGTTTTTTCAGAGAAGTGGCTCGCAGAGTTTTTGCTCAGGAATTGAAGGATTCGAACCTGTCCTCAAAAGATGAAAGCGACCAGTATGCTCCGCAATATCTCCTTACCCCTACAGGAGCCAAGGTAAACCGCATCTTCCTTGTAGGCACGCTTATTGAAAAGGAAGATATCGGTACCGATTCGGAGTACTGGAGAGGCAGAGTTTCAGACCCTACCGGTTCTTTCCTGGTGTACGCAGGACAATACCAGCCTGAGGCAGCTCAGTTCCTTTCAGAATGCGAACTGCCGGCTTTTGTAGCAATTGTAGGCAAAACCAATACATACACCACAGACGAAGGCAATGTCTTTACCTCTATTCGTCCCGAAACCATCCAGCAGGTGGACGAAGTTACAAGAAACATCTGGGTACTTGATACTGCAAAGCATACCCTTGATAGGATAAAGGCAATTGAAGCTGACGAAGGGGCTGATGCAATCCTCGCAAAAGAGCACTATTCAAGTGACACGGGTTTCTACCGTACAATGCTTAAAAAGGCTCTTGAGTCCGTTAAAGAAACCGAATAAATGGGAACAGATTCTTTCCCAGATTAATCATGAATTTAGGGATAAAATCCCTTTAATTTCTTTTAATTTTTTCTTACATTGCTTGGCTTTCCTATTAGATTGATTCTTTTCTTCTTTTTTTAGGTTTACAGGAAATTTAAGATTAAATTTCTAAAAAAGACGTTTTTAATAAGTTATTTGGCTTTTATTCCCTTAATATGCGAAGAAGCAAAATATAGATAAATATCGACACATGATATTAAATAAGCAATTTATGTTTAGATGGAAATAACTCAAAATATCAGATTAAAAGCAAATTAAAATTCCCGCTAGAATTAAAATTATACAATTAGTAAATGAAAAAGCCGTTCATTAAGAATATTTAATAACTAATAAAATGAATTAAATGCTTAATGATTAAAATTATATAATTAATAAATTAAAATTACTCTAAGAACTACAAATAAAAAATAACCCTATACTTGATCAATTGGCGTATGAGATGGTTGTGTGAAAACTTATCTTCTGGTCTGGTTCAGCAGTGAAGGGGCTCGCCCCTCAGAGGTAAACCAAAGACTGATGTCTCTAGGTTTCGAACCCATGCAGGGTAGCTATGATTTTGTGTACAACTGGAATGGTAATGTTGGTGTTGAGAAGGTTCTCGAATTCGGAGATAAGGTTTACCTGAGTTTGCAGGGTACAGGCTCAATGTTTAAACTCGAAACAATGTAAGCAGTGTTTAAGCTATAAAGACTTGTTCCAGCTTAAAAAATAAAGATATTTAAGCAGATGATTTGAAGACCTTACTGGAAGATATTTGCACAATTGAATTAAATACAGGCAAATTTCAATTCCAGGTTCCTATTTTTGCTGATAGGTTGATAATTTCAGTTATTTTTACCCTGAAAAGCCTGGTCAGTTTGTCTTACATTTATTCGTTATCCTGTTCCTTTTCAGACTGTTCTTGTGCCTTTTTTTTCAGGGCTTCCTTAAATTTTATATAATCGCAGCTATCTCCTTCAAGGGGAAGTATCCTGCCTGAAACCCTTCCTTTTTCAATTACAAGTTCTACAGCGCTTGGATTCGACATTCTGGGTTTTGTAGGAGACCCGGGACAGATCAGTATAACCCCATTTCTTTCTATCAAAGGACGGTGCAGGTGTCCAAAAATCAGGACATCGACTTCCATTTCTCTTGCCAGGTAACCCTGAGCAGTAGTATCATTTACAGAAAGTCCTCCTTCATGTATTACCCCTATTTTTACTCCTTCTACTTCAAATTTCAATCTTTTGGGAAGAAGCTTCTTAATTTCGGGAGAGTCAGCATTTCCGGAAACAGCTTTCAGTTTGCCGCCTGTGTTAAAGGCCCTATATGCCTCTGTACTGTTAAAATCTCCTGCATGAACAATTAAATCGTAATCTTCAAGGAGACTTTGAAGTTTCGGAGGGATTTCCCCGGTCTTCATATGAGTATCGGAAATCACAATAAGCTTCATGAGAATTCTCCAGTTTATATAATCATATACGTTTTTTAAAGATAAAAATATACAGTAAACATAGGACATATATAAAAATAAAAATAACAAAAATAACATCAAGAGGCAATTTACTTTAATGAAACAAAACCCAGATGAGAGAAATTACAATAGACAAAATTAAAAGATAGATTAAAAATAAGTTAAATGAGACATTTTAAAAGAGATAGATCAAAAAATATTTTTAAAAAATAAATCAATTAAAGAAGAGAATATCCAGAGGAGATGCTCTTCAAGGTTAGTAGAAAAAAGTTATCTAAAAAGTTATCTAACTACTTTCATTTCTTATTCTACTGTCAGGTCTACTAGTTCGTATTCAAGGTTTTCCGTTTCCAATCTGTTAAGAAGAGAAGATACCTGTTCATCCACTGAAACAACAAGAGAAGAAAGGCCGTGGTATGCAGCCTCAATAACTGACTCATTTGTTCCGAACATAACATTAGGGTTAATCCCGAGCTTACGCAGGGAAATAAGGGCTTCCACCCCAATGGCTGCTATATAGGGTTTTGAGATTGCAAGGGCTTTCAGGCGTTCAAGGTCTACTTTTCTTGAACCTCCGCGCTCAACTCTCGGGACTTTGCAGACGGTAATGGAGGCATTTTCCAGGTCGATCAGGCCTTTAAGGCTTGTTACTCCCACATCGTCTCCTGAGGAAACATCTGAGATAACATTCCCTGATGCACCTGTCTTTTCTAAACTGCTCACGTACAGAAGGCCCTTTTCCATTTTCAAATAAACCTGCTGGCCTTCCTTTAAATCTTCTTTTGCAATTGCTGTCCAGGTCGAAACATGGCTGATTATATCCTCCATGACAAAACGGGCATACTGCTTCATTTCTGTAGCATTTTCAAGAACCCATTCCACACCTTCTTTGGTTATCCTGTATCTAACCCGGCCTTCTGTGACTATCAGCCCATCATTGACAAGTTCTTTAATATACTCTGAAACTGCCTGAGGAGTGATTCCTATCTTTGTGGCAATTTCTTTTTGTCGGACATTTGGTTGATGAGCTGCAATTTCAATGAGGACCTGAAATTTGGTAACTCCGCTTTTAGTCTGGAGGATTTTAATCATCAATCGTAATTCTCCTCAACATCTTCAATTAACTTTAACCTCTGTCCCATTACAGAAAGTCTTTCGGATCTTCTGGCTACAGCACAGATATAGAACGGGTTTTTATTAAGAGTACGGGTGAGGTTGCTCATTGAGGTATTGCCTTCTTCTACCAGCCTTTCAAGTTCTTCCATAGCATCTTTGACTTCTTCATACGGCTTGAAAGTCAGCATAATTATATCACTCAAATCTTCAAAAGAACACTGGAAATTAACCTGAACTTTAGAATAGGAACTGTGATATTCTTTAGAGGGTTTCTGTCCGGCTTCCGGAACTCTCCACTGGCTCTCGAGAAGTCCGGCTTTTTTTCAGAATATGAAGACTTTTTGATGAGTCCGCACCAATAAATTCGTCTATTTCTGCCCGTGTCATCCATTTATTTGATAACGCATCGAAAATCCTTTTATGGGTTCTTGATCCAAAAGTCCTGAGTAATGGTACTAAATAGGAAGGATCGTTAATTATTCGAGTTCGTTTACCCATTTATTCCTCTCCTTCTCGCCTTACGCTATAAGCTTTCAAATATATTAAACATTTGTTATTTTGTTATTCTTTGTAATCGATATCAAGCCCTTCAGGCCCTTCCCAGTTAAAATTGGGAACATCACGTTTCAACCCGCGACATTTTTCATGCAGGGCATGAGCAACGATCGGAAGGGCAATTGTAGCATCTACAAAAACCTGTACTTTTTTTGCCTGAACCGCGATTTTTCCCCAGGAAACAGCTTCATCAAAAGTACATCCTGAAAGCCCTCCCCAGTGAGGAGAGTCGGACGTATACTGGATTGCGTAATCATGCCCACCAATATCCATTCCAAGGATAGAAGCTATAACTTCGGTCTGCTGGATAAAGTTCTTCGGGACTCCGCCACCCACATATACAACTCCGGTCTTTCCGGATTTTTCCACAATCTGTGTGATTTCATCTACGTCTTTTATCTGGTCAATTTCAAGTTTCAGGCCCCTTCTTCTTGCAATGGTAATTCCGATTCCTATCGAACTATCTGAAAGTGCAGGAACAAAAATAGGAATATTATGCCTGTATGCGCTTACTACTATGGAATCTTCTGCCCCTCCGCGCCTCACAAGTTCTTTTCCAAGGAGATGCATAAACTCCCTTGAAGAACAGGAAATATCTCCAACCTGCTCGGCAAAGTCTGCAATCAGGTTATCTGCACTTCTGAACTCCTCTTCTACCGCAAAAACATCATATATTCTATCTACTCCATGTTCGAAGAGTTTCTCATCATCGGCCAGATGAGAGCCTACATAATGCTTTTTGCCAAGGGCCTCATGCGAATCATGGAATAAATTTGCGCCAGTACTTACAAGGCAGTCTATCATCCTTTCCCGGATCATATATGAAATAATCCTGCGCATCCCGGCAGGCACCATAGCTCCAGTTAAGCCCATAAATACTGTCATATTATTTTCTTTCAGCATATTATGCCAGGCCTGGACAGATTCAGCCAGTTTTCTTCCCTGAAAACCGGTTTTGAGCATCCCATCGATTAATTCACTTATAGATCTGTCCTTGACATCTATGGGAATAGTCGGGTTATCTGTAAATACATTATGATGCATATCTTTCTCCATAATTTGCGGTTGTGATGTGTGTACTAAACTCCTATTTTCTGCTTCTAACTCTCTTTATCGAGAGAAATATACAGGCGTAGTCTCAGTATCTGCAGGAAATAATATTTTAAGCGTTATTTACTTGATAAGCGTGATTTGTAATATTTCATGATGACCCTCTAATCTATGTATTGAACTCAGGGCATGCCCAATACCTCTCTTTGAAGTAAGTTCTGTGTTGAAATTCCCACAGTCATGTGAGAATTTGGATTAAAATCCAGGTGTCCAATTTTCAGAAATGAGTATAAGTTTAGCTTATGCTTTCAGTCTACCAATGAATGTTTTACTATTCGACTTTCCTGTCTTTGTAAAACTTTCAATTTCATAAGTGATATTTTCAGGTACTCTAGATTACTATCTTTGCCCCACCTGAAAGTACAGCAAAATATTTAACACCTACGTCTATACTTAATATATCTTTATGCGAATATAATTGTTTTTGATGCGTTCTTTTCTATCAATCTTTACTGCTCGCATGCTTCCCAACTAAATATTTTCCTTTGTGTCTTTAAAGGTAAAAGGATTTTTAGTGATTTGGCGACCTTAAATTTCTGAGAATAATTTTTTGTGTTATCTTTAAAAAAATTTATATACAGTTGATCTATATGTTTAGGTATGGGAATTGAAATAAGTGTAAAAGCGGGATCTGATAAAGATACTTCAAGCGTTACTGCTTCAGGAAGTATGCAGCATATAATCACGGATAATGAAAGGAAGACTTTCAATCTTGAAGATAAAAGCCTGAAGAATGCTGTTGGCAAGTATTTTGGGAAAAATCCGAATGATGCATATCTTCACAGTCCGACTCCGTGGGATGACCTCTACAAAACATATGGCTGGGATCAGGTTCAAACTATACTCATCGTTAAGAGTGCGACAATAACCGGGATAACTTCAGAACCTGTAATAGTTGCTACCAAGACCTTTACCAATAACAGCAGTAAAAAAGCTACATTTGATGCCAGTATTTCAGACCAGGTTACAAATACTACAGAGAGTAACTGGTCGGAAACGGACTCAATAGATGTAAATCAGACAATTTCTTACGGGATAGAATTCCTTGGCTGCGGGTCAGCAGGGGGGTCGACATCTATGAGTTATGGTCATTCCTGGGGACAGGGAGGCTCGGAAAGTAAAACTATCAATATAGGTACAACGTCTGGGGTCAGTGTTAAGTTAGATCCCGGAGAATCGATTGAAGCTGTACTCTCGGCCAGCAGAGGAGTAATGAAAGTAAGAATTGTTTACAAGGCATATCTTACAGGCTCTACTGCTGTTAATTATAATCCTACCTATAAAGATCATCATTTCTGGGGCCTTAATATTGAAAAAGTGATGAACTCAGCCAGCCTCTCAAATATCAGAGAATTTACTGAAGACATAGAGATCGGATATTACTCAAATGCCCAGATAGAGCTTAGAGATCCTGCAGGTCAATTGAAAGGAATGTTTTCCATGGCTGACAGGGCAGCTCCGGTCAAAATTTAATATCTGGCTAAAGGTAATCAATAACTGATAAAGAGAGTAACCACAAATACTAACTCAAGAATTGTGTATTGGATGAACAAAAATTAAAGTTTGTTTACCTTTGTTATTTACTTTTTAAGACTAAATATATCAAAAGTAACTTTTGAAGAAACATTAAAAAAGGATAGATGGATTAAAAAGATTAAAGAAAGTTAAAGAGAGTATATGATTTAAAGTATGACTTTATCAGGCTTTCTTTTTTATAGTATTGGCCGCAAATATTTACACTTATTTTCTGAAAGGAATTCAAAACATAATGATTCAGACCATGTTTAATTGGCTCTCTTAATTTTAAGTGTAATTCTTTGCGAGAATAACTATAGTTAAATTTATTTTGGTTTTTCAGACTTTTTTTAAATTTAAAAATTTAAATTTAACTTTTTGGACTTTCAATTTTCTTGAATATATAAATATCTTTTAAGAATCTCTCATAAACTTTATATTATGCAGCGTAATTACATCGTGTTGTTACTCTTACATTTTCTTGCTGCCTTTTCAGGCTGGGAAAAATAGCTTTTTAAGTCAGGAAATCTATGAAACAAAGCTCTGGAAAAACAGATTTCTATAAGATATCGGTACACTTTATCAAAATATAATTGCCCTGGCAGAAAGCCCTATCTTTTTTGACTTGAGGCCAGAGTAATTAATAAGTAATTAATACTGAAAAATTAACTATAATGGTTACAGATGACAGACAAGCTCAATCTTAAACTCCTTGAACTCCTTGAAGGCAGACAGCTTTCGATCAGCGGCCTTTCCAGAGAACTGAAAGCTGGAGGAATAGACGAACACCGCCTTATCCTGACCGGCTATCTCAGAGCACTCAAGGACCTTGAGATTCTGGAAGAAATTGAAGTCCCGCCTTCTAAGATCTATGCCCTGCCTGAGAAAATCCCGGCCGCTTTGCCTGAAAAAAACAAGGAAACCCAGCCTAAAGAAATTCCGACCCCTGACGATATTTATGTAATTTTCAGAGTTCAGCTCCTAAAAATCGATCTTGATTTCAGAATTCCAGTGGGTGTTTATATAATTTCCAGACTTTTTGAAAGACCCTGTTTTCGCAGGGAATTAAAACTTATAGGGATCACGGAACGTCATCTTGACCAGTATTTTGAAAAACCCGGGATAGTGTGCGAGATCCCGGACTCCCACCTGAAAAAAGCCAGAGCTGATATTACCCGAATAGAGATTCCTTTGGATGACCCTGCATATGAAATACGAGAGGCCAGGGAAGAAATCGCAAGACTTGCAAACGAGGTATTTGCAGGGCTTATAAAACACAGGATTGACCTTGAAGGCCTTGTGGCAAAAAGCAAGCAAACTACTTTGCTGCCCTGAAGAATCAATTCTTCAAACCTTCTAATTCTTCCAAACCTTTTAAATCATTCTTTTAACTCTTAAATAATCAAATTCTCAAAAATTAAATTCTCAAAAATTAAATTCTTGAATAATTGAATTCTCAAATATCTGAGCTCTTAAAAGAACTTAATTCTTAAATAACTTAAGACTATATTTTAGTTTAAAGTTTTTAAGCTGTATTTTTTCCTTGAGTGGTGCTAGATGTGAAAGTTGCCTGTATCCAGATGGATGTCGCTCAGTGCAAAAAGCAGGAAAATCTTGAAAAAGCCCTGCATATGGCTCTTGAAGCCGTACATAAAGGAGCTGAACTCATTGTTTTACCAGAAGTTTTTTCCACAGGCTTCTGCTACGAAAAATTTGATTATATAGCCGAAACTTTTCCCTCTCCCCTTCTTGAGAACCTGGCCTGTTTTTCTGAAGCAAATGACTGTATTATTCTGGGTTCCATAATTGAAAAAAATACGCCTGAGAAGGATAATATTAAAAATATTAATCTGGAAAATCCTTCTGGCAGTAAAATTTCTCCTAACTCAAATCCCGGTACTGCATATTATAATCTTGGTTTTTGTTTTGAATCAGGCCAGCTTGCAGGAACCTATCGGAAAACTCATCTTTTCCTGAACGAACAACAATATTTTTCCAGAGGAGATTTAATAGAACCGATTTCCCTGAAAAAGCAGAACCTTAAAATTGGTTTTCAGGTTTGCTATGAGCTTCGTTTTCCTGAAATTGCAAGAAAACTCTCGCTTGCCGGATCTGATCTGCTTATAACAACTGCGGCTTTTCCCAATCCAAGATCCGAGCACTGGAAAATCCTTGCAAAAGCAAGAGCAATTGAAAACCAGATCCCACATATTGCCTGTAACCGCACAGGTTCTGCCCCTGACTGCACTTATTTCGGCAGCTCAATGATAGTTGATTCCTGGGGCGAAGTAAAAGCCGATGCAGGGAGTAAAGAAGGTATAATTGTTTTTGATATTGAATTTTCGCAAAAAGATGAAATTCGTAAAAAAATTCCTGTTTTTGAGGATCGAAGGCCTGAGCTTTATTCTTAATATATTCAATTTCCTTAATGATTTTTTAATAGATTTCTTAATTGATTCTCAATTTTCGATTCATTATTCACAAATTCGTTATTTTTAATTCAGTCTTTTTATTGACTTATTTACTCTAACTAACTCTTTCTGGCCCATAAGTACTTAATTATTTTCTTATTTTTTTATTATATTTTATTTTTTAATTCCTTAATTTATTATTGAGCCTATCCCAAAACTCTAAATTGAGCTATTTAATCTCGAATTTGAAATGATTAATCGTTTTTCTGATAAGGAAAATAATTCTGAAATTCTTAACTTATTTGCAGAAAACTGGGTTTTGGGATGAGCTCATTCCTTAATTTGCTGCCTTTTTTTCAGATTTTTTTAAGCCGTTAAATGAAAAATATTTATTATACCTGTGGCTGCAAGATCGACTGCGATAGCAGCAAGTAAAAGCCCCATAACTCTTGTAAAAACCAGCATTCCATTATATCCTATAAAAGCGTTAATTTTTCTTGAGAAAAGAAAAATATACAGACAAAGTACGAATGTCAATAAGATTGCTATAACAATGCTTATTTTTTGCCCGAAAGTTTCTGTTCCGCCCATGAGAACAATTGCGGTACTTATAGTGCCAGGCCCTGTTAGGAGAGGAAGGCCTATAGGAAAAATCCAGATATCACTGCGTTCCTGAGAATGTGAGATCTCTTCGTCGGTTATACTTTCTCTTGAAACCTTGGCATGCATCATATCAAAGGCAATACCGAAAAGCAGGAGTCCTCCCACAATTCGCAAGGCATCTACGCTAATATTGAATAAGTTAAGAATCATCTTGCCTGTGATTGCAAAGAAAAGAGCAATAAAGCAGGCCAGCATAATTGCTTTTTTCGCAATTATATTTTTTTCTCGACATGCCATTCCGCTCGTAAGCGAAATAAAAGAAATAGCTCCACTGACAGGATTAACAATAATAAAAATGGATGTAAAAACATAAATAAAAAAACCCAAACTTTCTTCCATCATTTTTTTCCTGCCTTCCTATTTCTGAGCAACTTCTTAACTTATAGATATAATCTAATTAGTTATAAAATTATAGACAGTTAAATTGCCTATTAATCGAACTCAGAAGCAAATAATAGTAAATGAATAAAAGAAATAAATTGAAAATAATATGAAACAGACAGAATGTAGAAAAAATAAAATATACAGTTATTACTCACTTAAATTTTATTATTTTATATTACTTTTTTCAGTTAATTTTGTTACACCGGAAGCGCAGAGGATTACGAATACTCCACCTTTAGAGGCTATCCGACAATTCAATTTCAGGTAAAAAACATGTGAAAAATAAGGCACCTAAAGCCTTTAAATTTAAAACAAAGGAATTCACTTATTACTGACAGTAATTGTCGGACAGCCTGTTTAGAGTGGGGTGGCCGCCCGCAATTTGATTTTTTAATTATTTTTCAATCAGTTTCTTTTAAATTTCTATTATTCATTCTTTTCCCCAATTTTCTTTTCTTCAATGTAGATAGCAGGTCTCAAAGGTTCCGCAAACCTGGATTTCTTTTCAGGGTCAAAGGCAGGAGAATCTGCGCTGTGAATTTCAATACTGCAGCCAATTTCTTTTTCCAGGAAAGGAACTGCTTCTTGCAGAAGAGCCTTTTCGTCAAGTTCGAGGCCCGCAAACATCTCATAACGCTCTGCTCCTCCGCTCTTGAACTCTGGGATAATCTTCTGCACAAACTTTGGAATATCTTTCCCGAAGCGTTTCAGGTCCGGGTTTGCCATCAGAGCTTTGATAAGGGTCCCTACTTCAAGAGAAGCTTCCCGCTGCATTCCACAGGCGCACCCTATTACTACTGCCTTCCAGGCAGGAGCTGTATAAAGATGTACTTTTTCGGGAGTCATTTTCGTTACTCTGACTATCTCTTCAATATCATCCAGGGTGCCTTTTATTATCTCTTCGGAAAGCTCAGCGCCATCGTCTATAAGGTCTTCGTTATAAAGAGGATACTGCGCAAGCGAGATCGGATCCTCGTGGCCCATAGCCTCCCAGATTTCTTCACAGAGGTGCGGGGTAAAAGGAGTCATTAGCCTGACCCAGTTGTCCAGAATATAGTAAATCAAGGCCTCCCCTCCTCTTCGCTGATACCACCTGACATCGTTTAACAGCAGGAAGAAGGAATTCTGAATAGCTTCCCTTGTCTGGATAGAGTCAAGAGCATTATTTGTTTCCTTTATATGGTTCTGTATCCTTGAAAGCATCCAGCGGTCAATTTGTTTGAGTTCCGCACTCAGGTTTGGGCGCTTTCCGCTTTCAATAATATCTTTTGCAAATGAGTAGAACCTATCAACCTGCCTTCTTGCAGAGTCGATTCCTGTTTTTTGCCAGTCTGCATCCTGAGTCTGTTCGGCTGTGGAAAGAATATACATTCTTGTTATATCGGCCCCATGACTGCTAACTGCACTTTCCATGGTAAGAATCGGACCTTTGGATTTGCTCATCTTCTGGCCTTCCAAGGAGACAAAGCCGTTTACTGCAAGCGCCCTTGGCCATTTTTCCTCTTCAAAAAGGGCGACATGATGGAAAAGGAAAAAGAGCAGGTGATTCGGGACAAGATCCTTTCCTGAAGAACGGAGGTCTACAGGATACCAGTAATTAAAATCCCTGCAGATTTCTTCGAGAAGCTCAGGTTTAAGGCCAGTTTCCGCAGAAACTGCTTCAGCATCACCTTTTCCAAGAAGGACATAATCAAAGAAGGAAAGAGTAAGCTGTTCCAGGGCAAGATCGCCTTTCTCAAGGAACTTGGCAATAATATAATAGCACATATAAATTGTGGAATCCCCAAGAGACTCAATCAGCCACTCCTTATCAAAAGGCAGGCGGGTTCCAAGGCCTTTCCTGCGGGCGCAGGCTTTGTCTTTAAGCCAGTCTACTTTATTCTCGAACTCGACCCTGTATTCTGCAGGAATGATCCGCATGTCACTGAGACATCTGTAAACCTTAGCCTTCCATTCAGGATTAGAATAATTCAGGAACCACTGGCCTTTTACCATATTGACAACACAGGGAGTCCCGCAGCGGCAAACAACAGGCTCGCTGAATTCATAGAAAGTTTCCCCTGCATTTGAAGAAATCAGATCCCTGGTAAGGACGTCCTTAATTTTTGAGACTGGATAGCCTTTGTATTTTCCAGTAATTTCTTTAAGAACTCCTCCGTGGAATTCTCGTCTGTAAACTATTTTTGTGGCCTCTTCGGCTTTTGGGTCTTTCTGATTTGCAATTCCCATATTTTCTACGATTTCTTTTGCAGGGAATTCCCCGAATTCCGGAACCTGAATAAGGGAGATCAGGTTGATTTCTCTAAGGTCTTCAGTTATGCCGTATTTACTCAGGTTTGCATCATAAAGGTCCCGGAGTGCCAGGTAGTCAAAAGGAGCATGAGCTGGCACACTCATTACTATTCCGCTTCCATTTTCAGGCTTAACAAAGGACGCTGGGAGTGAAATTACTTTATCTCCGGTTACAGGGTTTGTGACTTTTATGCCGATTATGGATTCTGCAGGTACGTCCTCGATATATTCAACTGTCCTGTCTGTAAAGGTCAGTTTTCTAAAAGCTTCCTTGCTGACAACCCAGAATTCTACTATTCCATCTTTTTCAACCCTGGCCTTTACATAATTGACATCGGGATTAACCCAGAGGTTTGTTACTCCGAAAGTTGTCTCCGGCCTGAGAGTGGCACAGGGGAGCACTATATCATCGTACTTGAACTTAATCAGGGTATATTCGACAATGGTTGCCTCTTCCCCATGCAGGATATCGTGGTCTTCTACAGGGTTATTATCGTTCGGGCACCATTTAACAGGGTGGGAACCCTTAACTATAAGCCCTTTTTCTTCAAGGCGGATGTACTGCCATTCAATGAACTTTTTATAAGTAGGATCTGTGGTTGTGAACTTGCGCCTCCAGTCAATGGAGTATCCAATCGTGCGCATAGCTTTTTCAGATTCGTGTTTAAAATAATCAACAATTTTCTCAGGAGTTTCAAGGGTTGGCAGGATATCTCCCGGAATCCCATGCAGGCGTTCATAGACATCCATAGTCTGGGGATCCCGGCTTGCAATCAGTTCCGCAAGCCCGACTATAGGAGTGCCTGTTACATGGAAACCCATAGGGTAAAGCACATTGTACCCGAGCATCCGTTTATGCCTGGCTACAACATCTCCTATTGTAAAAGTCCGGGTATGCCCTGCATGCAGGTTTCCATTCAGGTAAGGGTAAGGGATAGTTATAAAGAATTTTTCCCTTTTCTCAGGCTCTGCCTCGAAAATCCCGCTCTCATCCCATTTTTTTTGCCATTTCTTTTCTATTTCTTGAGGGTTATAGTCCTGCTCCATTCGTGTTCACGCCCGCAGATAATTATGATCAGTAATCTAAAAACATGTAAGAGTATGTAAGGGTATGTAATAGGATGTAAAAGTATAATAGATAGTTAAATCGCCCCAGGGATAGATCCAAGAAGCCGTATATTATTTCAAGAAGCCTAAACTTAAAGAGTTAAAGTTGCTGGACAAATCCGGATAAATCAATTTTTATCAATCTTTGAACTGTTTAGGGCTCCTGCACGTAAATACTTATCTCCAAATATTTTTTGCAAAAAAGAGTATCCAATATTTAAATACTCCTTTTAGAGTTTTATTCCTTTTAAAGTTCTATTATTCCATTATTTCATTCCATCCGAAAAACTCTAAATTAAATCCTATTATGATTAACTATTTTTTGACGGTATACTGGAGTGTTTTTTCTCTTATTTTGCCTTCCCAAAGATGGCTTCTCTAATTGATTCGATGTTGGCATCTACTACAGTAGGTTCTTCGCAAACATCAATTACGGTCTGAGGGTCTTTAAGGAGGTGTCCTGTAGTAATACAGACAACAGTTTCGCCTTTCCCTATTACTCCCATATCAACAAGCTTCTTAAGCCCTGCAACTGAAGCTGCACTTGCAGGTTCGACTCCGATTCCTTCAAGCCTCGCAAGGTCCTTCTGGGCTGCAAGAATTTCTTCATCACTGACGGCTTCGGCAGTGCCTCCTGATTCCCGGATTGCATTCAAGGCTTTTACTGCATTAACAGGGTTTCCGATCCTGATAGCAGTTGCAACGGTTTCAGGATTTTCTTCAGGAGTTATTGCAGGAGCTCCGCTTTTTATAGCTTTTACAATAGGACAGGAACCTTCGGCCTGAATGCCTGTCATTTTCGGCAGGGAGTCCGTTATTCCGAGCTGCTTGAATTCCCTGAAACCTTTATAGATTGCAGTAATATTTCCTGCATTTCCTACAGGCAGGACAATTCTATCAGGCACTTTAAAGCCGAGCTGGTCTGCAATCTCAAATCCGATTGTTTTCTGCCCTTCAAGCCTGTAAGGATTGATCGAATTTAAGAGGTAAATTTTTTCCTGGCAGCAGAGAGTACGCACAAGAGCAAGCGCATCATCAAAATTTCCCCGGATACTCAGGACCTTTGCCCCGTGCATAAGGGCCTGGGCAATTTTTCCAAGGGCAACTTTTCCTGCAGGCAGGAGTACAACTACCGGAATTCCAGCTTTTGCCCCATAAATTGCAAGAGCAGCCGAGGTATTACCTGTAGAGGCACAGGCGACTGTACTCATGCCGAGTTCAAGGGCTTTTGAAACTCCTACAGTCATCCCTCTATCTTTAAAAGAGCCTGTAGGGTTCATGCCTTCGTGCTTTACATAAAGGTTTTTTATCCCGATCTTTTCTGCAAGGCGGTCGCATTTATAGAGGGGGGTTCCGCCTTCCCTGATAGTTACAGGTTCCCTTTCTACAGGAAGAAGTTTGGCATATTTCCAGACCGAAGGGCATTCGGTCTTTAATTTTTCCATGTCGATTTTTATTGAGGAATAGTCATAAATAACATCAAGCAGCCCATCACATTTGCTGCATGTATATATTATTTCATCTTTGGAATACTCTGCACCGCATTCGATACACTTTAGATAATACATCAGCTAGCTCCTGTTTCCAATAATTAAGTCTATGATAAGTTAGTATCTGATAAATTCGTGTTTGACAAATTTAAGTTATTCAAGATTGAGTTACAAATTTAATTTAGTCAGTTTAACTTATTCGGATTAATAATTTTAAATTATATTGAATTTAAGACTAATTTATTTCAAATTAATAGACAAATATACTAATTGTTTAGTTTGAATTTTCAGTCAATATAATCTCGATTTCAGGGATTTCCGACTAGTATAATATTAGAGTTTAATAATATTTTGTATCCCTAACATCCTTTTTGCTTTTAAACTCTACTATTTCCAGTCCTGAACATTCTTTTGAACTTAATCCTGATTCATTTATATGTTTGTGTAAAGAAAAATTTAATGAATAAAAAAGAGAAATCAAAATACTGGAAAATCACAATTCAATCAAATCTGTACTCTTTTACTTCTTTACTGAGGAAGTATCCAAGTATAGTTCGAATAAGAATAACTGCTCCCAGAACTAGTAAATCTTCCCTGGAAGGATTTCTTAAAGTTGCGAGTACGGCGACAACAATATAAAATTCAAGTCCGAATAGGATTTTAGTTGTAAGTTCATTTCTTATTGTCTCCATTCTATAAGGTTTTTTGAATACTTCCAGCATGAAGAGTTGTGCTGTTGCTTTTAAGCCTGCAAATATAATAATAGTCGTCCCTACCGCCTCGAAAAACCACTCAAAAATCTGTATAAACGTGCTGAAAGCATCCAGAGCCATTTTTATGCCTCAAATTTATTTTTTGGTTGACTCAGGCTGCCTTCTTCTGCCTCTTTACTGAGGAAATAGCTAAGAATAGTTCGAATTATTACGATAGCTCCAACTAACAAGAGCTCTTCCAAATCCGGTTTTTTCAAAGTTTCGATTATATCAGCGATTATCAAGATTTCAAGGCCAAAGATAATTTTATCGGTAAGCTCTTTTCTTACAACTTCATAATTATAAGATCTTTTAAAAACTTCTATAAGTATAATTTTAATTACTGCCTGCATTCCCCCAAATATTATAATAAGCGAACTCACAACCCCAAAAAATATTACGAAACCGCCAAGTAGCATATTAAGAAGTTCAACTAACATTCCTTTACCTTCTAAAAATTCCTGCTCAACTAAATTTCTATAAATTTATATGAAGATCTTCAAATACCATAAAGAAAATAAAAGTATCTTTGAGACTTTTTTGCAAGTATACCCCATATTCCTGTTTTTATGTTCACACAATATATTTACCTATTTACAACATTTTCTTCCTATATAATATCCCCAATAGTTTTTACATTTCATGCTTAAATTTATTTTAAAATTTATTTGTTCTTTGTGATTTTATAGAAATATAAATCCCTAAAAGAGACAAAAATGAAAGAAAAATAAGACAAGTAAATAAATTCTCAACTTAACAATGATCCAATAGATGAGAGATACAAGAAACAAGAACCTAACAAGAAATATTATCACTAAATCTTACTAAAGAATAGTTCTGAACTCATTTTTAACTATGCGTTTGAGAGTTTACAGGATATAAATTAATCCAGGTAAAACCATAGTAAAAATCGTAAAAATTAGAATTATACTTTTATATTTATTTTCTTTTCATACATCAGCTAATAATCAATTAAATTTCATAATTACGATAATCCCATAATTTACGAAAGCTAGTTTTCTGGCATCTAGTAAGGATTTAGCGGTTATTCCTTATCGAAGCCTAAATGATCTAAAATCACGGCGTAAATAAGTCCTATAATAAAAGACCCCATAAGTGAAATCTTGATTAACCCAGAATCATTTACTATGATTTCACTAATAAATTCGCTAAAATAAATAATAGCAATAACCATTGAAACATTAATTAAATAAAATAATATTCTCCTTTGCATATTATCCTCATACTAAAAAAGCTGATTAAATAATCAGCCTTATTCACTCAAAGTGTATACCTATCTTGGGATTTTCACTTTAACTTAATTATCTTAGGACTTACGCGGTTAAACTGAGAAATCAACAGCATTAAACTTCCAACTGTCTAAAACACAATTTTGATAGCAATGTTTATTGTACTTGATTTTGTACATCAAGTGCGTAAGTCCTTTATCTGTTATCAAGGTGCCCAAAAACCTATTTTTGATTCACACAAATAAAGTTTTAGAATTATTCCCATATTGGGATACATATTGGTCATGGGATTTGAAACTTAGAAACAGGATTTTGAGTTTTAAGGCAGCCTCAAAAATAAATTTAAATTTCATAAGTATTTATGTGATGTTAGTTAGATATAACCCAGAATCATTATTAATGGAATTCTTTAATTCTCCATACTCCATTTTACTTATTTTACTTGAATCCTTCAATATATTATAATCGTGTGATATTACCACTAAAGTTTTCCCACTTTTGTGAATATTTTTAAATACCTTTGCAATATTTTCTGCTGATTCTTTATCAAGGTTTCCAGTAGGTTCATCTGCAAGGATGATCTCCGGGTCGTTCATTAATGCTCTGGCTACTGCAACTCTCTGTTGCTCTCCTCCACTTAGTTCAACAGGATAATGATATAATCGATGTTGTAATCCTTGTTGTGATAATAATTCTGTTGCTCTTTCGACAGCTAATGAGTATTTCTTATTTGCAATAATGAAGGGAACAATTACATTTTGCAGCGCTGTAAATTCATTAATGAGATTAAAATTCTGAAAAATCATACCAATTTTTGTATTTCTAAATTCAGAGACTTCTTTGTCGGTAAGCTCAGACAAATTATGCCCATTTATTATAACCCTTCCATTTGATGGTTTATCAAAACCTGCAATTAAGTTAACTAATGTTGTTTTTCCAGAACCAGACATCCCCATGATACCTAAAAATTCACCTTTTTGAACTAATAAGTCCACGTTATTAACTGCAAGAATTCTCTGGTTTGACTTAAAATACTCTTTTGTAATATTTTCTAACTTGATTGCACTGCATTCCATTATTCTCCCCTCAACAATCCAGCAACCGAAACTCTACTTATTTTTCTGTTAGTGTAAAACAATGCAAGCAGTAAGCTAATGGCATTTAATGCAAAACCTATTGTTGCTCCCTGTAAAACTACTTGAGTTGGCAGATAGAGTTTAAACAAAGTTTGATATATCCAAAATTTAGATATAAGTATAGCAAAAAAAGATACTATAATCATTATTAATATCTGTTCAGTTGCATGTATTTTTATCAGTTCTTTTTTACTGGTACCTAGCGCTGTTAGTATTGAAAAATTTCTTTTATTATAGTCTATGACAATATTTTGTTCTCGCAATAATACTACAAGATAAAGAATCATTCCTCCAACTATAAAGTCAAATCGTACAATTGGGGGCAAAGCATCTTTTAAACTTGTTTCAGTTTTAAATCTCTTTTCTTCGATACTAATTTGGGTCCATTCTTTATTATTTTCAATAATATATGATCGAAGGTACTCCATTGTAGCCTTTTGATCTTTACTTAATATATACAGATTACCTGCATAATCTTCTTCTGCTTCTGTCGGATTAAGCGGTCTTATATCTTCAGCAATAAATTCCGTTTCTGATGTTGGATCAGTAATTCCAGAGATTTTATACTCATACCTGGAATCCCCTACACAATATATGATGGTGTCATTGACATCAACATTCAATCTTTTTGCTATATTCCAACTCAATAGAGCGTACCCAAAATTAGGGTAGCCACTCTTTAGACTGCCTGAAATCAGAAATCGGTTAAGTCCGATAATATCAAGTTTTGATGGATTTTTAATTAATTCGTGGTTTATTAAGACTGTATTAACCGGGATACTTAATTCTATATATTTATCATTAATATTTCCCTTATATATTGCCCCAGATCCATAACCGGAAACTGCTGCATCAATAATATCAGGCTGTTTTATAATATTCAAATAGTCATGTTTTGTTATTGGGCCATTCACAAATATATTGTATTTTGCTTCTTTCCAAGGAGCTAATTCTTCATATTCAAAACGAATTGGTATTAGTATTAAGGTTAAAACTATTGAAAAAACGATCGTTAGAACGAACAGCTGTTTAATTAATCTAATACTATTTTTTTTAAGTTGGTTTTGTAAATAAAGAAAAGAAAGATTGGAGATATCATCATCCCCTATTTAAGTTATTTTTGTATATACATAAGCATTATCGCCACCAACAAGTGTCAAGCCTGTGTATTGGCGATTCGAATATCTACTTATCTTCTTCGAAATTGCATCACAATAAACATACTTTGTAAGTTGGCCCTCCTAACATTGTCATGTAATAACGATGAGTCCATGCTTTGCCTATGTTTGTATCTCGTTTATATACATATTCGTTAGTTGATGATGACGATGTTATTTCTGGTTTATTAAATGCTGTATAGTTAACATCATTCGTAAATCACAGCAGGTTAGGGAGTGGGACTCCATAAACTTCGGTTGTGAATGTAGCGTCCCCTTTAAAATTGAAAGTTGAACCTAATTTTAAGTATTTACTACATCATTTTTTGTATGCATATTTTAGTTCAGTAGCAATTATCCCTGTAAGTACCCCTAGAATGAGCCCAACTGCATAAGCTACTAAAGCAAAGCCTTCTTTTGCGTTTACCTGCAAAACATCTATCTCATAAAATAAAATTGAAATCACAATAACGATAAAAACAAACAGTAATTTCCAGATAACCTTGTTCACGAAGCTCAGTCCTGTCCTTGAAAATTTCGATCGATGGGACAAAATTAGATAAATTAAGTATTTTTTTCATAAATTAGTGAGAACTGACTACTATATTTCTAATGGCCATCCTATTATCTCTAACCAACAGTTATCAACTGAAGAATTAACAGAATCCCTATTCATTAAGTTCACATCCTAAAAAATAATTTCGATTAAATGAGATTTATGCACTTGATGTACAAAATCAAGTTCAATGAATGCTGCGGTTAAATGCATATTTAAATAGGCAAGGCTTAAAGCTATTGATTTTTCAACTCCTAATGTTAGTCCAGTAGAGATCAGCAAAATTTTACTTAATCAATTCCCAACTTAAAAAGAATCCAGTAGAAAAAAACCCAATTAGCGACATTTTATTAACGGGTATTCATTTACTCTATTTACAGTCATGGCTTCGATGGGGCTATAGGCTACAACTTGAGTAAGTATGAACATAGCAAAAACCGTAAAAACTGAAGTTGTGAACTTAATGTTTGTTGTCTTTCATGTGATTAGCCAATAATCAATTAAATCCCATAATTATGATAGCTGGTTTTGTGGCATCTAATAGGGATTTAGCGAGAAATTACTCCTTATCGAAGCCTAAATGATCTAAAATCACGGCGTAAATAAGTCCTAAAATAAAAGACCCCATAAGTGAGATTTTGATTAGCCTGGAATCATTTACTATAGTTTCACCAATAACTTCACTAAAATAGAAAATAGTAATAACCATAAGAGCATTAGTTAAATAGAATAATACTTTTCTTTGCATGTTACCACCATATAAAAAGAGCTGATTAAAAATCAGCCGATAACCATTATAAAATGTACCAACTGTCTCCAATTTTAACTTTGAAGGGTTGATATAATAATGCCTTAGCTATGCTTGTATAAGGAATTCGTATATCTAAGCTTCCATCGTCGTTCTGTTCATCCCAATAAACGCTTAGAATTGCCCAAGCAATTAACCCGCCTATTACACTTGCGACTTTTGAACTTTTTGTGTAGATTGTGGCTATTGCAGATCCTATTACATCACCTGCTAGTGCCGTTGAGCCTATAACATAATTAGAGTCCCTTTCGGATAAATAGATGCGTACTCCACCTGAAGAAACACTTCCGTAAGTTTCGGCATAACTACCATTCCAAAAACTTGCCTTGGCTGTAGAGATGGCCGCTGTAACTACTGAACTATCATTAAGATTTGTGGCAGATAAGAGTTTTTCAGATACCAATTCATCCTGATCCACAAAAGCAAAATTTATCCTATTAGGATTCTTTTTATCTTTCCAAAAAATTTCATATGCAATTGACCCATCTTCTTTTTTGAAAGATACTATCTTTTCGTCGTCTGTTTCCTTCAAAACATTCACGTTTTCTGATAACTTTTTAATATCTTCTTCAGAGATTGATTTTTCGTTCGAAATATCTACTGTATTAGTGTATTCCCCATTTTGAGAATAAGTTTTCCTACAAAAAAGCCAAAATAAATATTTTTCATCATTTTCTGAACTATTCTTATTCTTTTATCTCTGAATATTAGAGAATTTGTGCAAAAATTTATATGATGGCAATTTCTGTGAATGTTTTTTTATAATTAGGATCATGCACTTGATGGTTAAAATCAAGCATATTATACATTGCAGTTAAATGCATATTTATAAAAGTTGGAAATTTAAGCTGTTAGTTTACCATTTAACTGCATAAATTTTAATAAACAAAAAGTTGAAAAAAATTTGTAAAATTAAGCCCATAATAGAATTTAGCACTTGTTTTCTCAATATGCCTAAAAAATCTGCTCCGGTTTTTATTTCCCCGGAGCAATAAAATAGGTCAAAAAACAATTTAAAGTAATTCTTATTTTTTTGCAACTGGTTCTGGCTGTAAAGCCTTAATTTCCCCATACTCTATGCCATAAGTTTTAACAGCTTTCGGAGCTCCAATAAGGAGTTTCCTGATCCTGTTATAAACACTTGGATAGGCTCTGGAATCAAGTTCTTCGAGAAGTCCGGCAAGGATCTTTACTAACGGAATATGGTATTTTGTTTCCATCTTATCTATATCTGCAAAAGCATTCAGGAGGTTAACTGTACTATATTCGTTTATAGGAGCCATTTTTCTCAGAATTTCAGCAAAGAGTTCTCTGCCTTCTTTTGTCTGGAGGGATTTCTTGCGGTTGCGGGCAAAACTTCCGTAAAGAGCTCTCTGGTCGTTTGTCTGTTCAATTCTGAAGGCATTTGACCTTTCCATTTCCCTGACAAGTTCGACTGCATCAATACTGCTGTTGTTGCCTATCGCCGACAGGAATGCTTCCCAGGAGATGAGATTTTTCTTTGACTCGGCTTCAAAAGCTCTAAGGACTTCAATTTTATCCGGAGCTGAACTGTTCAGGTAGGCAGCAAATGCACTCAAGCGGTCGGTTGCACAGCTTGCGGTTTCAAACTGCTGTTTTATAAGAGTATGGATGTCAGGGGTATCAAGGGATGCTAGTATCCATAAGCAGAAGTTTTTAGCCTGCCTGGCTTTGATAATTCTTGCTGTTTCTTCAAGGGTTGAGTCCCTTGGAATCGCAGCATTTTCATAATAGCGGTAAGCCGAAATTACGGAGTTTTTGTATTTCGAGGCAACTGCTTTGAAGAGCTTTTGCTTTACATCATACAGGGCCTGATAGTTATGGGAAAATTCCTCATCCTCTACGGATTCAAAAATCATTAAGAATTGCCCGCCAGCCCTTTCCAGAAGCTGCCGGTCATTTAAGAGCCTGTAGTAAAACTCGATAAATTCTTCAGAAGGCTTTGATTCAGGATTTTTAAGCAGCCTGTGCTTTTCCCTGTCAACCAGGGTATAGAAAGCCGTAAACCTGCCTATAACGTCTTTATCTCTCTTTACCTGCATCAGGAGCTCTTCCTGGCTGGCTCTGTAAATAAGTTTTCCATAAAAGGCATATCCCCTGTTCAGGGAAAGAAAAGCAGGCATATCCACATTTTCGACCACAATTTCAGCAGTTTCGCCGCTTATTCTTTCCAGAACCTCTACAAGGTCATTTCCATTATCATCTGCAAGAGCTGCTCTGAATGGGAATTCCCAGGGTTTTTCTCCTTCAGGAACTCTTTGCTTCAAAAAGAAAGTAAATTTCTTTTCTGCCCTTTCGTATTGGGCTGAAACTTCGACTATCGGGAACTTTTCCTGTTTCAGCCAGGTTTCGGACATTTCCTTCAGAGGCTGACCACTTTCTTCTTCCATTGCTTCAATCCAGTCCTGAGTGCTCGCATTCGAATGACTGAATTTTTTGAAATAGCGGTCAAGGCCCCTGGCAAAAGTTTCCTTTCCTATAAGAGTCTGGACCATGCGCACATATTCGGGAGATTTTACATAGGTGACTACAGTAATCAGGTCATTTGGATCATTAAAGCCGTCAGGAATAATTGGCATGCAGGCTGCTCCTGCGTCCAGGGCAAAAGTGCCAGAGGCCGGAGCAAGCAGTTCAAGCACCCTGCCAAGCCTCTGGTAATCTTCTCCAAAGAGGAAAGCATGGTGCTGTTCTTCAATATAAACCGTTACAGCTTCGTTTAACCAGATTTCAAAGGGACTCTTTCCAGTAACCTCAGACCCGTTCTGGTTGTGATAATATTCGTGAACCTTAACCCTTACCATATATTCATAGGCCGGGTCAGTCACCTGTGAGAAAGGCATTATGCGGTTTGTACTGATTGTAGTGTTCCCCACATTTTCCATTCCCCCGAAGTCTGAGTTCTGCATCCCGATTTCCCTGTATACAGTGCCTGTATATCTGTATCCAGGACTGATCATCCTTTCAAGTTCGGCAATTTCTTTCCTGAGCTTTTGAAGTTCTTCAAGGGTTGATTCAGGTTTAGTTTCGCGTTTTATTTTCTCTCTTTTGCACACAAGTTCCCACAGCTTATTTCTTACAGGGAGCTTTTCCTCATCAAACTCTTCAGGCCCTGTAAAAAGATATACCCACATTACCGCATCATGAAGGATATTAAGGGCTTCCTCTGAACAGCCTTCATTTGAGCCAGGCGGGACAAGCAGTTCAAGCATGAAAGTCCTTCCATCAGGATATTCGAATTCCTTCCTGAAGGTATCGTAAGTTCCAACCCCAAGGAAAAATAGATAGGTAGCCATTGGCGTGATCGAGTTCTCGTAAACAATCTTGTCCCTTCCTGGTTTTATTGTATGCCTCTCGACCACGACATCCCCGTTTGTTATCAGGTTCGTATACCGCGAATCCGCAATAATAGCAGTCCTGTAAGTGCATTTTGCAGTCATGTCGTCAATGCAGGGCACAATTCTCTGGAACCCCCACTGCTGGCACTGCGTAATTTGTTGGGGTGGCGCTCCCATGGGTGTTTCATCATAATAAAGCCCTTCAAGAATATTTTTAGTCGGCCTGCAGACCGTATCTGTAACTATTGCAATCTCAGTATCAGGTGGAATTTCTTCCCTGAAATTAATCTCAAGAATTGCATCGTCTTTTCTGTACCTGTAGGAAATCTCGGCCTGTATGCAGCTTACAGCCCGAATCTCAAGCTCCTTGCAGTTTAATTCAAGCTTCTCTAAAGGCTTATCTTTGGTCTTTACCCTGAGCACGGATTTTACATTTGTCCTATCATCATAAACATCAAAAACAAGATCCATATGCAAAACATCAACCGTAAGCTCTCCAAAGTCCTCAGGGTAATACTTGTAAAGTTTACATTTACAACATTCCATAATGAAATCACCAGTAAAATGTATAAGAGTAAAGAAGAATGTTTGAGAGTTATATTATGGGATAGAAAAGGGAGGTATGGGATTTAAAGTTGTAGCTTTTGAAGAATAGTAATATGGTTTTTTATGAACAGATTAGCCCACATTTATGAACTGTTTTAAAGAGTTTTATCTAACAAGAGCATATATACAAGAATCAAAAAATTTCCCTTTTTTTAAACATCTTTTTTATTATACCTTCTAAAACAAATCCGGCTTTTTAAAGGACTTTCTTAATCCAGTATTATGAGCACAGAGTTCTGCAAATATTGTGACAATATCATATTTTAAAAAGCCGCCTCACAAAACTGTTTTATTGCTCTACTCACAATCCATTTGCCCCAACAGGCTTGCCAAGCCAGTATGCAATTCCACACTTTTACAATAGTCATTCTGGCATTGTTAATTAAATATAGTTAACTCTTTATTTCTGTACTTCATTAATAGAATAACAGAGTACTTTAGCATTTGAAGACTTTTCGTATAACATTTTGTCTTTCTTCTCAATCTTGCCAGAAAATGTCTCAATATGCTGTTGTACCCTTCAACAGTATATGTTTCTTTTTTGGATTGAGTATGATTTTTTTTCTGGCATTCTGGAACAAACTCTGCATATGCTTTCCAATGATCTGTCACCACTTCTCCTATCTTTTTCTTCTTTAATCTTTCCCAGAGTTGTTGTCCAGTTTCTGTTCCTCTATTGCCAAAAGAGCAGTTGATGAACTTTTTCCCAGCTCTATTAACAGCAATCCAGATCCAGCAATATTTTTTTTGTTAT
>JBNAKO010000247.1:0-2437 GCA_049706495.1 Methanosarcina sp. | reverse complement strand
TTCAATGTCAGGCTTCCTTTCTAAATTATAAGTATAGCAAAATAATACAGGATCAATAAACTTATTAAAATAATTATCTGGAATTCAGTTTCCTGATAATAATATTCTTAAGTTGTTTTCAGATACGCTAATTAGTATTAAAATTATCTTTATTCTTTTCTTTTAAATTGTCTTTTATTTTTTGATTATTTTTGTTATCTGCGTTTATCTTCTATTTTTTTCAATTATTATTTTTATCGTTTCTAGAGCTTTTTTACCAGATCTCTATTAATAAGGACAAAAGAAGGGGAGCGATAACTTTTTATTAAATTATTCTCTCTTATTAGCTCAACCTAATATAATTTAGTACATATAAAAGTCTCTTATTTGTAAATGGAGTGAAAAAACATGGTAGCAAAAATCGATGCAGACTCCTGCACAGGCTGTGGAGCCTGTATAGACGAATGCCCTGCAGCTGCAATCTCTCTGAATGATGACGATATTGCATGTGTAAGTGAAGACGAATGCCTTGACTGTGGGGCATGTGAAGATGCCTGCCCTGGTGGAGCAATCACCCTTGAGTAATAAGTCCTTAAACGTTTGCAGGCTTTTAAAACAGAAATAAAAAAACTAATCTAAAAGATTAATTACTCTAAAGTTAAATACTGCTGTAAAATTAAATTAGTCTTAAAGTTGAATTAATTTTAAGTATATTTATCCGAAAGGCGGAGTACTGAACTCCGCTTTTTCAGACCTCTAGCCTCAATTTTTCTGATCTGGAAATTTCCTAATAATCTAAAAGCTTATTCAGAAAATTCTTTAGGTATTTACGATACCTCTGAGTTTTTTGTTTATTCTCTTATTTGTTTATTCTCTTATTATCTCATTTTTTGATTTTTCAATATTTGATTTTGAATACTTGATTTTGAAGATTTTATTTTAAAGATTATGAGTTATTCAGCTTCGTCTTTTGCGTCCGCCGCAAGTACTTCTTTCGCTTTTTCCATATCTTCTTTTGTTTGAATCTTTATAAGATTCCTGCGTTCTTCGCTCATCTGGGACATATCCTGGGAAAGAAGTCCATACGCGTCGGCCCTGCACTGTCTGCAGTGACGCATCTGTAAGACATACGGTTCACAGGCTTTTTGGACAGCTTTTCTCTCTTCTGCGGTCGGAGGCTCTATATCTGCAAAGGCTCCCTGGTTGATCAGAGGCATAACATTCATTATGTATACCCCGAGTTCGTTGAGTTTCTTAGCTATCTCAACAACATGTTCATCATTAACTCCAGGAATCAATACAGTATTAACCTTAACTACCAGGCCTGCTTCTACAGCAGCTTTTACCCCTTCAAGTTGATTATTTATCTGAATTTTTGCAGCTTCGACTCCCTTGTATACCTTTCCATGATACACTATATGGTCTACTATTTTTGCCTGAATTTCAGGATCAATTGCGTTTATTGTAACAGTTAATGTAGAAACACCCACTCGGATTAATTCCTGAAGTTTTTCGGGAAGTAAAACCCCGTTTGTACTCATACAGAGAGTAAGATCAGGAAATTCGTTTTTAATCAACTCGAAAGTCTTAAAGGTTGCATCATTGGCAAGAGGGTCTCCAGGCCCTGCAATCCCGACGACTTTAATGAAAGGATAATCTGCCACAATTTGCCGGGTTTTCTCCAGAGATTCTTCAGGAGTCAGGACCTTACTTGTAACTCCAGGCCGGCTTTCATTTACGCAGTCAAATTCCCGAACACAGAAATTGCACTGAATATTGCATGCTGGAGCTACAGCAAGGTGAACTCTCCCGTACTTATGTTGCGCCTTCCTGTCATAACAGGGATGCTCAGCAATCTTCCTTAAGAGTTCTTCATCAAATTTAAGATCACTATCAGTCTTTTCCATAGGACATTCTTCTGGCAAGTATACTCTCCTCCGTTCGGAGTTAAAAATACAGAAAGGGCTTTAAGTATAAAGAAACTTTACAATATCTATCCCAAACTATGATCCGCCCCTTGATATACATTGTGGAATCTTTTCAAATTCTGGAAATCTTAAACTTTTCTATTCTATTCCTATTCTTATTCCTAAATTCTCATTAGTTTTAAATCAAAAAATACGTGCCATATTCTAATTATTAAAATCTCTCTAATTATATAAAAATATACCCCACTGTAATAAGTATTCCGAACTAGTTCCACATAATAACTTTCCTGGCATTGTTAATTAAACATAGTTAACTCTTTATTTCTGTACTTCATTAATAGAATAACAGAGTACTTTAACATTTGAAGACTCTTTGTATAACACTTTGTCTTTCTTCTCAATCTTGCCAGAAAATGTCTCAATATGCTGTTGTATCCTTCAACAGTATATGTTTCTTTTTTAGATTTAGTATGAATATTTTCTGGAACAAACTCTGCATATGCTTTCCAATGATCTGTCACCACTTCTCC
>JBNAKO010000246.1:0-3373 GCA_049706495.1 Methanosarcina sp. | reverse complement strand
GTGCTCTTCCGATCTCTTTCGAAACTTCAGGCGCAGTTTTAGATTCTGAAGGTGTCGCGGACACACATGAAGGGACTCCAAAAAAGATTTTTAAGGGAACTCTTTTCGCATCCTCAAGCATATATTCGATGCCTTCTTCTCCCATTACATTTGCAATCTCATGAGGGTCGCTAACAACCGCAACCGTACCCCTTGAAACGGCCATTCTAGCAAAAATCGAAGGGACAGTCATTGAACTTTCAATATGTACATGAGAGTCTATAAGTCCTGGAAGGATGTACTGCATATTGTTATGGTCTTTTTCCTGAATACGAGCAATTTTCCCATTTTCAACTGAGATTTCACCCTTAAACTGCTGCCTGGAGAAAGCATCAACAATAATTCCCTGATACCTTTTCATGAGGATGTATTGCAGCCACAAGTGTATAAATATTTCCTAAATGTTAAGGGCAAATTTCTGGTTGGACATATTAGAAAAATTTTTCACAATGTTATTTTTAGAAAATGCTCTTTGTTATTTTTGGAGAAGGTTAGCTGTATAGGAGTTCAGCATATTATCAAAACCTGTTGCGGGAAATCAACTTTTGGAGAATTCTTTTGTCATCAGGGTCTATCCATCCAATCAGGTAGAGAACTACTACAAAAACCGGAACAGAAGCAATGCTGAGAAATATAATGTCTGTGTATGATTTGAAAAGAACAATGAGTATAGACACTATACATGCTCCTATCAGAGGAGATAAGGTCGCGTGGATTAAGTTTTCATGTAAAAGGTTCTTGTGGATCCAGGAAAGGCCAAACATCATGGATCCTAAAGCCGAAATTACAGTAGCAATCGCTGCTCCTATATAGCCAATTGAAGGGATAAGAATCAAGTTTAAAACTACGTTTAGAACTGCTGCTAATATAGCTGTTCTTGAAATTACCTGTTGATTTCCGCTTGAAATACAGGTGGAACTGATAAGGACATTTATAAACATAATAGCTGTTGCCCAGATAAGGATTTGTAACGCAATTACTGAGTTCTGATATTCAGCTCCATAAACAATGTAAATAATTTTGTCTGAAGCAAAAGTTACGACAACTGCAATTAGCAGGCCTGCAGCAAAAAGATACTTAAAAGTCCTGCAGTAAGCAAAACTGAATGCATTTAAAGAATCCTTATAATATTTGGACATTACAGGAAATGTTGAGGTAGTTATTACTGAAGGAAGAAAAACAAGAGCATCTGTAAGGCGATAGGCGGCAGAGTAAAAGCCAACATCTGCATCTCCCCGTAAAAATGAAAGCATAAGGATATCGGTCCTGAAATATATAACAGTGAAAACCGAGGCAACTGCTATTGGAACAGCTTCTTTTAACAGTTGCTTTATTAAAGAGAAATCAAGATTAAAAGAGACATTAACTAATTTTTTTGCGAATAAAATCATCAATAAATTGTGAATAAGGGTGGCTGAAACCGAAGCAAAAATAAAAATATTGAGTCCTGAATTACTTGCAACAGCAAGAAAAACAAATGCAAGAAAGTAGACCTTATTGGCCAGATTGAATAATAAAGAGTATTCCATTTTCAGTTTTGCTTCATATATAATTCCATAGGCACCGGTCCCGCTTATGAGAAGCCCCAGAGACGCTATATACAATGCATTTTTTGTGGAGGGGGGAAAATTTATGAAATTTATTAAAACCAAAGCCAGAATCAATGCAACGCATGAAAGGAAAAACTTCAGTACTGTCCCGTTGCCTATTAGTTTCCCTGCCTTCTCTGGTTCTTTTGCGGCCTCCCTTACAAGAATTTGATGAACTCCCATGTCCGGAATAAAGTTCAAAAAGTAAACAAAAGCAAATACAAAAGAATATATCCCATATTTTTCAGGGCCGAGATAACGGGCAATATATAACAGTGCAAAGAAACTGAGGATATTCGTTGTTATGCCGTTGAGTAACAAAAATCCGCTATTTCTTGCTAGGTATTTAATCATCTGCATAAAAATATCTATAAAGATACTGTGGCAGAAGGATATAATTTTTTTGCTTAACTTATCCAGAAATTAGTGATAAGTGTATAAAAAATAATAAAAAAATTTAAAGAAATAAATTTGAAATAAATAAAATTAAGGAAGTTAGATAATTATTTATCCCCCTAAAATTCTTTATTTATTGATAAGGACCTGGGGAGGATGAATTACTTGTGTATATTTTAATAATGCCTGTGAAAAATGAAGAAAAGATTCTATCTGATGTGATTGAATCCGTAATTAACCAGACTATAAAACCCGCCTTATGGTTAATTATTGACGATGGAAGTACGGATAACTCTCCAAATTTAATTAAAGATTTTGTATCCAAATATAGCTGGATAAAAAGCATACATCTACCACCCCATAAGAGGGACATAATTTTTCATATCTCCTATGTCTATAAATATGGATTTGATTTTATTATAAAATATTGTAAAGTAAATAAAATTAAGTACCACTTTATTGCTTCGATAGATGCAGATACAATATTGGAGCCTGAATATTTCGAAAAGATAATGCATGAATTTGAAACCAACAGAAAGTTGGGCATTGCAAGCGGCGGATTATACCATGAAATTGATGGGAAGTTAGAACTTTCTACAAAGGTTGAAAATTTCCCCTCAGGCACAGGAAGAGTTTGGTTAAAAAAGTGTTTCTTTGATACTGGCGGTTTTTCCTTGGAGCCCTCTGCAGATTCGATCTCAAATGTAAAAGCTACCCTTCGGGGTTGGGATATTCAAAGGTTTAACGAAATACATATGGTGGAAAAAAGATTAACAAGCAGTGCAGAAGGGTTATGGAACGGCTACAAATATAACGGACATATGGCTTATTATTTAAATAAAAATCCTGTACTGGTATTATTGAATATATTTCAATGTACTCTGAGAAAACCATACTATATTGGGATAGCATTTTTATCAGGGTACTTAACTGCCTGCGTAAAAAGAGAAGATAGAATAGAGGATAAAGAAATTCGGGACTATTTCTGGAGCTACAGGCTAATCGAATACAAAAAGCTATTAATCAGGAGAATGAAATCTTTATTTTCTACAGTTTAAGAAAATACTAATCCAGTTTAGATACTTGATTATTAGAAATTTACAATTACTTTTCTTTCCCTTTAATTTTTATTTTCCTTTAACTTTTCTTTCCTTTATATTTAAACTCAAAAATTCTCTTTCTATTTGAATCCTGTTATATTCGCACGACTCTGTGATAGTGATTTTAAAATAATTTTTGTTCTTCTGAAAAACGAGCTGAAACCTTATAGCTCTTGATTAAGGATTAATACAACTTACACAATTACTCCCTTGATGTCCCCTAAAACACGATGGCAGTTCTGGATAGAC
>JBNAKO010000245.1:0-1533 GCA_049706495.1 Methanosarcina sp. | reverse complement strand
ATATGAAGCCCATGATGAACCAGCGGTTCCGAATAAACATGTTGAAGGAGGCGCTGTTTTAAAAGAAGGAGACGTTTTTGCAATTGAACCCTTTGCAACTAACGGGGCAGGATATGTCCATGATGGAAACGTAGCTGAAATCTACAGCCTCATTAAGAAAAAACCAGTCCGTATGCCTGCTGTAAGAAATGTCATGAAACAGATCGAAGAATACAGACAGCTTCCTTTTGCAAAACGCTGGCTTGAGCCTGACAGACTGGACTTTTCACTACTTCAACTGGAAAAAGCTGGAATTATTCGCTCCTATCCTGTTCTTATTGAGAATACAGGAGGGCTTGTAGCTCAGGCAGAGCACACAATAATAGTAACTGAGGACGGCTGTGAAGTCACAACGAAATAAATTGGAAAATTAATCAAAATTAATTAACTTATTTTTATCCTTGGTTCAATTAATTCAATATAGCCAGATTAAGATGATGTTAGATCAATTAAACCGCTAAACGTACTTAACTTATAAAAAATAAACTTTTAAATAACTATCAACTTAGGGAAAAAGCATCATTCAGATTCAATCTTGCAAGTCTGATCGGGATTTGAAAAGAAAAATAGTATAAAAATAAGGAAATAAATAAGATTAAAAACCAAAAATCAGACTTTAAGATTAAAATTTGCATTTATTAGCATGGAAATCTTGAAAATAGAAGTTTTATTTCTCAAGGCTTTCCGAAGACTTTTAATAAATTTACCTAAATCAAAAATTTAATGTGGCTTAAAACCATTGTGAAAAGTATGCTTATTAAACAAATTCAACTTGAAAATGGGTGCGCTCTTGGGCTTCGATTTGAAATGCAAAAATATCCTCTTCTTGTAATAAGAGCAGAAAAAGGATTTTTGATGTGCGGGTATTTAAATGTGGATGCTGCAGAAACTCTAGAAGACATAGCAGCAAAAGTAAAAGGCGTGCAAACCTTTGAAGACATGCTAAAAGCCCAGATTGTCGAAGTAACTGACTTGGCTAGAGAGCTTGGAATTGAAGCAGGCATGACTGGTAAAGAAGCCCTGGAAAGAATGTTTTAAGAAGCAGCCGGTTTCGATGTATTATTGGAAATTAGATCTAATAGATCTAATGATAGAGATAATAACTAAATAACTGAATAATTGAAGAGTTATTAAGAATAATTCGACAGTATACAATAATTTGATCTTCTTTAAATATATTTACTTGATTTATAAAACATTTGTAAAATAACTCTAAATTAAATTTAACATAACTTGAATTTTTTCGGTAAGTTTTTTCAGGGTTAGACTCTATAGTGGAGTGCTCCTTTCTATAAACTTTTAATATATTATTTTCTAGTTTTTCTCCTCTAATTTTTATATTCTAGTTTATATAATCCTGTTTTGAGGAATCAATTTAATTAATTTAAGAAATTTAAGTATCATCAAAGAGTTTCAAATTATAATTATTATAACTCATCAGCTTAATATTTATTAATTTAAAAATATTACCTAAATATTATTTAATAGTAAACC
>JBNAKO010000244.1:0-15534 GCA_049706495.1 Methanosarcina sp. | reverse complement strand
TTCCACATCCAACCAACCCAAAGGCGATACGATGCAAAAAGTAAAAGAGGAAACCTTTATCCTGAAAATACGTTTTAGTATAAAAACAGTATCCGCTTTGGGAATAAGTATATCCTGATCCCAGAAAATTCCTGAGTCTACTCAAATTCCAACCCAACCCAAAGGTGATACGATGCTAAAAAGACAGATAGGAACCCTATTCCTAGTAACATGCCTTATTTTAACAACCGTACCCGCTGCTTTAGGCGCCGAAAATTCAATAACTGTAAAACCATCCGGGTCAAGTGCCCAGACTGCAATTAATAATGCAATAAATTCCGTAGCTTCAGGAGCAACATCCAGTAATCCTGGGACTGTTCTCCTTAGTGCTGGCACTTATAAAATAAGTGGCCCTATACTCTTAAAATCCAATGTAATACTAAAAGGTGCAGGCGACAATACAATAATCTTCGCCAGCGGTTCAGTTTGTAATTCCGAAGGCTCACCTGCCTATGTATTCGGGTCAGGTGTTTCCAATGTTGAAGTATGCGACCTTCAATTTAAAAGCACTGCATCAAGCCCTCGTGACGGAGGCCATGGAGACTACCGAAACTGTATCCAATTCAGGTCTTCGAGCAACAGTAAAGTGCATGATATTTTATTTACTCGCTACCTGTATAGTGATGGTGTTAGAATCAGTAAAAGTTCTAACATAGATGTCTATAACTGTAAAATGCATTCTGTAGGACATGACGGGGTATCATTCCTGTCAGGCACCAAGGATTCCAGAATGTATAACTGCGACGTTGAGGTGCAGACCAATACAGGGGTCAGGGTAGACAACTGCGCAAATATTGAAGTGGACCATAATACCTTTTCAGGTAGTGCCGGTTCCGGCTGGTGCTGCGTTGAGCTGGAAAATTCCCTTAAAAATGTAAATGTCCATCACAACATTATGCACGATTTCAAAGGATCCAGCAGCAGTGCAGGCATTGGAAATGTTCATGCAAGCGGGTCAATTAGTGTTCATGATAACGTTATGTGGAACGTGTCGCCTTATGTTCAGGTAGGATCAGGCTCAAATACCCTGGGCCCGTCTGACCACAGTGTTGAAAACTGGGTAGCCAAAGGATACGGATACGGCTCCCTCTGATAAAGATTCAATAGATTCTACCTATATATTCGGTAAAAACTAAATAATATCTTAAAAAATAAGTAAAATAAAATTGAAGATAAAAGGCAGCAAGGTAAACGGTTTTGTCTGAAAGCTGGTCTTTTTATCTTTTTCCAATTTAAGAATTTTCAAATTTTCTGATTTTCTACTTTTTTCAGCATATTTATAGAGGCTTGTAATTTTGTTTTCAGGTTTATTTTAATGTAAATTTCCATCCTCGTTGAGGATTTTCAGGAGCTCAATTATTGAGTAGGCAGCTCGAGTAATTCCCATACTTCTGTGGTCAGTATCCGTACCTGCAACATAGAGATTCCTTACAGGAGTTCGGATATCTGCAAACTTACCATGAATTGTAACTGCGGCTTTTTCAGGGATCATTACCTGTTCATGTTTCATTTCAATATAATTTTCGATACGGGGGACTGCCCGCAAAATAATTTCATAGGCTTTTTTAAGCTCCTGTTTCTCGTCAGCATTTTCATCAATTACAAAAGAGAACCCTACAAGCTGTTTGCCTTTGGGAGCAAGGGATGGGTCATAATTACTGATTGGGGTCGCCCAGTAAGCAAAATCCTTGAACCAGATCTCTGAGCCTGTATAATTGAATTCAGGGAGCTGTTCTTTTAAGCCAAGCCAAATTGTCAGGCTTTTGCTGTGTACAATATCTTTTAGATCCTGGGTATACTCAGGAGGCAGATCCTCTATAAAGCTTGGAAGTCGAGTCGCAAACCCGGTATAAATTACAAGTTCGGAACTGTAAATTTCATCAGCTTCTACTCCTGTAACTTTCCCGTCCTCTACAAGAATGGATTTAACTTCGCATTCCTTTTTTATCTCAACAGTTTCAGGTAAAGAATAAAGAACAGAATTAAGGAGAGCTTTTAAGCCTTTTCTTGGATAACCCTGAGAGTCGTTTACGTCATTTGTTGCAAGTCTTTCAAGGGAGGTAAAAGGCTGAGTAACTTTTGTCATCCTGGATTGGAGGGATGCATGCAGATGATAGGGCAGGACTGAAGTTAGAATAGATTCTGTAGACTGGCGTTTTTTTGGGTCAAGTTTCCCAATCATGGCATCAAACTGTTCCTGCGTAATGCTGTCCCGGACAAAATTACTGCCTGAAAGTACGCGGTCAGCAGAAGTCTCGAACATGGATTTTCCAGAAAGGGAGATACACATTGTATTTACAAAATCATAAGTGTCTTTTGACAGGCTTTTTGGTAGAAAAGCATATACTGACTGTCTTGAGAGATCGATTCCAAAAGAAGAAAGAGTAAAAGCTTTTGTAAGGGTCTGGGAAAGTAAAAGCCTGTCCTTTTTTGGCAATATGTCAAAAGTCACAAAGTCTTTTATGTTTGAAGGGACTTTGGTCAGGGAATTTTCTGTACGAATATAATAGTATCCATAGTCTTCGAACACTGGAAGATAATCAAAATAATTATCCATTAACCTTTTCAGGGGGCCTTCAATAATATGGGTTATTGCATGGACTCCTGTATCTACCTGATAGCCGTCTACCATGTAGCTGTTACAATTTCCTCCCAGATATCGACTTTTTTCAAGAACAAGAACTTTTTTTCCGTGTTTTGCGAGAGTAAGTGCGGCTAAAAGGCCGCTGATGCCTGCTCCAACAACAATTACATTGTACTTTTTCATTCCCTGAACTACCTCTCCTATGTTCTTTGACCTCTATATTCTGTGATGAGTTTGCTTTAATTTAAAGCGTTTAATAAGTATTTACTAAACGTTATTCCTCAAAACTTACTAATATTTTAAATCTTTCATTTGCATTAGTTTTATATTAATGTCTTTAATTGAAGAAATTGAAGCTATCAGGGTTGATTTATTAAATTAAGTGGTTTAATTAAATTAAAATATAAATAAAGTGAAAAAACAGGCTTTAAAAGGCAATAATGCCGAATAAAGCTAAATAACGAAAACAAATTCCAAATAACTTTCGAAATCAACTATAATCCCTGAATAAACGCGTATTTCAAAGGAGAGTATTTTTGGACCAGTGATCAAAAGAATTTTTGTTATAACTTTTGCTCTTTATTTGTATAATTAAAAAAGTATCTATAAAAAATCTGGATTTTTTAGAAAGGTTTTATTCCTTTATTTCATTTTTCATTTTCTTATTTTCCATTCTTTTATTTTTCGTTCTTTTATTTTTCACTTTTCACTTTTCACTTTTCACTTTTCATTTTTCATTTTCTTGTTTTTTATTTCTTTCTTGATTTATTCTGAACAAATATCTTTAAGTAGTAGCCGGGTATTTTTTCTGCTAAGTAAGCTTATTTTTAACGTATAGTTTATATTAGTTTGCGCACATTAATGTGCAGCTTATCTCACTTTAGAAACGCATTGTTGCGGCTAGTTTTAAACAATGTCTTAAATATTTGGAATCAGAAATAATATAAAAAGTCAAAAATTAATTTATATTGTTGTCTCGAATGGAGGCTTAAAATGAATGAAGATATTGCGCCCCATCTTGAAGAGTTAACCAGGGCGCTTGGAGACCTTGAGAGTACTGGCATTCGACAGGAGTTTGAAAAACTCCTTACATTTCATGTACCACCTGATGTTGCAAAAGAAAGTATCCTCCGGAAATTCGGAGGAAAAATAAGAGTTTTAAAGGTAAAAAATCTTTCTGCAAATTTGAAAAATTTTGAAATTAAAGGCCGGCTTCTCGAGCTTGGAGAAAAGACAATTCGCCCTCAAAATGGGATTTTGGAAAAAAACTCGGAAATGAACCCAGAAATAACTGATAATCCAGGTTTTACCAAAGGGCATACAGTAAATTCTGGGGGCAGTCAGGAAAAACCTTCCAGGCTGTACACAGGGGTTCTTGCAGATGAAACCGGTTCAGTGATGTTTTCTTCCTGGAAGGAGTTGCCTTTTTCAGTTGGAGATGCAATTGATATTAAAAATGCATACACCCGGGTCTGGCAGAATAGGGTCAGGCTTTCCATAGGAGAACAGTCTATTGTATCAAAAATTCCTGATTCTTCTCTCCCTCCTTTGTCCGAACTTACAGGCAGCCAGACTAAAAAACTGGTTGATGTAGGAGCAGCGGATTTTTCCATTAATACAGTTGCCTGTATACTCCGGCTTTCCCATAGAGAGGTGCTTGTCAAAGGCAGGCAGTCCAGAGTAATCTCAGGCGTGCTTGCAGATGAGACTGGCAGATTACCTTTTACAGCCTGGGTTGAACTTCCGGGCATAGATATTGGAAGTATAATAAGGATTGAGGACGCACAGGTTCGCATGTTCAGGGGAATGCCTTCTATTAATATCCTGAGCAATACGAAAGTTTTTCCAGTCGGGTCTGAGGAAGCCAGGAAGTTTGCATTTACTTTTGAGTCCGTCTCAAAAGAACCTGCTCCTTTGAAAATAGAAGAAATAGAAGCAAGAGATAGTATGTATGATGTGGCTGCGGCAGGAAATGTCGTTTCTGTCCGTCCGGGTTCAGGCATTATTCTACGCTGTCCTGAATGCGGAAGGGTAATTCAAAAAGGAAGCTGCAGAGTCCACGGCAAGGTAGAAGGCATAAGAGATATGCGAATTAAAGCTGTGCTTGATGATGGGACAGGTTCTATGTCTGTCATGTTTCCAAGAGAAATCTCGGAAACAATTTACGGAAAAACCCTTGAAGAAGCTGAACAGCTAATGTTTTCTGATATTTCTAAAGATGCAGTCTATGAAGACCTGAGACGTTTTCTTACAGGCCGCTATCTTGCAGTACGCGGAAATGCTTCAAAAGGAGAATACGGAATTTCTTTTGTAGCAGAAAAAGCCTGGATTCCCGAAGATGATCTGGCAGTAAGGATTGTAGAACTGCTTCACAGGCTTGAAACTGCCCAGGAAAAAAAGGATAAACAGGATCAAAGTTCAGAAGCTGCCGGAGGAGTTGACCTTGCTTAAACGGGAAGTTGCAAAAAGGGTTTTTGCAAAGGAGTTTGAAGCCTGCAGGGAGCTTGAAAAGGATTCCAGGCCTGATTCCGACATCCACGATTCAAAATCTCCAAACTTGCTTATAAGCCCTATCGGGACTATCCTTAATCGGGTTTTCGTGGTTGGAGTACTTACCGAACTTGACAACATAGGTACACAAAATGAAATGTGGAAAGCAAGGATAGTTGACCCAACAGGAGCTTTTACAGTGTATGCAGGCCAGTATCAGCCTGACGCTTCCATTTTCTTTTCAACGGTCCAGATTCCTGCCTTTATTGCGCTTACAGGAAAAGCCCGAATTTACGAGCCTGAGCCTGGCTCGGTTTTCGTTTCCATAAGGGCAGAAGAAGTAAATGTGGTCGACGAAGAAATCCGCAACAGGTGGATTGTTGATACAGCAGAGCAAACAGTTGAGAGGCTTGAGATTTTCTCAGATGCTCTAAACAGCGGATATCAAGGAGAACAGTTAAGGGAATACCTTCTGGAAAAGGGAGTTTCTTCTGAGCTTACCGAGGGAATTTGTATCGTGCTTGAAAGAGAAAGGGCTCCCCAGGAATTTGCAGAGTTGCTGCGAGCTTCAATCACAGACGGGCTTAAATATTTGGATTTTAATGCAGAAGATTCGGAGGGGGCTAAAGCCGATCAAAAAGAATTCGTACTTGAGCTGCTCAGAGAAATGGGCGGAAACAAAGGTGTCGATTACGCCTCCTTTATAGATAATGCAGTTTCGAGAGGAATTCCTGAGGATGTTGTTGAAGAGGTTATCCGTTCTCTTCTTTCAAGCGGGCAGTGCTATGAACCCAAGATTGGAGTAATTAGATTAGTCGGCTAATAATCATAGATCGTAGAAGGATTTTTATAAATCCCGCAGCAAAAATGAAGGTTTTAAAGATGTGTGATAACCCTTAAGTGTGATTAAGTTGATTTGTATTCTCTGTTAAAATTTAAAAATTTTAGCTCTCATATTTATCGTATTTACCGGAGAAATTTACATGAAAATATTGGTCAGTGACTCACTCTCCAGCGAAGGTCTGGAGATTCTAAAAAAGGACTTTACTGTTGACGTGTCTACCGGACTCTCGGAGGACGAATTGACAAAAATAATTAAAGATTATGATGCACTTGTAATCCGCAGCGGGACCCAGGTTACCCAGAAAATTATTGAAGCTGCCGACAATCTCAAAGTAATAGGAAGGGCAGGAGTCGGAGTCGATAATGTTGATGTGGATGCAGCTACAAAGAAAGGAATTATTGTTACCAACTCCCCAGAAGGTAACATGATTTCGGCAGCAGAACACACTATTGCCATGATGATGTCAATGTCCCGAAATATCCCTCAAGCAAATGCTTCCCTGAAAGCCAGAGAATGGAAGCGAAACAAATTTACAGGGGTAGAGGTTAAAGGCAAGACTCTGGGAGTTATCGGGCTTGGAAGAATCGGTTCTGAAGTTGCAAAAAGAGCTTCAGGGCTCGAGATGAACCTTATGGGATATGACCCTTTCATTTCTGAAAAGAGGGCTGCTGAACTTGGAGTTAAGCTTGCAACAGTCAACGAGATTGCAAAACAGGCTGATTATATTACTGTGCACACTCCGCTCATTAAAGAAACCAAAAACATTCTTGATGAACCGCAGTTTGAGCTTATGAAACCAGGGGTTAAAATCATTAACTGTGCTCGTGGAGGTATTATAAGTGAAGAAGCTCTGGCTAAAGCTCTGGCAAGTGGAAAAGTCGGGGGAGCAGCTGTAGATGTTTTTGTGGAAGAACCTCCTTTTAAAAGCCCACTTCTTGACTTTGACAATGTTATTGTAACCCCTCATCTCGGAGCTTCAACCCAGGAAGCCCAGGTCAATGTAGCAGTCGATATTGCCAAAGAAATCGTATCCGTACTCAATGGCGGGCCTGCAAAGAATGCAATTAATATCCCCTCAGTAAAACCGGAAGCAATGGCAGTGCTTGCCCCGTACATCAGACTTTCGGAAATTATGGGAAAAATCGCAGGCCAGCTTGTAGATGGTAACTACGAGAAAGTAGAAATCAGATACAATGGGGAAATTTCCGGAAAAGATACCAGGCCGCTTACGGTTTCTGCTCTTAAAGGACTTCTTGAAATGGCTCTTGGCTCCGGAGTAAATTATGTTAATGCTCCGGTGCTTGCAAAATCCAGGCAGATTGCAGTCGTAGAGAGCAAATCCGAATCTGCTGAAGAATATTCCTCAACAATCAGCATCAGACTTATCAGCTCAACAATCTCAAAAATGGTTGCAGGAACGGTTGTTGGAGATGAACCAAAGATTGTTGCAGTCGATAATGACAGAGTGGACATTTTCCCTGCAGGCCACATGATTTTCGCCAAACATATTAACAGGCCGAATGTTATCGGGCCCTGCTGCCTCGTGCTTGGTAAAAACGACATTAATATCTCAGGCATGCAGGTAGGAAGAGGCGAGATCGGAGGCGAGACTATGATGGTCCTTAACGTAGATTCTGAAGTCTCTGACCCTATTCTTGATGAAGTCAGGAAAGTTCCAGGAATTCTTGACGCCAAGCTGGTAACTCTCTAAGTTTCTTGAAAAAATCGATACTGGAATGTGTTTTCAGGGTTCAGGATGAAAATCCTGAGCCTGAAATCTATAATTTTCTGAAAATTATTGGGAAGCCGTATTTTATTTCTTGAATCTTGTCGAACCTATTTGTCTACTTTACATTAAGTCTAATATTACATCAATTATATCATTGCCATGCCAATTTTTTAAAGGTGCAATAAATGGAAGAACTTAAACGTGTAATTTCAACTCCTTTTAAAAAAAATCTTTCAACTTCGCTTTCGGAAAAAGATTTTGAATTCTCTCTGGCCTTTGACCTGAAATGGTTTTCTCCGAAAACTGCTTCAAAAGTAAAAAGCAGGGCACTTGAAGAAGGCCTTCTTTCTCTTAAAAACGGACTTCTTGTTCCTGAATTTGATCTGGATAGTGTTCGACTTCCCCACGCTTTTAAGCCTTCAGAGGACTTTCTCGAAAACAAGGACAGTTCCCCAAAAAAAGCCCATGTAGAAAAGGAAATTTCTTTTGAACAGATTCTGGAATTTATCTCGGCTGACAGAGGAATAAGCAAACAGAGACTTGCTGCAGAAATAAACTCCATGCAGGACAGGCTTTTTTATCTTGTGGATATTCGAATTGTTGCACTTATTGTGGCGAAAAAATTAGGATGTAATATTGAAACTCTTTTTGATAGAGTTTCAAAATCAGTGCTTGGTTTTTCTCTTTAATTTATTCCTTAATGCGCTCAAATGGGATGGCAAGGTATGGTCGCAGTTCACGCAAATACTAGTGATGTATGGGTATGTTTATGGACCGCCGCAGGATAATTTGGATATATCTTTGTTATATAATCTCTTTATCTATTCCTTTATCCAGAGAAGATCTAGAGTTCCCTTAAACGACTTTGTATTTTATATTGTTCTCATCTAGAATAGGACTTACATAATTAACTGCTTTGCAGGCAAATTTTGAATTGTCTGAATTTTTATTGTAATGAATATATTAGATTTTTTATAAATTTATTAAACCATGTAATCCCTGTTTTTATTCTTTGGATCTCAAACCTTAGAAATGCTCTTAGTGCCATCAGAATACGTGCCCCCTGCACATTGTTTCTTCTTGCCTGACAGCGTTCTACTCCACAAAACTGTTTAATTGCTCTGTGATACTCTTCAATCTTCCAGGCTTTCTTTGCCAATTCTTTTCTATCTTCTTCCTGCATATCAAGGACATCTGTAGCCCAGTACTGCGTGTCTCCTTATTCATCCTTGGAAACTAACCGAAATACCTTAATAAAGCCGTATTGTCTCAGATGTACTATCATTCCTTGTTTTGGAATATCTACCAGTTCAATTGCTACATTACCAGTATTATCAGGGTTAACCAATCGGTTTTTCTTTAGCCTGGTTAGCCAGTGCCAACCTTTTTTCCGGATTGCCTTTAGATTATTTATGCTCGAATACCATGTATCAAACAAAATAAATTCAGGAGAAAAACCACGCTCTTCTGCCTTATTTAACATATCAAGGAAATGATCATTTTTTGTTTTTCCGTCAGTGTTTATATCGTAAATCCTGAAATCAACAGGTATAATGGCTTGATTATCTGTCCAGACAACAGTTTCAAGATTGATGCCATTTACAATCTGATGATGTTTTCCGCTCCATTGTTTATAAACAAGATCAATATGCTTGGAATAAGGTTTATCAAGAACAGTATCATCGATAATAAGAAATCCAGTTTTTGGAGTGACAAACTCCTTAACTTCTTCCCATAAAGCCTCAGTATCTGGGGATTGTCTACGAAGAAGGCGAGTAAAAGAGTCGTGAGCAGGACTATTCGAGTCTATAAAACTGCACTTGGAAGCTTCAGTGCAGCTAAAAACTCGAGAAGACGCAATAAGAAAATTGATGTAATCAAATTCGGTGCATTTAGGCGGATTTATAACTTTCACTCAGAGATTTTTTTTGAATATATTTATTATAATATATTCGAGAAAGTATTTTAACCTAATTTACAAAAAAGAACTCAACCGCGTAAGTCCTAATATAGTTACAGTATAGATAATGCCAGAAATATAGATTTTCATATTTATTTCAGTCGAATACCCCGCAGCTTGCTGCGGGGTGCGCCACCACAACTTTGATTGAGTAAAAGATAATTTGATAGTACTTATTAAAATTTATTTTAGTGAAAGTTAATCAATTTTATAAATATTTTATTTATATAAAGTCGGTACTATTTTTATATCAAAAAGTACAATAACATAAGTCATTAAGTATTAAATACATCTGAATTAAAAAGAATTCAACAATTTGCACAATTGTAATAACAACTAAGAAAAAATATAATTGTATAAGTTGGGGGAAATAAATATGCCTAATAGAGAAAGATTTCAGAGAATAGTGATTCAAGAAGGTAATTATCAAACTTTGCCAACATTCACAGAATCCGATTTTGGGTACTTCACAAATTTAACTATTGGGGAGAATTCTTCTGCAGGTAAGATAACCATCAAGAATGCCCAAAATAAAGATAGCGTCATCATAGATGGAGCTAATGGCGACATTATTCTACCAAATGCTGATTGTGCTGAAGACTTTGAAATTTCATCAGTCGAACAAGTTGACCCAGGTACAGTTATGGCTCTCAACAATGATGGTAAATTAGTACAAGCTAAACAACCATATGATAAGTGCGTTGCAGGTGTCATTTCCGGCGCAGGCGACCTTAAGCCAGGATTGATTTTAGGAAGGCAGCAAGGAAAAACGTATAAGTTGCCTATAGCTTTGGTCGGAAAAGTCTACTGTAAAATCGACGCAGACTACGAATCGGTTGGAGCTGGGGATTTGCTTACTAGCTCAGCAACGCCAGGGCATGCCATGAAAGCAAGCGATCCCACAAAATCATTTGGTGCGATAATCGGCAAAGCATTACTTCCTCTGAAAGAAGGCAAAGGATTGATTCCAATCTTAGTCGCATTACAATGAAGGATGGTAATTAGATGAGCAGCTTTCTTAAATTCGCAAAGCAAAGCGGTTTTGTTAATCCACCTATTTTAATGCGTTCTTTGGTGAAAATGTTTGGCACCAACTCGCTATCTCAAGCTCTTATTAATGCGAAAATTGCTGAAGAGAAAATATACAAATACTACTTTGGAACTGGAGGATCATTGGGTCCTCTAGGTCCTCCAGTTGGTGGGCTAATTCCGAGTAATGAAAGTGTGCAGCAGAATTATTTGCTTGGCTCTATCCGTTTAAACAATATTGATGGTACTCTTGAGGCATTTACAAGTTATGATGTAGAAGTGAAACTTTCTGCAGTGAAGTGTTTTGGTACAGAAGATCCAAGTGAAAATGATGAAACATTTCTCGTAATATCTCTAATTAGTATCAATCCGAATTCTTACGGAGTTGATGAACTTGTTCATACAATGCGAACTGAGATAGCTAGCAATGTACAGGGGGGGAAGGTTATTTTCAAGGAAAAAACAATTGGTACACTGCGAGCTTTCCCGGGAGGTGGAATTAAAATCTACGTAGCAATATTTGATCACGAAAACGGTGACCCTGACGACTTGCGTAATGATATCAATGCCGTTTTAGAAGATTCGGCCAAAAAAGGGGCTCAGCTAATTGCAGGAGCAGCAGCAAATGGAAATCAGCAGTTAGCAGGTGCTGTCGGAGATGTAACTGAATTTGAAGTAGGGGGGGTAAAACCTTTCAAGTTATTAACCCTTGGATTGGCGGATTTGCTTGCAGATGCGCTTTCTGATGATTTAATCGACGAACATGAGTTCATAATCCCGGCACAAAATATCGTAGATATAGCTGAACAAGCAGCATTCCAAGCATCATTTAGACGGCACCCGGATATACTTGGATCGGATGTTCAGTTCAATTGGCCTCGAACAGATGCTGATGAAGTCCTCTTCAGTGGTGGTGGCGGATCGTACAAAGTCTTTTTCACAATTACGCCAATAATAACCATACGACCTACTCCACCTAGGATCCAATAAACATACCCAATTCACTTGCCGATTGACTTGAATACGTTAACAACGAAACAACGATCCAACCAGAATCCAATTTCCCAGATACTTATTTAAAATGATACTTATTCAAAATATTTGTACATTACAGTACCTTGAATTGGTACCAATTCTATGTATACTTGATATAACCGAGAATAGTATTTATATAGAATTTGAAGGCAGCAAGCACTATTAAGGAAAACTAAATTAAAGATAGTTTTGCCTAAGAAAGCTAGAGCTAACGCGGTAAAAATTCAGTCACGGAATAATATTTTTCCATGATTTAGTATCTTAATAAGCTAAAAAGCCTGTCTGCCTCTAATCTTTTTACTTTAGCGCCTACAATTTTTTATGGATAGTCTCCATAAGAGGAGGTGCTGATAATTTTGGTGTAACTATTTCTATGTAAGCGCCTTTTTCTGCATTTCTCAGTTCTTCCATAATTTTATCCAGCTCTCCGCAGGTAGTAACTTTTCTTGTTATCCAGTCATTGCAGCCAAGCACTTCCGCCAGTTTATGATATTCCCAGTGTGGAATATCATTATAGCAGTAATCTACCTTTTTAGATAGCATTCTCTCTATCAGGTAGCCCTGATTATTCAGGATAAAAATGATAGGTTTTAACCCGTAACGATAAAATTGGCTGATTTCCTGAGCCGTCATCTGGTGTGAACCTTCACCTGCTATAAGAATTACTCGTTTATCCGGCGCGGCCAGCGAAGCTCCAAAAGAAGCAGGAGTAGCCCAGCCTATAGCTCCCCAGAGCATCTGATTATAAAATCTAGCTCCCTCTGGTAAAAATACAGGCAGCAGGCCATAAAAAGATGTACCTGAATCCACTACAATAATGTCATCCGGCCTAAAAAATTCCGCATATTTCGGATATAGATAACCGGCTGTTATCGGATCATCAGTATCTACTTTCGGCAGCTCCGGGGCCCTGGCTTCAGGCCCTTTTACATCACTTCGTTTTTGAAGTCTGCCTGCAAGTTCCTGCAAAACATCAGCCATTTTTATATTGGCATAATCAGCATGTCCTATAGAGACGCTGACAGGTTCAATATTGATAATTCGGGATTTGTCAAGCTCTGCTGTAAACATGCCTGTATTATTATCAGTCGGGATTGTACCTATGGTAAGTACGCAGTCACAAGATTCAACAAATTCTCTGATTTCAGGATTGATAAGTTTCCCCATGTATAAGCCCAGGTAAGAGGGGTTTGTCTCATCAAGTACAGATTTATCCAGGGCCATAGTTACATAAGGTAAACCAGAGACATTAACAAGTTTCTCAGTCATGTCCCTTAAACCGAAACGTTCAACAAGAAAACCTGGAATAATACAGGCTTTTTTTGCACTAGAAAGTTTATTTAGAATAGATATAACCACTTCTTCCAGGACTTCAGAATTAGTTTTAATTAGATTTTTCTGCAAGTTTGCAGGTACATTTTCAAGTTCAGTACCGGACGAGATTTCTTTATGCACATAATCATGGGGTATGGCAATATATACAGGACGGTGATGTTCGAGGGCTGCCGCAATAACACGTTCGACTTCGTGAATACAGTTTTGTGGGGTCAGCAGGGTTTTTGCACATACAACCGGTTCAGTCATAGCCATAAATTCATAAAATTCGCCATGTGCAAGCGTATGGTGAACAATTGCATGTTTTTCGTGAAATGAAGTTTTCGGAATTCCTACAATATGAAATATAATACTTCTCTCTGCAAAAGCGCCTGCAATTCCACAAAGAGCAGAGAGTTCCCCTACTCCGAAAGTAGTCGAGAGCACTGCCATGCCTTTTACGCGAGCATACCCATCAGCAGCGTAAGAAGCATTCAATTCGTTACAGCACCCAATCCAGTTTAATTCGTTATCGTCACAGATTGAGTCGTTAATAGGAAATGAAAAGTCACCTGGCACACCAAAAATATCCTTTACCCCAAGTTGCTTTAATCTCCTCAGGAGATATTGAATAACAGTCTCAGTCATAATTGTCCCCCACTCCTTTCAAGTTGATTCTTATTTTTTGCTTGAATTTAATTTTGAATTAAATTTGAAATATAATTCAATTTTTATTTTTTAGATTATATTCACTATTATTTCCCTATCAATTATAAGTTATTAGATATACAAACGCATTAAAAAAATGAAGATTATTATTTGAAATTCTTGATGAATCAGAAGTAATGGTGCACATAATCTTTATGTACTAGAAATGTTATTCAGATCATACCAATTCCGACTATTCGCTTTCTTTAATTTGTCACTTCTGGGTAACATCCCAACGACAATTTTTAGCGATGTTCGAACGCGATAGGGAATTTTTTTCCGCGTGAGTGAGATTATACAAATCTTGCGGAGGAACATACATTGGGTAAAAAAGCACTGGTAAAACTAACAAGAAAAACAAATCCAAGAATCGTTTCTCTGATTCTTACCCTGAAAGATAGGGCCAACGTAGATTCTGCCCCAATCTGGAAGGATATTGCGAAACGACTTGAGATGCCGTCCAGAAACTATGCGGCTGTGAATATTAGCAAGATTAATAGGCATACAGCAAATGAAGACGTCTTGCTTATTCCGGGAAAGGTTCTGGGCGCTGGTCTCCTTGATCACCCTGTAACTGTTGCAGCTTTAACCTTCAGTGAATCCGCAGTAGAAAAGATTACTGAAGCCGGTGGCAAGTGTTTGAGTCTCGAAGAGATTATGGAAGCAAATCCTAAAGGGTCCGGTATCCGGATTTTCCGCTGAGGTGTCAAAGATGGCAGTTATCGATGCAAATGGGCTTATTCTGGGACGTCTTGCAAGTACGGTTGCAAAACAGTTGCTTTCAGGAGATGAAGAGATTCATATTGTAAATGCCGAAAAAGCCGTAATTTCTGGTTCAAGGGCAAGCACCCTTAAAGAGTACCGGGAAACCCGGGAAAGGGGAGCAACAGAATTCGGACCTTATTTCCCAAAGCGTCCGGACCGCATTCTTAAGAGGACTATTCGTGGAATGCTGCCCTACAAGAAAGCAAGAGGCAGAGACGCAATGTCCAGGCTCAAGGTCTATGTAGGTGTTCCGTTTGAACTCAAGGGCGCAGACATGACCACTATTGCAGATGCTGATATGAAGCTTCTGAGTTCCAATAAATACGTAGAGCTTGGTGAAGTGAGCCAGAAAATGGGTTCAAAATTTTAAAGGGTGAATCCTCATGGTCAAAGTAATTAATTCATCTGGAAAGCATAAGACTGCAACTGCGCGTGCAACAGTCACAAAAGGAACAGGTAAGGTCAGGATCAACAAAATTCCGCTCGAGTTATATAAGCCCGAGCTTGTGATGATGAAGATTTCCGAGCCTCTGCTAATCGCAGGAGATGAGGTGGTCTCAGGCCTTGACATTAATGTTGATGTTAAAGGCGGCGGGATTGTCGGGCAGGCTAATGCGGTAAGAACCGCTATTGCCAGAGGCATTGTGGAATGGACAAACGACACAATGATCAGGGACAACTTCGCAAGCTATGACCGCAACCTGCTTGTAAGTGATTCAAGACAGAAAGAATCAAAGAACTTTGGTGGGCCTGGAGCAAGGGCCAAATATCAGAAATCTTACAGGTAAGACTATGATCCCAGTCCGATGTTTCTCATGTGGAAAAGTAATCTCAAACTATTGGGATGAGTACAAAAGACGCGTTAACGATGGCGAAGACGGTGCCGCAGTGCTGGATGATCTCGGGATCACCCGCTACTGCTGCCGCAGAATGATCTTAAGCCACGTCGAACTTGTTGACGTGCTCTCGCCGTACCAGTAAGGGACCGTAGGGTAGCTTGGTCCATCCTTCGGCGTTCGGGACGCCGGAACCTGAGT
>JBNAKO010000243.1:0-4358 GCA_049706495.1 Methanosarcina sp. | reverse complement strand
AAAGTTTTTACGTAAGGAACTGTAGGCTGCTGCAGAACCCTGAAGGAAAGACCTAACTGGGGATTAGCTCCATCGTTCTCTTTTCCGTCAACATTCATGTCAATATACCTGTCAAAGTATCCTGTTGCATTTTCAGGCACAGGGACTTCAATAGTCATATTAACGATCTGGCCGGCTTCTATTGTTGAAGGTGCAGAGATTTTTATTTCATCGTTATTGAGTCCGAATGTGTTAGGGGACATGTCATAATGATTCTTTTTTACCTTCGGATCAATAGTAACATCTCTGTCTAAAATATTTTTGACTTTTACATTGTATATATAGACCTGTCCTGGTTCAACATTATCAGAGAGGTAACCTGTCTGGAGTTCTATCTTTGAAAGGCCCTGGACTGAAAGGTCAAGACGCATAAAATTGGCATACTCGGGGGAATTCGGTAAGAAGTCATCAGTAAAAGCTATTCCTGCCTGGTAGTATCCGCCTTCCGCATCCTTTGGAATGATTATTCCAACTGCAAACTCCTGTGCTATGCCTGGTTCTATAGTTGCATTTTCAGGAGAAATTGTAATCCAGCTTTCGTTTATAACCTTTTCCGAATTGGGCATACTCACAACTTTCGGGGTAATAAGAAGTGTTTCATTACCTTCGTTCTTGAAATTGACATTGAAGTTTTCGCTGTTACCTGCCATCACATACGTGGAATAATAGCTTGGAGTTATAGTGTGTATTGTGGTATTCCCTTGAACTGGATTCCCATCAGGGATTTCTGGTTCAGGTGCTGGGACGGTTTCATAAGAACCATTTGCATATTTCACATTCTCGATGGTTACATTTCCAATTGTTACATCCCTGAAGGCTAAAGCTTGCTGAGGATCTACGGGCTGGGCAAATGCACTTTGGATTAGTGTAAGGCAAAGCAGAACCCCTAATAACTGAGATATCATCTTTACTTTGTTATTTTTATTCATATTTTTTGGCTCCATTCTTTTAATAAAGAACATAATCTTTCTAACTCCCCATTTTATTTTTAAAGCAACTGCATGTTATTTTATGGCTGGAGGATTGTATTTTTAGATTTAGGAACAAATAACACAAACATACAACTATCTTAGATTTCATCTATGGGTGACTGCAGACCTAATTTTTTCAAAAAGTTAGAAAGTAAACAATGGATAACTATCATACTATAAAATGTTTATGAGTTCTGCAATTTAGTTATCAAAAGATGAATGAAAAATGGAAAAGCTGCTAAAAACCTGGAAGAAAGTTAGAAAAAAAGCATAGGAAGTTAAAGAAAAAACTGGATAGATTATTAGAGATGCTGTTCAGAATTTTCTAGAGATTTTAAAAAGAATTTTTTGGTAAAATTTATTAAGAAGTAAAATCACTTTCATGTAGCTTTCCAAAAAATTAATAACTGGTAAACTTGAATTTTTGTATTTACTCATAAGCAACCGAGGTTCCCGATTTGAAGCTAGAAAAAGAAGAAATAGCAATTCTCGTTAAAGCTACTCCTGAAAAAGGGAGAGTAGGAGAGGAAGAGCATACTGTAGGAGTGATTGGGGTAAACAAAAATAAAGAAATTCTGAGATTGTATCCTCTCGGATTCAGGTATGGAGTCGGCTCAGGGAATTTCAGGAAGAACGACCTGCTCGAAGTTGCAATAAGTAAGCCTGAGTATGATCTGAGATGGGAGAGCAGAAAAGTCCTCAGCTACACAAATCTTGAAAAATCGCTTAAAGAAAGAGAAGTTAAAGAGCGCATCCTGCCTCTTTCTACTTCTATAGAGAGGTTAAATAAGGAAGGCTCAAGCCTTGGAATAATAAAACCTGAAATTTTGAATCTCGAGGTAAAGGTAAATAATATTGAACTCTACGAGAGGCAGCAATATTTTAACCTTATTGGGGATTTCCTGGAAAAAGGAGAAAGATCCAGGATGCCTGTTGAAGTCAGGTATATATTTAAATGCAAAGGAGAAAAGGCCTGCAGAGGACATAAAATAATTTTGCTTGACTGGGAATTTAATGAAGGCATAAGAAGGATTATAAGAGAGAATAAAGAACTGGTAACCCTTGAAAAGGAAATTCCAGAGTATGCATTCTCAATTATGAAGGAAAAAGAGGTTTATTTTGTAATGGGCACTCATTTTATTTTTGGAACCTGGATGATTATAGGGCTCTATTTCCCGGAAAGAGGCTCAAAAAACCAGAGTAAACTTTCAGGATTTATTACCTGCGAAAATCAGAATACATCTTAAGCTAGCTTTTTAAGCCAGCTTTTCGAAATTAAACTTATTTATTTTTATTGGTTGCTTTTTATCATTAATAGTTATTCTGAGATTTTTATTTTTCATTCGATAAAAGGGATCAAATAATCATAAAACCTGGAAAAAAGATAAAAAAGGTAAAAAAACTGTAAGAGACAGTAAAAAACAGTAAGAAATAGTAAGAAATAGATAAGAAACCGGTAAAAAATAAAAGAAATAAAAAGGGGTTTATTTTCTAAAAAAACTTACCCTTCAAGCTCTTTTTCTAAAAAAGTTTCTAACCTGTCCATACCTTCTTTTATATTTTCGAGGCTATTAGCATAGGAAAAACGAAGATAACCTTCTGCTCCGTTTCCAAAATCGATCCCTGGAGTTACTGCTACTCCAGCTTCATTGAGGATACGACGGCTTAGTTCCAGAGAATCGCTTCCATATTTCCGGGCGTCTGCCAGTACATAAAAAGCTCCCATAGGTTCTTTTCTAACATCAAGCCCCATTCCTATAAGTCTTTTTAGCATATATTGCCGCCTTATATTATAAGTCTGGACCATTTCCTCAACATGCTCCTGGGGACCTTTTAGAGCTGCTATAGCTGCTTCCTGCACAAAAGAATTGGCACAGATAAAAAAATTCTGATGAATCTTCTGGATAGCCCGGACAAATTCGGGGGGGCAGATTATATAGCCGAGCCTCCAGCCTGTCATTGCATATAATTTGGAAAAACCATTAAGGACGAATGCATTATTTGTATACTCCAGAATGCTGTGTCCTTTCCCGGAGTAAATCAGGCCCTGGTAAATTTCATCAGAAATAATAGGGATTCCTTTTTCTTCTGCTATTTCGGCTAGCCCCTGAAGGGTCTCAGAAGACATTACATGGCCTGCAGGATTTGAAGGGCTATTAATAAGAATTGCTTTTGTATTGGGACTCAGACACTGCCTTACTGTTTCAGGCTCAAGAGCAAAACCATTTACCTCACTAGTATAAACAAAAATCGGAGTTCCTCCCAGATATTTTACAAAATTTGGGTAACAGGCATAATGCGGATTAGACATTATTACTTCGTCCATTTTTTCCAGCAGGGCCATAAAAACCATAAGAAGCCCTGGACTGGTTCCTGAGGTTACAATTATCTGGTTCGGGCTTAAATTAACTCCAAACTTGTTTTGATATGACTCAACTATTGCCTCTCTAAGAGCGAGAGATCCCTGACTGTGAGTATATTTTGTAGATCCCCGACAAATAGCAGTGTACGCAGCCTCGCAAATATGGGGAGCAGTAGGAAAATCAGGCTCTCCGACCTCAAGATGGATTATATGTCTTCCCTGAGCTTCGAGAGCCTGAGCACTTTCCAGCACTTCCATTACATAGAAAGGAGGAATATCCTCAGATTTTTTGGATAAAATGCGTTCGGGATTTAGCGAAAACATAAAAAGACCTTCTGAAATTAATTATCGCGAATGGGGCTGAGGTAAAAGCAAATAAGACCACTGAAGCTTACCTGAAAGTGCGTATGTTCTCAATATTTAAATATTCTATGGGATAATAGAAATCAGAATAAAAAGCCTACTTGAAAATTAATAGAAAAATCAATAGAAAAATCAAATTGAGGACGGCCACCCATCCTAAAGGATAAGATGTTCTTGACCTCTACGTTCCCATTGTAATAAAACAAAACAAGGCAAAATAAAAAATATTTCTGAGATATCCAGTTTTTACTATAAACCTGAATTTTTATTAGGTTTTTAATTTTTATAATCGGATCAGAGTTATTTATGTTTGGACTATCGTTAATTTATTTGAAAATTTTTTACAATTTTTTCAATTCTTTTCAAGTATTTTTAATCTGTTTTAAATTTGGCTTATTATCTTTATTATTCTTTGATATTACCTTAGAATTATGTTAAAGTCATATTAAAATTATACTAAAGTTATACTAGAATTAGTATAAAATTTCATTTTTAAATTGTTATTGAGCTCATCCCAAAACTAATTTTTATTCGACATCAATAAGATTTTGAAAATCATTTTCCGTATCATAAGATCAATTGATTATTTCAAATTCCAGATATAGTAACATAAACCTGAGTTT
>JBNAKO010000242.1:0-2176 GCA_049706495.1 Methanosarcina sp. | reverse complement strand
GAAAAGGTTCCATTGCAATGGGGCAGAATGGACAGAAAGATCTTTCTCTAACAGCATTTGATCTGCCAAAAGGACAATACTATCTCTGTGTGGCAGCATACACTCCAGGAATAGGAATTGCAGGGATTGCACAATCAGAAATAAAAATTAAATCAAAGCAGCAGTACGAAGAAGATGAAGAAGACGAAGAAGATGACGAGCCTGACTATGATGGTGACGATGACGAGTATGACGAGGACGATGATGAAAACGACGAATATGATGAAGATGACGATCAAATAGATGATGGCGACGAAAACGGTGACGGGAAAGACGATAACGGCACCGGAGAAAAGGATGGGAAAAAGAGCCATTCAAAAAAGAAGAAAGTAGAGCCTAAAGAACCTAAGGAAAATGTAAAAGCAAAAGAGCAGTGCAAGAAATTCGTTGCAAAAGGGGCTCATGTGAAGTTTGAATTCCCGAAAGGCAGCACCTGTATTGAATATGTGGAGTTTGATTCCAAGAAGAGTACAGGAGCTACAACGGCAACTATAGAAGGTCTTAAAGCAAAATCCGTATTTGCTCCCATAAACCCACAGGGTGAAATTTATAACAATTTCAACATAAGGATAGGAAAAGGGGAATTCACAAATCCGAATAATCTTAAGAACGGAGCTGTAGGCTTCAGAGTAAGTAAAGCCTGGATTTCCGAAAATAACATTGATATAGACTCCATAGCTCTTCAGCATTACATTAACAAGAAATGGAAACTTCTCCCAACTGAAGAAATTATAGAAGACAATGACTATGTTCACTTTAAAGCTAAGACCTCTTCTTTCTCTCCCTTTGCAATTTCCGCTGAAAAGAAGGAAATAACAATTGAGAAAGAAAAACAGGGTCAGGACAGCCCCGTAGAAGGAGAAGGCTGTAACACGAAAACCGATGTTCAGAAAGATGTACCCTCTGAACCAAAATCCAGTAACAATACCCTTCTAAAAGCTGCAGCCTTCTTTGCAGGCTTGGCAATAATTCTTGTAATAGGCGCAGTTATAATGAAGAAAAAAGAAAATGAGAGAAAAGGGCCTGGCCAGTAAGTGAAAAAGTAAAACAACAGAAGACGTATGTCTTCTGTTTCTATTTTTATAGGAAATTAATTTATAGAAAGTTAATTTATAGGATAATTTAAAAAAACTTTAAAGTCAAGATCCTGAAAATTAGCATCCTGAAAAGTGGGATCTTAAAATTAAAGTAAAAAAAGCTTATTAAAATCCTTATTTTTATATACATTTAATAATTTTAGGCCTATTTAAACACCTGTTAACAAAAATGGTTTTTTCTGAAAAAAAAATGACCATAGCACTAAATTTACTAAATTTAGTATATAAATAATCTTTTTTCAGTTATTAAAAGGAATTATTCTTTTTTTAGCCGTTGGACTCTTAATTTATAAAATATATTAGGATATCAAATTCAAGTGAACTACCTCGCCCTGCTTTCTGATGAAAGCGAGGACGGAGCTTCTTGCTTCATCCCTTGAACTACTGTTCACAAGTCCACAAGCCCATCCCCGTAGTTCCTACGGTGTCAAATCAAATTATATAACTATAAGATTTTGATCTTGAAGAGAGAATTTTTTGATATTGATTGCAGCATTTATGTCTCTATCATGCTTTGTTTTGCAATCAGGACATACCCATTCCCTATCTTTCAAGGTCAGAGATGAATTATGATAACCGCAAACGTTACAAAGTTTAGATGATGGTTCAAATCTTCCGATTCGTAGAATAGTCTTTCCAAACCATTCTGCTTTATACTCTAACTTTGTTACAAAACTACTCCATGCAGAATCATTTATAGCCTGTGCTAAACAGTGGCTTTTTACCATGCCTTTAACATTCAGAGTTTCCAACGATATAGCTTGGTTCTCGCTTATAAGTTTAGAAGAGATTTGATGCTGAAAATTATTTCTCTGATTGCTAATAATTTCATGGATTTTTGAAAGCTGATGTCTCGCCTTATTACGGTTATTAGAACCTTTAATTTTCTTTGAAACTCTCTTTTGCAAACATTTCATTCTTTTCAGAGAATTTTGCAGATATTTAGGATTCTCAACTTTTTCTCCATTAGAAAGAATCGCAAAATCTTTGATACCCACATCAATTCCTATAGTACTTGATTCAGATATTTCTTGTTTTTC
>JBNAKO010000241.1:0-1040 GCA_049706495.1 Methanosarcina sp. | reverse complement strand
GTTTTCTAACCAATTGCAATTAGGAAGTCCGGCATGTTTGTACTAATATATGGGAGTTTCAATCTCTATCGAGTTTTCTAACCAATTGCAATCTGCCTTACCCACTTTGGTTCGTCTATGATTCGTTTCAATCTCTATCGAGTTTTCTAACCAATTGCAATGCTCTATCATAGCCTATCATCAAAAAGCTCAGGTAAAGTTTCAATCTCTATCGAGTTTTCTAACCAATTGCAATTCACTATTTTCTGGCTTAATTTGTCGTCGTCGTCTCTGTTTCAATCTCTATCGAGTTTTCTAACCAATTGCAATAATTAATGTATTACAAAAATGCTTAGAGTGCATGAAGTTTCAATCTCTATCGAGTTTTCTAACCAATTGCAATCAACTTCTCTGCTTGCAGGGTCAGTTACTTCTTCAAAGTTTCAATCTCTATCGAGTTTTCTAACCAATTGCAATGAAAATTGAAACTTGTGTTTTCAATCGTTTGAGTAGTTTCAATCTCTATCGAGTTTTCTAACCAATTGCAATGCCTCAATAAACGCACATCACGTGGTTACTTATGGGGGTTTCAATCTCTATCGAGTTTTCTAACCAATTGCACTTGCGGCTTCTACACTTGATGCAGCATTTCCAGCACTTGGTTTCAATCTCTATCGAGTTTTCTAACCAATTGCAATAGATCCTTTCTGCTTCTTGCTTAATCTTCTAGAAAGGTTTCAATCTCTATCGAGTTTTCTAACCAATTGCAATGGTATGGAAAAAAGTGCTTTTTTCCGCTATAAACCTTTCTAAAACCTCAAAAATAAGACATATATTCATGAATCTGGTGCGTACAAAGAATATATAAATATCAATGCAAATGTCAAACAATATTTGATTTTTTATCTGGAGATTTTTGACCAATATCTAAAATATTTTTTACACAATGTTCACAAAGGCTGTAAATACGAACTTTGTCAGTCGATTCAATTTCTGCTTTTATTTCATCTTCTAATTCTACACGTTGAACTGCAGTTATATCAAGTTCAAACAGATCGGAA
>JBNAKO010000240.1:0-6001 GCA_049706495.1 Methanosarcina sp. | reverse complement strand
GGCTTCCTTCGAGTATTTTACTCATTTGGTTTTGGTTCTAGGAACTTCAGTCCCATCATAAAACCTGTTTGTCGAAGATTTGAAACAAATAGTTTCAAGCCAGTCCACATGGCATTTTGTGATAGGAAATTTCCCATGATGTTGATAGCTGAATTTCGATCTCTATCTATAGAATTTCCACAATCACATTCCATATTTCGCTTCCATAACGGCATGTCATGGAGTTTTCCGCAAACATAACACGTTTTGGAAGTATAGCTTTCATCAATTTTTATTACCTTTTTACCTATAAGTTCAGCTTTGTAGGTCAAAAATTCGATGAAGCGAGATAAATATCCCTGATTTTGAGTAGACCTATTCATGGCCTTTTTCTTTTTACCCTTGAGTTTTTTAGATTGAGCCATGTTCCTAGCATTAAATTTTCCAACAATGATAGTATTTGCTTTGGTGTTATTGACCATTTTTTTGGACAATTTATGCTGGAAATCTTTCAATTGATTAGATTTCCTTTTCTCCATTTTTCTATAATTTCCATGAAGTTTTATCCATTTCAGGCTTTTCTTTTTGCAATGATCTCTTCTTGATTTGATAGAATCTATTTTAGGATTCCAGTACTTATCCGGTCTTGGACTTTTAATTTCATGGATTTTTCCTTTGAGGTTGATACAGGTTACTATTTTAGTTATACCTGCATCAATAGCTTGATACTGGTTATTGTCAACATATTCAGGAACAACTACCTCATATGTTATGGAAACGTAGAAATCTCCTTTCCCATGATAAGGATCATCATTATAGATTTCCAGTTGTTTGATATTAGGAAACATTTTAGAAATCTCAAAATCAAGAGGGACATCACTAGCATTATGAGAAAAACTAATTCTTCCATTAGTGATTTTGAATCCACTTTGATTATATACAATAGTTTGGAAAAAGCTTCTATTTCGGAAATTCGGAGGTTTTGCAGTCAAATCTCCATTTTTCCTTAACCCAAAAAAAGACTTATAGTTGGCATCAAGTTTTTTCAGAACTCCTTGTAGAGTTTTTGAATACACTACTTTGTATTCAGGATTTTTCTTTTTGAATTCTGATAATTTATTTTGTTGATCTATATACTTGATGCTTTTTCTTTCTGACTTCCATACATCTTTTCTTTCAGCTAAAGCTAAGTTATACAAAGAACAGCATCTATCTGAAATCTCCCAAAGAACTTTCTTCTGTTCTTCATTTGGATATATCTTAACTTTCGCTGTCAGATGCATATTAGTATATAAATAGGACTTATAGGAATAAGTAGATTTACAGAATTAATAAAACTTGAATGTTATAGAAATAAGCAAAATATTTTACTACTGTGCGAGGTTGCGCTTTCATCCCCCACCTGTCGGGCTACGCCCTCCGAGGAAGGGGACTTCCCGCTGTGCCTCCGCACTCCCAAAGTTAAATTAAACTTTTCAGCCCAGCCTGTAATTCTATTTCTCCTTTCCACCAGTTGGAGATCTTTGAGACATCTGCCCTGGAATCTCGAACATCGCCTGCCCTTGGATCCGCATATAGGATCTTACTAGAGGAACCGGTTAACTCAATAATGTTTTCCGCAAGCTCAAGGACGGTTACGCTTTTTCCCATAGCTACATTAAATACCTGCCCATCCCCATGTTCAAGAGCAGCAACGTTTGCCCTGACCACATCTTTAACATGCACAAAATCGCGGCTCTGAAGGCCGTCTCCATAGATAGTAAGGTCTTTTCCTGCCTTTGCTTTTTCCAGGAAAATAGGGATAACAGCCGCATAAGGAGATTTTGGGTCCTGACGAGGGCCATAGACATTAAAATAACGCAGACAGGTTGTCCTGAGGTCGTGGTCTTCATAGAACATTTTTGCCAGGTATTCTCCGTCAAGTTTTGAGATGGCATAAGGGGATGCTGGTTCTGGATACATGGCTTCGGATTTTGGAAGAACGGGATTATTTCCATAAACAGCAGCAGAAGACGCTGTTACAAATTTATCAACTCCAGACTTAACACAGGCCTGCAAAACATTCAGAGTCCCAAGCGTATTAACCTGAAAAGCTTCAACAGGCTTTTCACAGCTAAGGGGCACGGATACCAGAGCGGCTTCATGATAGACGTAATCCATCCCTGAAACAGCTTTTTCTACTAAAGAAGAATCACAGATATCTCCCTGTATAAACTCAACATTTTTATACTGAGGAATATTTTTAAGAAAACCTGTAGCAAGATTATCAAGAATTCTCACGTTATATCCTGCTTTTGCAAAATACTCAGCTATATGGGAGCCTATAAAACCTGCCCCTCCTGTAACCAGTACATTCATGCTTGCAAAGAAGAGGAAATACAAAATAAAATTTTCTATAGAACTCCCTGGATTTTGGAGAAATAGGCCCAAAATATTTATGAAATGTGGAAAAATATTCAGAGAAGGAAAAAACTTTTAAAAAGAGGGAAAAATTTTTCATAGAAGAAGCCTTATGAATAAAGGGGAGTCAAAAAGTTGGGAAAAAATAAAGGAAATTTTTGAAAGAAATGCCTTCTAAGGAGACTATACAGCTTGTGAAATAAAATTTCTAGCATTGAGTAACCCCTAAAAATATTGATTTTAAATCTAAAAATAATTCTCCTCATTTTATCCGCTTAGAACCACCTGAAAAAGTGCCACTTAAAAATTATTAAAAGGGATAGATTTAAAAAAGGGTTCACATAAGTATAAATTATAGGAAGATAGTATATTAAAAATTTTATCAGTGGTAGATATGACCAGAAAAATAAAACTTCCCATAGACCTGCTGCTTGTCGCAGGTCTTGTACTTCTTACTGATATTCTGGTACTCGTACCTGTACTTAGTGGAAGCTTCTTACGTACAGATCTAGGTATTTTAATGGTATTGCTTTTACCAGGCTATGCTCTAACTGCAGCTATCTTCCCTGCAAAAAAAGATCTTGAAGGACTTGAAAGAGCTTTAATTTCCCTGGGATTGAGTATTTCAATTGTTCCGCTTCTGGGACTTATTTTAAACTATACTAATTGGGGAATAAGAGAAATTCCACTACTTGTGGCCCTTTCTGCCTTTACACTCCTGATGTGTGTAATTGCATACTATAGAAGAACTTTATTGTCTGAGATTGAAGCTTTTGAGATTCCATTTAAGGCTTCTCTGGCTAGCATGAAAACCGAAGTTTTGGAAAAGCCTGAGACTAAAATTGATAAAGCAATTGCAGTTCTTCTTGTTTTTTCAGTTTTTGCCGCGATAGGCAGTCTGGCCTACATCATAGCCAATCCTAAACAAGGAGAGCCTTTTACAGAGTTTTATGTTCTTGGAGCCAATAAAACCGCTGAAGATTATCAGACAGAATTTATGAAAGGGGAGACAGGAACAGTTATTCTGGGAATTGCAAATCACGAAAATGAACCTGTAGATTATACAATTGATCTAAGACTTGAAAATCGTTCTCTGCCTCTGCCGGAAAACCAAAAACACATACGGCTTGAAGATAACGAGACCTGGGAAGAACCGGTCACCTTTACTCTTCCCCAGGAAGGAAAGAATATGAAGTTAGAATTCTTACTTTTTAATGAAGCCGAAAAGGATACGCCTTACAGGAACCTGTATCTCTGGATTAATGCTACTGCGGAGGCCTGAAAAATGGCAGTTCCTGAATTTCCCCCTTCAGAATTGGATGCAAGAAAGATCCCTTTATCGGAGCTTGGGAAAATGTTTAAGAGCCCAACTGAGGAAAAAACCGGATTTCTGGAAAAAGTACTCTATGCAGGAGTGCCTACAATAGTAATTTTTATCGCTGAATTGTTAATTTTCGGAGGAAGGTTAAAAGAAGCGACAATAGCTTATATCGTACTTCTCCTGGCCTTTTCATTTTCAACAGCATTCACGAAAAAACAGGATGTACGTGAAATTCATCAGGCCTTTTTACTTCTTCCGATTTTTCGTCTTGTTAATATTTCCATGCCCATTTTCTTAAAGACTAACCTTTACTCTTTTGCATTTATTTATGCGCCTCTGTTACTTTCAGTATTAATAGCGTTTACTCACCAGAATACACCATTTGAAAACAAAAGGCATGCAATTAAAAAATTATGGATTTACCTTCCTCTTTCATTAATCGGAGGCTTAATTTTTGCAGAAGTCGAATATTTCTTTCTTGAAACAAAACCCCTTGTATCTGACCTTTCACCTCTGAACCTTCTGGCATTTATATTTATAATGATCTTCATTGTAGCCCTGGTTGAGGAATATATTTTCAGAGGAATTCTTCAAACCCGTCTGGAAGGATTTTTAGGCCCTACTGCTGGAATCCTGCTTGCAAGCCTTCTCTTTGGAATAATGCATTCAGGTTATGGAAATCCTTACGAAATGATATTCACTTTCTTCTTTGGAACGCTACTTGGATATTATTTTTATAAGACTCGCAGTTTATTGTTCGTAATAATGATTCACGGCTTAACAAACGTCTTTTTATATGGAATTATTCCACACCTCGGCTCCGGATTGGGATTGACATAAGATTAACACACGGAATAAAAATTAATAAGAGGAGATTCAGGACGTATATAAATAATTAAAATAATTAAATTCCTTTTGAATACTTTAAAAAGTTTTCAATAAGATAAAAAGTTATTAAATGAAAAAATTATAGAGTTAGAGAATATAAAGTTAGGAAATTATGAAGCTAGGAATTTATAAAGTTAGAAAATATAAAATTAAGGGCTCTGTTTATTAAGACTTTGTTAATTAGATTTTTTAGATTATTTTATTTTTTATTTAGGCTTTAAATTCTTGTTTAGAATTCAAAAGACTTATTTTTTTACAAGCCAGGGTTGTAAAATAAAGCTTGATTTTTTTTCCTGGAAAGGCATAAATTATATAATTATACTTACATTTAAGAAGCCGTAATTCTTCATAAGTTATTTGAGGATTTCTTCAATATAAATTTCAAGTATTAAGGAGAACATTTCATGGCTGGATACGCAGACCGCTTCTGGGAGATTGACTGTCTGCGAGGATTTGCTGTTATTTTGATGCTTATATATCATTTTCTTTACGACCTTGATTTCTTTGGTCTTATAGAGATCCAGCTTGGATCCGGGCTTTTTTTATTCATAGGAAGAGGAGCAGCTTCCCTCTTTATTCTGGTCTCAGGAGTTGCCCTTTCTATAAGTCACTCAAGAGGACTTATTCAGGACAGCAAACACAATAGCAAATATAAAAAAGAAAGTTTTTCAAAATACCTTAAAAGGGGATATAAACTTTTTTTAATGGGCTTCTTGCTCACAATTATAACCTGGTTTTTCTTCCCCGAGCAGTATATTGTTTTTGGAATTTTACATTTTTTTGGAGTAGCGGCAGTACTTGTATATCCTTTTCTGAATTATAGAAAAGAAAACTTAATTTTTGGGCTTTTATTCGGGCTTGTAGGACTTTATCTAAAGCAGAAAACTTTCGGATTTTCAAGTCTCCTCTGGTTAGGCTTTATACCTGAAAACTTTAGGACCCTGGATTATTTCCCTATATTTCCCTGGTTTGGAGTCTTGCTTATAGGAGTTTTTCTCGGAAATACAATATACGAAGGTGGAAAAAGACAGTTTCGAATTCCCTATACAGGACAAAACCCCTTTTTCAAAGTTCTTTCCTGGACAGGTAAATATTCTTTACCAATATATTTTATACATCAGCCAATTTTCCTTAGCTTGCTATTCCTCGCTGGACTTATAGATCCAAATATTTTATAAAATCGGCTTAAACCATTCTGGATAATTACAAAATTCAATTGAATGAAACTGAATAAAACGAATTAAACTAAATCGAATTATATTAAACTAAATGACGTATAAAAGTATTGAGCCTATCCCAAAACTCTAAATTGATCTATTTAATCTCGAATTTGAAATGATTAATCGATTTTCTGATAAGGAAAATAATTCTGAGATTCCTAACTTATTTGCAGAAAACTGGGTTTTGGGATGA
>JBNAKO010000239.1:0-4224 GCA_049706495.1 Methanosarcina sp. | reverse complement strand
TGTAAAAGCATTATTTAATTTTAAGACAGCCTCTTAGAGAACATGTACATATTCTACCTATTTCTGATTTTCACAGCTTCAAAGCAAAATATCCTTTATTTTCTCTATCTCCCTATATTTTCGATTTCTTAAATTCCCTCTACTTCAGAGCAGTTTATAAATCTTAATTGCCTTTTTACACATTTCGTTATCTACTCAAAAGCCTACCCTATCCAATAGTTTATTCTAGAGTCTATTCAATATTCTGTGCTTTTAACAACCTGTTTTAACAACTCACTATATCAGGGACTTTAATAATCCGTATACAGTCCTTCATTCTGTATTATCTGAACTGCATAATTCAAACCTTATAATTCCCATTGCGGTCGGAATGGCACTTAACCCCCGAGTATTTTAAAAACGCCCGGAATAGCAGCATTACAGGATTAAATGCTATTATACTGAAACGATTAAAAATTCAACTGTTTATATCTGTACAAAACTTAAATAAGAGAACTATCTTGCTAATTTTACATAAATTTTGCATAAAACTGTCTTGAATTATGCATACACTCTTTATAAAGTTTTCTTGCTAAATTAAAAGGTTTTTTCCAGAAAAGCTTGCTTATCACTCTGGTGTGATCTGTATAGATATGTATAAAGTCTTCACAAAGTTTTCTTACAAAATTAAAAGCTTGATATAGTTTATTTTTTCATCTAAAATTTGATTGACTTTTTGAATATATAAAGTAAATTTATATTTAAGCTAAGTAATTGCGTGTTGTCGAAGCGGCGAGCTACTCCCGCTAAGATGATGTTTAGGACCATATTTGAGCTGAGAAAACAGGTATGAATTTCAAGCTATTGAAATGAGTTGATAAGATAGTTTAGTTCATATTTTATTTTGCTTGTCAGATGGGTCCATTGCACACAGATTACCAATGCCAGAATCTTAAAGAAAAATTTGAATCAAAATTGGTAAAATACTGATTATTGAACTAAATCTACCCAATGCAGATGCAGAAGGAAAATGGATTGAACATCAATAATCTTAGAATTGTGTGCAACTGATTAAGAATTAGGAGAGTGTAAATTTATGGATAAAACAATATTCAATAAAACGAAAAAAGTACTGTCTATTTTGTTAGCAGTTCTTTTTGTGGCATCAGTTACAGCCGCATCAGCAAGTGCAGCATGCAGTGCTAATTCTAAAGATGTTAAAGGTGTTTGTACAGACTGTGGAAAAGAAAACGGCATATGTAAGGACTGCGGAAAAGAGAACAGCGTCTGTAAGACCTGTGGAGATAAATCCAAGAACTCTGTGTGCAAGAACGCTGGAGAAGAACATAATAACAATGCCTGCAAGAGCTGCGGAGAGGAATACAATAACAGCGTCTGCAAGAATTGTGGAGAAGAATACCATAGCATCTGTAAGACCTGTGGAGAAGAGAATAACACCTGCAAAACCTGTGGTGAAGAAAACGGTGTCTGTAAGACCTGCGGAGAGGAAGACAGCGGCGTCTGTAAGAACTGTGGAGAAAAAGATAACAGTCTTTGTAAGAAATGCTCCGTTGATGCTAAGGACCACACCCACACCTGTCCCAAGCAAAAAGCAAATTGCCCCCTTTGCAATTAATTATTGAGATTTCTTTAACTTTCAAATAAGGAAGAAAGTAAATCTACAAAAACATTTGTAATATACCGATAATGGCTTTGTTCATACAATCATGTATCGGACTGCAAGCTCTCTAATCTATAAACTTAAAATATAGTAGAGAGTTTTCCTAACATGGTTCATGCACCTGGGAAGCAAAATAAAGCATACTTATTATGCTGTTTTCTCGGTTCAGGTGCATGGATCCTTAGGAAGAATGTCCCTGCCAGGCGAAACATCATATAAGGCTATACCCACCATACATCGGGACAGAAAAGGAAAGCACAGGATTAGGCTTCTCAAATCGCGAAATAAAATCGTGTTGATGTATCTCAATATAAGTGAAAATCATATTGACAGCTTTTTTGTTAATGATTTATTAAAAATCAATTGTAATAGTTCAGGTTATGTTTTTTCTTTTATTTCTTGATTTACCAGTAATGTTTGAATATAATATTGTAATATATCTTTTTACCACTGTATTTTTAGTATTTGAATTTTGAATATATGAGGGCGTGAGGATATAAAATGTGGGCAAATGAAATGAGAAATTTCATGAAAATAATTTTTCTTGTACTTCTAATATTAATATTCTATGTGTCTGTGGGTGACTGCAAAACTGCTGAAGAAGTCACAATCCACAAAGGAGACATATATTCTATAACTCTAAACGAAAATCCGAGCACAGGATATACCTGGTCTGTGACTTCTTCAGATGGGCTTGAAATATTTTCTCAAAAACTAACTCCTTCATCAAATAACTCCTTAGGGAGTGCAGGAACCCCTAAAGTAAAATTACACGCTGTTAAGACTGATAACCAGACTGAAGCCCAGAATAAAGAATTCTCTGTGTCTGTCATTTCTTCAGATGGGCTTAAAATATACTCAGATAAGCTAATTCTTTTAACAAATTGTTCTCTTCGAGCTAAAGGAACTCGTGAAGTAAAATTCCAGGCTGTAAAGACTGGTAAACAGAATATAATAGGAAAGTACCAGCAACCAGGGAAAAACTTGCCCATTCAAAACTTCAAAATAGTTTTTAATGTAATCTAAACCGGTTTAGTGTTAAATTGCCTGTTATAGTAAGTGTAAACGAGTGTCTTCCTGCAAAAAACATAGTTGTCCTGTTTTCAGATTATTACATCTAGAAAATGCTGGCTAAAGAGTGGAGTTTTCTAGGTTCTGGTTTTTACAGATTAAAATAAGGTAAAATAAAAATTTAAGCGTGGGAGAACTCAAAATAAATTTTAGAACACACTATATTATATACTATAGATTATAATTATTTATCATACTCAATATTTTTATATAGTATTAAAGCGTAAATCCTAATATGGAAAGCTGTTATCCATGCATGTTTTGTGAAGCTAAATTTATAGATTTAGGTTTCGTAGAAGATCATATTAGAGAATGCCATTCTAAAGATAAGATCATGTGCAATTCGTTTTCAGATTTGTCTGATTGAGACATATAATTTCTATCACTTATTGTTGAAAATGGAATGGAAAAGAGCTTAATAATTGCGTTTTAATTAATAGTATCAAAAAATCCAGATTACTAGAATGAATTCCGTAGTAAATTTGCGTTATATAGCCTGGCTTTAACACTTGCTGCTAACAAAAATCCAGATTATAAATATATTCGTGTAGTAAAAATCGAGATTATAGTATCTGGTAAGAGTATAATATATCGTATATACTTCTCTTTCTCAGTGGATTTATTTACTTTAATTTTAGTTTAGAGTCTTTTCTTTGTTACAATTTAAAGATCAAGTATAAAATCTCAAATATTAAATTTATATTTGAAAAATAGATTCACAATATATTCACATTTCAGTGCTATTTTTAATGAATTCATTTTTTGGGAGTTTTTAAATTTATTATATTGCAGGTTAAATTATTATATACATTATTATTAATATGATATAAGAGGCAAATTATGAACTGCAATTGTAGGAAAACGCATGGAGTACCCGCGTTATTTTCTTTTTTTATTCCTGGCCTGGGCCAGCTTGTTAAAGGAGATTTTGCTAAGGCAATTGGAATCTGGATAGCGTTGTTAATCAGTGCATTTATGAGTATTGTCGGAATCGGACTCTTAATAGGCCTGGTTATCTGGGTTGCGCAGATCTATGATGCCTATAATGCATGAAGACCTGATAAATAGTAGAATACTAAAGAAAACTTGGAGTCATGAAACAGATGATACGACTTATAGGTTTCACAGTTTACTCAATTCTATCTTAAGATGTAAATCCAGTTTTTTATTCCTTTTGATAATGATTGATTTTTAGGAGAGTCTAAGGCTAATCCCCGTCACTTCAGTGGCGGGATACAGCCGTAAACTACAACATGGCAACATTTGTTTATGTAAAAGTACATAATACAATATTGTGCCTAAAGTTAATCGTTATAGAATCTATCCAATAAAATCTCAAATTTCAAAGTTAAATGAAACTTTGGAACTGTGTAGATGGGTCTATAATGAAACTCTGGCATTAAGAAAGAACGCTTGGGAATTTGAGCAGAAAAGAATCAGTTATTACGATTCTAAGAAAATGATCCCAAAGTGGAAGAAAGATAAACCAGAAC
>JBNAKO010000238.1:0-4947 GCA_049706495.1 Methanosarcina sp. | reverse complement strand
GAAGTGTTTTTCCAAAAGAGCTTTTTGATCTTTATTTGGATAAATTCGGTATCTATTTCCTCTTTTCATCTATATTATAGACATCTTAAAACTATATTAAGATTAACAGATTTACTATCAGTTAATGGTTGGGAAGTTGACGGCTTTAATCCCCTCCCTGTTCCATTCAGGCGAAGCCTGAACGTGCTGAGGAAGGGGTCTTCTTGCCTTATGAGATAAGTTCTTTTTTACATTACATTTCTTTCTGCAAGCATAGCTCCAATTATCGAACCAATTATCCCTATAATTGCGGTGTGAGCTACAATAATTAAGGTTATTACGAATGCTGAAGCGACAACAAATCCTCCGATTACAGGAGCATCTCGGAGTATAGATCCAAGAACCCCTCCTAGAAGAAAACCAGGAATAATCATGAAAACAGTCATCAAAACTCCGGTTTTAAGTCCCCCACCAGAACCTCCATCGGCATAATATCCACCTAAAAGGCCGCCCGCTAAAGGAGCTATAGAATTTATAAATGGAATAAAATAGAAAATCAGAGTACATACTGTTCCTATTAACGCGCCGCTTAAGACCCTACCCATAACTTTACCCCCAAATATTAAAATATTATTAAAATTAGAAAAATTTAATTTAATTTTTTAATCTAATTTAATAATTCTTCAATATATAGTTAAGTATTCACGGCTTTACCGTTTCAAGGAAAAAGGAATGATCTTGAATTTCCAGACTTTTTTTCCGGGCTTAAAAACAAAATCCGAATAATCATTCTTAATTTTGAGCCCCAGCAGAATAGAGGCAAGTATAAAAGAAACAGTGTTCGCAAGAATAAGTGCAGTATCTTTGACCTGCACTCCATGAAAAAGCCAGAGGATCATTCCTGAAGTAGAACAGAGTAACATCATAAGGGATACATCTTTTGTGGATTTGGAATTCAGGGCTTTTAACACCTGAGGGGCAAAAGCTATTGTTGTTAGAGCGCCTGCAATATATCCTATCATAAAAATCCATTCTCCATAAGTATGCCAGTTGCTGAAAATGGCGATTTCTTCTCCTGAAGGCAACTTGTTGATATTATTACAGAAGATGCAGAACCCTGATATAAGTTTACCCCCTAAAACTCTACAGGGGTGTTTTTATGACTGAAAATTGCCTTTTTTGCAAAATAATATCAGGGGAAATTCCATCAAAAAAAGTATATGAGGACGATACCGTTTTCGCATTTCTCGACATTCATCCGGCAAGCGAAGGCCATACCCTTGTAGCTCCGAAAAAGCATTACAGTAATTTTACGGATATGAGTGCAGAGGACGTGGCCTCTCTTTTTGAGGCTGCAAGAAAAATTACAGCCGCAGTTGAAAAGGCATTCTCGGCTCAGGGGTCAAACATAGGGATCAATAATGGAGAAGTAGCCGGGCAGGAGGTCCCACATGTACATGTACATGTTATTCCCAGGAAGAAAGGGGATGGAGGAAGAGGAATAAAATCAATAGTATGGACAGAACCTGATATTACAAACCTGGAAAGAATTGCAGAAAAAATTAAAAAGGCTCTTGAAAAAGAAGAATTTTCAAAGCAAAATGTTATGCCTGTTACCAGATAATATTTTTTTCGAAACGAAATTATAATATATTTTTTAAAATATAGTAAATTCAGGAGAGACGGCAACAGAAGTGTTGTCAAAATCCTTCCTTTCTCTTGGAGGTAAGAGATGACAGAAATGGAAGTAGATGTTCGCGGGCAGACCTGTCCTGTTCCTCTGGTTCAGTTTAGGAAAGCTATTAAGAAAGCTTCTCCGGGGGATATCATAATCGTTAGAGGCACACATCCGGCATCCAAGAAAGAGATCCCTATGGCATCTGGGGCTATGGGACTTAAAATTCTGGATATTACTGAAGATGAAGGGGGAAAAACCTGGGAGATAAGAGTTCAGAAGTAAACTGAGAGGAATGGATATGGGGGAAAAGACAGTTATTATCCTGCACAGTGGGGACATGGATAAGGTCTATAGTGCCCTTATAATTGCTAATGGAGCTCTTGCAATGGGCATGGATGCCTCCATATTTTTTACTTTCTGGGGGCTTATGCGTCTGAAGAGAGGAGAGCTTGAAAAAGGACCGCTATCCAAGATGAATATGATGGGGCTTGGGCGGCAGATGGTCAAACAGAGGATGGAGAAAGCTAATGTAGTGTCACTTGAAACGCTCATGACTGATTTTAAGGAACTTGGAGGAAAAATAATAGCGTGCGAAATGACTATGGAGATTATGGGTATAAAAAAAGAAGAACTCCGTACAGAATGGATCGATGAATGGGGAGCTGTGGGTACATATATTCAGGAAGCGAGGGACGCAAATATTACGCTATTTATTTAAAAACTATAAAAGGCTCACTACTTCTTTGAGAGTTAACAAAAATTTGTATAAATTAAGCTTAGACATTCATGCCAGTTGAGCCTTCCAAACTTGATAAATAATAAAACGAACACGTAAAATAAAACTTAAAATTAGAATTTTAACTGATCAAAGTTTGAATTTAATTAAGTCTCGATTGAGATCTCAATTAAGATTCAATTATAACTAAATTTCATTACAACCAGCGACATAGTAATTATATTTAAAGGTTTAAAAATTATATCTGGAAATTTAGCTGAAATTTTAGATAAAAATTGGCTGAAAAATCAGCGATTAGATTTAATTTCGAATTTAATTCTACAATAATGAGATTTTATCAAAGGAGGGGAAAGTATATTTGAGGACGTAACTTACCTTGACAACGCTGCTTCTACTCGATTGGATGAGCGGGTTTTTGAAGCAATGAAGCCTTATTTTTTTGATGTGTACGCAGTAGCTACATCAGAATTTGGCTACTCTATGGGAATAGAGGCAAAAGAAGGGCTTGAAGGCGCCCGCACAGGGATAGCTTCAAGGTTAGGGGCAGATGCAGAGGAGGTCATATTTACCTCTGGAGATACGGAATCCAGCAACACTGCCCTTAAAGGAGTAGCCTGGGCACTTAAGGAGAAAAAAGGAAAACATATAATTGTTTCGCAAATAGAGGATTTTCCAGTCCTAAATACTGCAAAAGCTCTCCAGAAACAGGGCTTTGATGTAACTTTTCTTAATGTTGACCCTGAAGGCTTCGTGAATCTCGAAGCCCTGAGAAATGCAATTACAAAAGAAACAATACTTGTTTCCCTTCAATATGGAAACCAGGAAATCGGAACCGTACAGGATTTAAAGGGAATTTCAGAAGTTTGTGAAGAAAAGGACGTGCTCCTGCACACCGATGCGACCCATAGTTTTACCCGCCTTCCCCTTAATGTGAAAGAATTGCCAGTAGACCTGGTCACAATGTCTGCACACACAATTCATGGGCCCAGGGGAATAGGAGCTCTCTATATCCGGAAAGATACCCCTTTCAGTAAATTCATGGATGGAGGTTTCCAGGAATTTAACCTTCGAGCAGGTGTTGAAAATATTCCAGGAGCTGTAGGTTTTGCCAAAGCTGTAGAACTGGTAACTGAAGAAGAAACTAACCGCATCAAGGCAATGCGAGATAAAGTAATTGAAAAAGCCCTTGCCCAGATCCCGGATGTTACCCTTAACGGAAGTAGGGAAAAACGTTTGCCTCAGAATGCAAACCTGACTTTCCATTATGTAGAAGGGGAATCCGTGACCCTACACATGGATATGAGGGGTTTTGCAGTAAGTACAGGATCAGCCTGTTTTAGCCGTTCTCTTGAAGCAAGCCATGTAATAAGAGGAATTGGAGGAGATCACGAGAGAGCTCATGGTTCTGTGCGGTTCACTTTTGGGCGCTTTAACCGCATGGAAGATGCTGATGCCGCAATTGATGCCATGAGTGAAATAGTTGCGAAACTAAGAGAGATCAGCCCGCTTGCAAGAAAATGAACAGGAAAAAGAGCAGCAGAAAAATTGGGAAAAATAAAAGGGACAATCTTACTGAGACGCAGCTAATTAAACAATGTAATCAAAAAAGCAATAGAAATAATACAAAGCATATTAGGAAAAAATAAAAATAAAAATTAAAAAATAGATAAATATATGCAAAAAAAATAGAAAAATAGAGATTTAACACAAAAAAGGGTAAGAGGGTAAGAGATGAAGTTTCCTTATAGCGAAAAAGTACTCGAGCATTTTAAAAACCCGCATAATGTAGGAAAAATGGAGGATGCTGACGGGAAAGGCCTGGAAGGAAGTCCTGCGTGTGGAGATATGGTTGCAGTTTATCTTAAAGTCAATCCTGATACCAAGGTTATTGAAGATGTAAAATTCGAGTCTTATGGTTGTGCTTCAAATATTGCCACAGCTTCAATTATAACCGACCTTGCAAAAGGGAAAACTCTGGATGAGGCAAAAAAAATAAGCTGGAAACAGGCTTCTGAAGAACTCGGTGGTCTTCCTCCGATTAAAGCACATTGTTCAGTGCTTGCAGTGGAAGGCCTTCGAGCTGCGATCCGCGATTATGAAGAAAAACACGGCCTTGTAACTGAAAAAGAGCCTACAACCGAAGAAGTTGTTAAGAAAAGGCTCAAGCATGTCATGAACCCCTTAACAGGGCTTGATATTATCCGCACAAACCTGATTCTTAAAACAAACGTGGAAAATGGAACAGTAAGAGTGGTAGTTGACCTGCCTGCAGATCACCAGTTTGCACCTGCAATTAAAGAAGACATTATGGAAAAGCTTGGATCCCTCTGGGACATTGAAAAAGTAGATGTTGTATTCACAGCATAAACCGAATAAATCAATAAAAAGAGTATTCTTATAAAAAGGATACTCTTATAAAAATATTTTTAAAATAATCCTGTAATATTTTTGATTTATCTTCCTTAAAACAAAAAATTGGCATTGGTAATTAATTGGAGATATAGATATATAGTATTAGAAACTATATTTGTGTATGAACTGCCCTAGATGTAAG
>JBNAKO010000237.1:0-1203 GCA_049706495.1 Methanosarcina sp. | reverse complement strand
CACATGTGCGGAGGAGAAATCCTTGTAAAAGGCAATGTAGGCCTCCTCCCTGCAATCTCAAACAACGGCGGAAAAATAGTAATTGAAGGCAACGCCACAATGCCTGCAAGCGAAATGAAAGCTGGCATCGTAATTATTAATGGTGAGGTCTCTGATCTTCTCCCTTCATACAAGGAAGAAGGAACAGAAGAAGTCGAAGGAGCAACCTACCATAAATTCACAGGCGATGTTAATGTCGGCGGAAAAGGAGTTTTGCTCATAAAGTAAATAGAATTTTCTGCAAATATAAAATAAGCATAAAAATAAGCATAAAATAGATGTTACAAAGCAAAAAACCAGAAAAACAGGTATATAAGTAAAAAATAAAGAGATCTAGATAAGGAATTGAGAGGGGATAAGAAATACCCTCAAAATTCTTATATTTCTAAATCTATTTCTAAATTCAAACCTTATTTTTACTAAACGTTATTTTTACTATTGTCTTGAGTTGAATTATTTTAAGCTAAATTTGCTTAAAGAAATCCCCTCTTCCATTAATTTCCTTGAAATTCCACCCAAACATTATTTGTCCTTTTTCTTACACTGTTAATTCATTAGGTCGTTGGTCATTTGTTTTAATTATCTTAGTTTATTCTAACCCCCCCCCTTTAATATATATTTGATCTTATAATTTTGGATTACCCTATTTTTGTTACGATCTTCATAGATTATTTCTCTACGTAAGATAAGAAATTTTAAACCTTGAACAAAGCTTAAAATTACCCTTCTAAATGACGAAAACAAATTGCTAGATATAGATAGAATCTTGGCTTACTGATCACTTGAAACTAAACAATAGTAAGTCTTCTTGAATGAAGGAAAATGGCAATACTTTTTAGCTTTAGTCTCACTTCGCTTTGATGAAGTAAATGAAACAAATTAAACGGTGGTGTCCTAAAAAGAGTAGTGATCCAAAAAATCATAAATTTTAAAATATTCGTTTGAGTGGGAGAAGAAATCACGCGCCCTAGACAAAGCAAAAACAGTTATAATTTTTAAATTCATTCTGCAACCCAATTGAATGAAGTAAGTGAAATAATAAGTTCTCTTGAATGAGAGGAGCTAAAGGAAAGAATTGTAACTATTAAACGTAGTGCGTAGTCTGCTTGAGCGAGCAAAGTAAGCGAAACAATAAGTCCTCTTGAGTGAGCGAAGCGAACGAAA
>JBNAKO010000236.1:0-14769 GCA_049706495.1 Methanosarcina sp. | reverse complement strand
GAGCTCATCCCAAAACTAATTTTTATTCGACATCAATAAGATTTTGAAAATCATTTTCCGTATCATAAGATCAATTGATTATTTCAAATTCCAGATATAGTAACATAAACCTGAGTTTTGGGACAGGCTCAAAAATAATATAAGAATGAATTTGTAAGTAAAATATAACAAAAGATCTCAAATAACGCTAATTTACCTTAAAGAAGCTTTAATAGGCTTTCAGGATATTAAGCAGCGTGTAGTTCTTTTTACATTCGTAAAAACTTAGCTGTTATCGGGCCAGGTTATTAAGTAAATAAAAAGTACAAATTTTCAGAAAAAATTAGATATAATTTTGTAAATCAATTCGCAAACACTATTTCCAGATTCATTTTGTAAATTCCATATCGACCTTATATAATTCATTTTCTTTATTACATGTTATAGGAATTGTAAAGGCAAAAGTACTGCCTTCTCCATATTTGCTCCTAAACCAGACATAACCACCGTGCAGGTGAACAATCTGTTTTACTAAAGAAAGGCCAAGACCTGTTCCCTGGAATTGTTTGGAAGAAAAGGAGTCAACCTGGCTGAAGGGTTTGAAAAGCTTGTTCTGGTCTTCAGTTTTAATTCCAATTCCATTATCATTAACAGTTATTTCAATAAGGTCCCCTTTTTTTCTTGCCTCTATCCTTACAAGCCCATTTTCATGGGAGAACTTTATAGCATTATCAACAAGGTTATACATTATCTGGGCGAACCTTGCTTCATCAGCACATATAGTTGTAAGCCCTTTTTCTAGATCAAATTCAATTTTAATATTTTTACTATTGGCGATAGGAGATAAAAGACTCTGTATCATATTAAACTTAGTTCCAAGTTCAAACTCTTTATAATCCAAAACCAGTTTCCCTGCTTCTATTTTTGAGAGATCCAGGATATCATTGATAAGACTTAAAAGGTGTTTTCCACTTTTTGAAATGTTTCCTACAGATTTGAGTTGTTTCTCACTTAGTTCCCCATACGCCTTTTCATGCAAGAGATCAGCAAATCCTATTATGGAGTTTAACGGGGTTCGGAGTTCATGGCTCATATTTGCCAGAAATTCACTTTTAGTACGGTTAGCGGCCTCAGCCACCTGTTTTTCCTGAAGAAGTTTTTCTGCCTGCTTTCTTTCGGTAATATCCCTGTAGATTACTAAAACTCCAATAATTTTTCCATCTTTTTCGGTCACAGGGATTCCCTGGATAAACCAGACTTTTCCATTTTTCGCATTTATCTCGCCCGATTTTTTATTTCCTGTTATAAAAACCTGCTCGAGCTGCAAATAATCCGGAAATATGGCATTTATATTCGGAGCAGATTTAAGATATAAGCCCTTAGCCTCAAAAAGACCTTTTTTCATATACTCAAGAGCAGCTTTATTTGCCCAATTAATTTTAAATTCAGAATTTACGAAAACTACGAGTTCGTTTAAAGAATCTAGCAAAACCTTCTTTTCTCTTTCCTGCTCCTTTAATTCCTGTTCTGTCAGATTGATTTCATTTAACATCCCATTTATTTCTCTTGATAACCTGTAAAGTTCATCGTTATCCCTTAAAGGCAGTCTTTTAGAAAGGTCTTTTTCTGACCTGACCTTTGTGACAAAATCATCAATATCTTCTAACCTTGATACGAATAATTTATCAAGAGCAAATTTCACCCCAGCCCCTGTCATAAGCCCGGTAAGAAGAAGGAAAAGATACATATAATTAAGAGTCTTCTCACCGTTTTGATAAAGATCCCGTGGGAAATCCGCTCTAATAATAAGAGCTGGTTTGTTTGAAATATCCCTTAATTCAAAATATCCAGCAATTCTGTTTCGATTCAGAGGTTTTATTACAGTTTTTCCCGGCGCTTTAGAAAAATCTTTAATTTTTCCCCTGACTTCTTCAGGAATTTCCCTATCTACTCTATACATTGTAAGGGAAGAACGGGTAGCCTTCTTAAAAGAGCCTAAAAGATCATCGTCAAAATATCTTCCAAAAATTAGAGTACCTTTTACAGGTCCTTCATATTTTGTTGTGAGTATAGGATGACAGGCAATAAACATAGGATTTTTATCAAGTAAAACAAAACCACTTATTATATTGTTTTCTTTTTTTGTCAGAAGGGTTCCGTCCTTTACCATATCAAGAAGCTCTTGAGGCGCTGAAACTTCTTTTTTAGAATCAATATCCACAGCTTTCACATAAACAACAGATCCTGAATTGTCTACAAAAAGCATGACATTAATTTTAAGTCCAGCTAAAGTCTCATTTTGAACATTTACGTCTATAAATCTCTGGTTCCTATCATCTATGAATCTGTAAGTATCATTCCAGCAGGCCCAATCTCTTACAAGGTAATCAAGATACCCCTGTTCCGTATTCACCGCATTCTGTATTCTCTCTATATCGTTTAATGTGTCATTCTGTTCGAGCTCCAGGAATTTAGAGAGTTGCATACTATGGGAAAAAGTAAATGCTGCAGTAAGGACGGCAAAAATTGAAAGGGTAATTATAAGAACCTTTTTACTAATGTCTATTTTGGACACCTCTACTGCTTAAAGGTTAAGAAGAGCTTGGTACAGCTTAACATTTAATATTAAAAAGGAAAGAAAGTATATAAGAGTAAGTAAACATTGTAAATAAATTAAAAGCTATCGTCTTCCTACTTCTGTTATTTTATCCAATAATATACTAGAAAATATTAAAATGAATTTAAATAGGCATTAATAAAAATTTCAATAATATAATGTCATAAGGCTTTATTTTTTGATCTTAGACTATTTCGAGCTTTAGAATACGCCTGTTCTGCAATTTCTACATTTCCCTTTAAGTCTATAATTTGCATATCAAATTCACAGGCAAATTCTTCAACATTCCTGTGAAATTCTGGAGAATTTTCGGTCCCCGTATCTATTTTTGCAAGTAAACAGTAAAATGAATTTTTAAGGTATTTATTATTAAAATCCTGATTCTTTTTTTGAAATTTTTTCCAGCTTGAAGCCCACATAGGAGTTAAATACATGGTTCCTTTACCCCTGAATTCAGTCATAGCTCTGGCATAAGCCTCGTTTCCTCCAAGAGCAAGGCTGATACAATCCTCTACAATTTCTCCATTGTTGTCTCTTAGGAAAAAAAGAGGGCATTTTAGGGCCGCAAAATCACTTTCCAGTTGTCCAAGCGAGTATCCGCATGTGCCGTAGAAAATCAGGATTCCATCCGAAAAAAGCGCCATTTCCCGGATGCTCCTGTATACCTCAGTTCTTAAAGATACGATATCTGCATGCAGACCTAACTTTAACATATTTACTATGACAGTTATCTCATTTTCAGCCTTATTTTTCTTATTCTCAATTATTTTACGTAAAATAGGAAACGCTGATACAAACTTAATCAAGCTTGAAGGTCTAAGAATGGTCTTTTCTCCAAGAAAAAAAGGCAATTTATCGAAAAAAACCGTCCTTAGAGTACAGTTTTTTGACTTAAGTTTGCGGAGGAAACCTAAATTACCTGCGTTTTCTACAACAATTAGTTGGCTGATTGCATTGTCTTTAGAAAGCACATGTACAAGCTCATCTTCAAGCATTGCACAGGCAATTATACTCAATACAGGCATATGTAAAATCCTTATTAAATAAAATCCAGGAAGAAAAAGGCTGAAAACTCAGTCAATTTAAAGTCCTGAAAAAGCAAGCCGGGTTTTTTACACAGAGTTTATTTTTTTGATTTTTTAGGGATCTTCTTATCAGGGGTAACTCCATAATACTTTGTCCTTGCTGCTCCCCAGATGCAGCCCTTTTTTCCAAAAATTCTCAGTTCTAGCTTCTGTATAGCCTTACAGATTCCATTACCTTCTCTGGCACCCTTGCAGACAATACAGTATTTTTCGCAAAAAACAGGAGCTTTTCCTTTCATTTCAGTCATTTTCATACTCCACTTTATATTTCTTTCAGATACTTTAAAAACTACCTGAAAATTAATTAATTTTGTTAAAGCACTTTTTTCCCTGCTTCAGGGCCTGGAGCACACTGGAAAACCTCAGTGATCTTAACTTCGATGAGATTCTTTGCAGAGAGTCCGGGTTTTGAGGCGTGTACAATTGCTTTCATTTTTTCAAATTTTTCTCCTGAACAATGAATTTGCGCTTTTCCTTTTATCTGAAAACAGCCGCCTGTTTCCGGACCCCAGATATAAACTGCAAGATTGGGATTTTCTTTAAGGTTTGCGAGGGATTTGACCATAAAATTATCCCCAATCCAGATTGTTTCATCGTCTTCAAGCCTGCAGAAGCCCATAGGGACTACATTTGGGACTCCATCTGTGGAAGCTGTTGCTACAGGAAAAATCTTTACTTTTGAAAAAGCAGTTTTCATCTCTTCACTTAAATTCACCACATGCATCACAATTACCACGGTTGCTGTATAGATTTATATACTTAAGCGTTAGATTTGTGTAGTGGGGATATAATGAGGGTATTTTAATGACCTTAAGAGAATTTATGCTAAAGACTTTCATGAGAATAGGGGAAAATTATGAGTTCTCAGGCTAAGTTCAGGAATCTGGGCGAAAAAATTCTGGAAAAAATTGGCTCTCAGAACAAAGAGCTTGTTTATTGGAAAAACTGGCTGCAAAATTATGAATTTCTGGCGCAATATCCTGAGGATTCCTATGCCTGGTTTACTAATGTCCTGGCCCTGAAATCCGTAGATTCGGGAAACTATGGAGTCGGAAGTATCATAGTCGATTCCAAAGATAAGCTTGTAGCTATGGGGCATAATCTGGTTTATTCCCCCTCTTTTCGAAGTGATCTGCACGCTGAAATGGTAGTATTGAACACTTTTGAAGAAACCAATCCACAGATTACTACCCTAAAAGCTTATACCCTATACACCTCACTAGAGTCATGCCCTATGTGCCTTATCCGATTAATTTCCTCAGGCATAAAAAGGGTGGTTTATGCTTCCTCTGATCCTATTGGAGGGATGACAGACAGAATTTCCCAATTTCCTTCCCTCTGGAAAGAACTTTCCGAACCCCAGGTTTTTACAAAAGCACTCTGTTCTCCAGAACTTTCAAAGGCTTCAAATGAGATTATGCTTATTAACGCAGCCGAATTACTTGAAATCCTGAAAAAACGCAGGGAATGAAATTTATCCTAAATTATTTATTAAGACCCTGGAAATAAATGTAGATTTTTGTTAGAAGTTTTGGTAATCAAAATAAATCAATTTATAATTGTTGTATGAAGAATGTAATAATTATGTTCGATGTAAAGACTTTTTGATTTAGAAGCTTTCAATGCCTCTTTTAGCGTAAAACAGAAAAAATCTAAATCTTCAAACCTGATTAACCAATAGAATAATTCTCTTTTTTATAAAATCCCCGCTTAAAAATGAGATAAGATTATATAAAAAGAACATATATTGTGATGTGAAAAATACGTTATAAAGTACATTTTTTATGTATTTATTCTAGAAAAATTACTGGGGGAAGAAATATTAAGAAAATTGGAATTTTAGTAGTGTTGCTTTTAGCAGGGATGCTGTTTGTTTCAGGTTGTGCAAGTGAAACACCAGCCAATGAAACAGATGCAGGTGAAGAAGAAAGAGTAACGACTGTAGAAGGGGCAACTCCTTCTGTAACTGAAGAAGCTGAAGAGCCAGCTGGAGATGACTCAGGAGAAGGCTTAATACCCGGACAAGAAGAGAACTCTCCAATTGGAGGAGAAGAGGGAATAATCCCAGGTGAAGAAGAGTCAGGTGAGGACAATGAAACGGCTGCCAATGTGTCAATAGTTCAGGCTGCAGAAGATGCAGGTTACACTACTTTTGCATCTGTTGTAAGAGATGCAGGGCTTGAAGGTGCCCTTGACGAAGGAGGGCCGTACACAGTGTTCGCTCCAACTAACGAAGCTTTTGATAACCTGCCAGAAGGTGCAATTGAAGAACTCGAAGCAGACAAGGAAAAACTTACCAGCGTACTGAACTATCATGTCGTTAATGGTGAATATAAGGCTGCAGATGTGGCAGAGCTGACTTCATTGAATTCTCTTGGAGGCACCCTGTTCATAACTACAGAGAACGATAAAGTAATGGTAGAAAACGCTACAGTTACACAAACAGATATAATGGCAAATAATGGAGTCGTTCACGGAATTGATCAGGTACTAATCCCACAAGGGCTCGAAATATAAAATAGGACTACAGAAAGCTTTAGCAAAACAAATGAGAATAAAAAAAGATTAGTACTAAATCAGTAAGAGCTTAAGAAATAGAACTAAAATAAATTCTAAAAATAGAAATCGAAGCAAAAGCACTATTTTGCTTCATCTAATCTTTTTTATTTCAAACCTTTATTATTTAAAATCTTTATTATTTCAGACAGATAAAAAGGAAATTCTGTCATAAAATAAATTAATATTGATAAAAATAAGGTTTCTATAAATTACTTTTCTTTTAGATTTCTATTCTGTCTCTATGCCCAAACTCGATGCTGTAGTCAAGATAATATACAGTTTCAGGCTCAATTTTTATCATTATAATTTCCGGATCTGGAGGCATATCCGCAACAACAGGGAATTTTGCAACCATAATTTCCCCAACCTCACGGAGTTCATTTTCATCGGTAATAATAGATGCTCTCCCTTCTACCTGAATAGCCTGCATATCAAACCAATCGGGATCATCCTCATCAACCGTATAAGCTACGTTTGGGTTGTGCATTATATTCTGGACTTTTCGAGTATCTTTTCTTGTTGCCAGATATACAACAAAGTCTTCAGATACATATGCCATGGTATGAGCCATAGGCTTTCCTTCAGGGCTTACAGTTGCAAGATTCAGATAATAATGATCTGCAAGATACTTGTTAAACTTGTCTTTTAGGTCTTTTGTCATAGTCCCCACCAAGTATTCGATAATTTGAACTCTATTTTACTGGATTTTAGCTGTTTACCAATATATGAGCATTTAAAAAGTTAGGTCTTGTACTCTGAGAAGGAAAGATTCTCCATTACGTCTAATCTATTTCCCCATACAATTTATAGAAGCAAAAGTTATAAATTTTACTTTAATTCAGGGATTTTAGGCTATATTTTTCCCTGCATCTTAGCATTTAATTCCTTATTTATAAAATTGGCAATTTTAACTCTTAATCTGGCAAATATTTAGAAATCTAAAATGTCGTCTGATGAAAACAGAAATAAAACAGAAATAAGCCATAATAGAAGGAAGGAAAGTAAAAAATCGAATTGCGGGCGGCCACCCCACCCTAAGGATGGGGTATTCGTGACCCTCTGCGCTCCCAATGTAATAAAGATAAAAGGAAAAAGTAGGAACAAATTAACAGAACTGGATGAAAACAGATTAAAACATATAAAAACAGAGATTAGAAATAGAAAAAAATAAATAAATAAATAAATAAATAAATAAATAACTAAATATAGTTAAAAATAATTATAGATAATAATAAATAAAAAAGAACGAAATAGAAAAAATGAATGGAAGATATTAAAAAACCCATTACTGCTATCTTATTATAAAAAAGTGATTAAGAAGCCTTTATAGAAATTTAGAACAAATTACTATTATAAGTGAACCCATAATGGATTTTAAGAGAATTTTTTATAAATCTCTTAAAGCTTCTCAAAAGCCTTCATATTAGGATTTACGTTTCTTAACACATTCTTTTAATTTTTCTTCCAGCCGGATTCTCGAAATAAAAACTCCAAATTGAGTTGCAATTGTCTCAATAACCGTACGTACGCTGTCGGAGAGCTCAAATTCAAGACTTGAGGCAAGATAAAAAGCAGCAATCACTTTTTTTCCTGATTTAACCGGAATAATTGCGGTAGCTCTTAAATTCTCCTGCCTTAGCGCGTCGTCCTTGGAAGTTAAAAGAAGATCAATATGCTGTTTATAAACAGGCTGTCCTATCATAACTAATTTGGCATTGGGAGAGTTTTCATTATAGTAAGAAGCATGCTCTATAAAAGTTGGCGAAAAGCCGCGATTGATCGTTAGTCTTAAGTCTCCGGTTTCTTCGTCAACCAGATAAATGCCTCCAGCATCGATTTCATCTATCTGCAGGCACGAATTAAGCAGGATTTCAAGGGTTTCGGTCATGGAGTTGGAGGTACTTAGAGCAATTCCCAGATCTCTCTGAATATAAAGCAGCTTCTCTTTCCTTTTTCTTTCAGTTATATCAAGAATTATGCCTTTAAGGTATTTTACAACTCCATTTTCATCGGCTTCTATAAAAGTCCGTTCTTCGACCCAGCGGACTTCCCCTAACCTGGTTAATATCCGGTATTCCTGAGAAAAATCGATGTAGTCTTCTTCGATTCGTCTGGAGAGTTCTCTTTCAACTCTTTCGAGATCATCTGGATGCACTATATTTCCATAAAGAAGTTTACAGGATGTGAACTCTTCTACAGTATATCCAAACTGTTTTATATTTTCGGACACAAAGTCTGCAGGCCAATACTTCTCAGGTCTCCAGAGAAAAAGGGTAACAGGAACCTTGTTTATCACCGAAATAAGTTCTTTTGCCATTTCAAGTGCATTGCATAAGGCAATCTCGTTCAAATACTTACAGGATTTTTGTTTATTGGAGTTCCCGTTTTTTGTTGAGTTGGAAGCTGCTCTAGACATTTTATTCTCCGTTATTTGAAGCCTTTAAAAGAGCTTTGAAAATTTCGCATATTTAGATTTTTTGCTATAACTATACAGAAATACTCAATAAATTAAAAAGATTGCGATTTGAACTTTTTATTGATCATAAAGAGTAGCCTTCATAATTAAAATATTTATAAACTATAGTCAAACTAAAAAGGAGTAAAACAAATTTAACCAAGGGAAAAATATATAAACCAGATACTTTTCATAAAAGTACAGCGACTCAGGTAGCCCGATTTATTTTATATTTATTGATTGGATCAAATCAGGTTCAAGTCTGCTGTTATCAAATCTACAATTTTGTATGCAAGTACTACCCAATCCAGTCTCAATCCAGTTTACATTCCATTCTACATTTCATCTAATCGATATCTGTTCAATCTGATTTTTTCGACTTATTTTTTACAGGATTATCTGCTGTCCTGTCTAAATTTAAGTTCAGATAGCTTTCAAGTGCATTTTTTAATATTGGAATTTACCTTAAATATAATTTTAATATTAAAGCTCCTAAAGCTTATTTCTATCTCATTAATTCCAAGATCTTGAAATTAATTCCTCAGCCATTTACAAGAAGTAATTTGGGTTGAAGGATTCAAAAAAGAATTTTACGGATTGGAATCAGCGCGTAAGATAAAATTAAAGGGAAATTTGTATCTCAAGGAACGACATTAAAAATAACTATTAATAGATGGGAAAGCAATTTGATATATTACTATCGTTATATTTTTAAACGTATTTGCTTCCAGAATAAAAGGGGGTTTGATATTATAGATGAACTTCAGGGTGTATTAAAGGGGCAAAAAATTGCCTATTTTTCTATGGAAATAGGACTAAGAAGCGAAATTCCGACTTATGCAGGAGGACTCGGGGTGCTTGCAGGAGACACTATCCGTTCAGCAGCAGACCTTAATGTCCCGCTGGTAGCAGTAACCCTGGTAAGCAATAAAGGTTACTTCAGGCAGATCCTTGATTCTGCAGGAAACCAGATAGAACATACCGAAGAGTGGAATCCTACGCGTTTCATGACCCTGCTTGCAGAACAGGTGAGCGTAAGAATCCAGAATAGAGAAGTTAAAATCAGGGCCTGGCTTTATAACTGCAAAAGTCTCACAGGAGGCTGTGTGCCTATTATTTTCCTGGATACTGATGTTGAAGGAAATGATTGGGAAGATCGTAGAATTACAGACTTCCTTTACGGGGGAGATCAGAGATACAGGTTAAAGCAGGAAATCGTCCTCGGGATAGGAGGGGTCAGAATGCTTGAAACCCTGGGCTTTAAAGTAAGGAAATATCATATGAATGAGGGGCATTCAAGCCTGCTTGCTCTTGAGCTTTTAAGACGCAACGGCACGGATCCTGCAAAAGTAAAGGAACTCTGTATCTTCACCACGCATACTCCTGTAGAAGCAGGCCATGACAAATTCGATTACGGGCTTGTGGAAGACCTGATCCAGGATAAAAATGATATTGAGACCCTCAGGCGATACGGAGGTTCTGAACGTTTTAATACAAGTCTTTTTGCCCTGAACCTGTCGAATTATGTGAATGGGGTGACAAAACGCCACAGCCTGATTTCAAGTGGCCTTTTCCCTGGATATAAAATCCAGGCAGTAACAAATGGAGTGCATTCTTACACCTGGACTTCTCCTTATTTCAGAAAACTTTATGACCGCTACCTGCCTGGCTGGGCAAATGAGCCTGAACTTCTGGTAAGAATAGATGGAATTCCTGATAGCGAAATCTGGGAAGCCCATATAAATGCAAAAAAGGCCCTGATTGATGAAGTGAATGCCAGAACAGGTATAGGCATGGATTATGAAACCTTTACAATCGGCTTTGCGCGCCGAATGACAGCATATAAGAGAGCAACATTAATCCTTTCCGATCTTGAAATGCTTAAAAAAATAAATAGGAAAGGGAAAATTCAGCTTATTTTTGCAGGTAAAGCCCATCCCCATGATGAGGCTGGAAAACAGATTATCAGGGATATTTTTAAAAATATAGAGACCCTCCGCTCTGAAATAAAAGTTGCATTTCTGGAAAATTACGATATGGATCTTGCAGCAAAAATGGTGTCAGGAGTTGATCTTTGGTTAAATACCCCCACACGCCCCTTTGAAGCTTCAGGTACAAGCGGAATGAAAGCAGCCCATAACGGAGTAGTAAATTTCAGTATCCTTGACGGCTGGTGGATTGAAGGCTGGATTGAAGGCGTAACAGGCTGGGCAATAGGTCCCCAGCCTGAAGATAAGCTTTCTGAAGAAGAAGCAAAAGCTGCTGAAATCAGCGATCTTTATAACAAACTTAACTATATTATTGTTCCCATGTATTATGGGCGCAGGGATGAATGGGTCAAACTGATTAATAATTCCATAGGCATGGTGGCCTATTATTTCAACACCCACAGAATGATGCGCCGTTATGTTACACATGCCTATCTTTAACGATAAAGGGAGAGAGTCTTCACAGTGTGCTTTAGATTCTGCAAGCTGCACAAGTTATTAGTTAATACTACATCCATCTATCTTTAATTTATAGAAGAAGATATAAAGGATAAAAGCTCTGGCTCCAATTTGAACAAAAAAATCAATTTTTATGAGTTTTAATGAATTTAACCTTTTAAGCTCAATTTTCCTGCAAATTCAATTTTTTTACTCTCTGGCGGGCAGTTTCAGCCTTTGTTTTAAATCCTTTTTTCTCCCAGAGATCACCTGCAATTTTAAAAGCATTTTCTGCCCCTTTTATGTTGCCAAGCTTAAGGAAAACTTTACCTTTTTCATACCAGGCTTCAGGAAAATCAGGTTTTTGCCTGGTTGCTTTTTCTAAAGCATATAAAGCTTCTTTTTCCAGCCCTGTTTCAAAAAGAATCTTTCCCCTTAGTTCCCAGGCAGAGGCATTTTCAGGCTTTGCTTTAAGGGCTTTTTCAAAGGCCTCTCTCGCGTCCTCAATTTCTCCTAATTTTAAATGAAGCTTGCCTTTTTCAAACAAAACGCCAGGATCATGAGGATTATCTTTCAGAGCTTTTTCAGATTCTCTAAGTTTCTCTTCAATCTGGCCAATGGAGGCAAGAACAGCCTCTTTTCCTTCCCAGGCATTCTTTTGCACCGGATTTAGGGAAATTGATTTATCAAAAGCTTCACGAGCCTCTTTGAATCTTTCAAGCTTCATCAAAGCAAAACCCACATTGGTCCAGAGAGCTGCATTATCAGGATTAGTTTTCGAAGCATTTATGAAAGTTTCAAGGGCTTCTTCATAAGCTTTCAATTTTAAAAGGGCATTTCCTTTATGAAACATTGCCGGAAAATGGTGCGGATTTTTTGAAAGAATATTTTCAAAAACCTCAAGGGCAAGCTTAAGCCTTCCCTGCCTGTAAAGAGCAATCCCTTCCTGATACAGAAGTTCAAGCATGGTATTTTCATCTTCTGTTTCTGGAGATCCATTTTTATTGCTTATTCTTCGAATCCCGGTTTCAGAAAGGTGCCTGTATCCGTCGGGGTTTTCGTTCTCAAAGCCAGGCCTAGAATCAAAATATATGAATTCTTCTTTTGGCACAAAAGATTTACAAATCCAGTCTGGCTGAGTTTTATTGTTTGTAAGAACACAGGATTCATTTATGTATTTAGAACAGACCTGACAGCAATAGATATGCCTGTCCAGACGGTTTCGGATCTGGTCAAGCTCAGTGCTTACAAGTCCCTCATTAAGCCTGGTTTTGAAAGTTTCATATGGAATATTTTTTATTTTCACATAAACCGTTGAGGGAGATGGAGGGTCCCATTCACTATTTCTTTTAGTTTTTTTCCCGTACATAACTTTTAATTATTATTTTAGATTTAATTACTATTTTAGATCTTAGTTTAGATCTATTAGTTCAGATATTGTTTTTGATATCATTTCATATGTTATTTCTTTTATTATTTTTGTAAATTGATTTTGATAAGCCCAAAGTTATTTTTATTAAAAGTATTTGTCAGTAAAATTTCACTTGGACAGTAATATACATTTGATTCTATGAAAAATATCCAGATATCTGGATACTAATATTTGTATTTTAGAATCCAGCTTGAGGCATTAAAAGCATTTTAGATCCCAGAAGTAACCGTAAAAACGGTAATTTTGTTTTAGGGATCAGGCCATATAGTTGAAATACAGCCAGTTGCTTTTCTCACTTTCAGTCCCCTCCTGACTTACAGCCCAGACACGCCAGCGCCCAGTCCCGCTTGCCGGAAACTCAAAGGAATAACTGGTTGTGCTTATTCCAGGTATTATCCAGGAGCCTGAGGATTCTGAAAGCCAGGAACTGGTATCAGGGCTGTACATGTCTATTTCCACGGTATAACTGGCTGTTCCTGATACGGCTGACCACTGCAGCGTGGCCCCTTGAGCAGAACTGTCAAACACGGTTCCATTAGCCGGCGAAATTTGTTTTGGAGCAGAAATCGGAGCAGGAACTCCAGAATCTGGGGTCTGCTGTACATATATTACCTTTGTAGCCTCGACAGAGCCTGCTTTATTCAGAGCTGTCAGGGTATAAGTTGTGGTTTCTGCTGGAAATACTCTTTGGCTGCCTGTTAAAGCTACTGTGCCTATCCCAGGCTCTATTGAGACTGATGTGGCTTCTGAAACGCTCCAGGTCAAATTTGAGCTTTCCCCTTTTCCAATAACATCGGGGACTGCATTAAAAGACCCCACACTGGGTAAATCCTCCTGAACAGGAGAATTTTCCTCGGGTGGCAAGTTTTCCTGCGAGGGGAGATTTTCCTGAGCCGGCACATTTGCAGATGGCAAATTCTCCTGGGGAGGAGAAACTGGCTGAGCAGGGACATTATTTTCAGAAGTTGAATCAGGAGTTAAATTTTGTCCTGCAGGGATTTGTTCCTTAGATCCGGAGCTATCTTCAACTGTCACTGTACTGTAGGCTACTTTTTCCTCTTCTCCACTGAAAGCTATAAGCTTGTAAGTTGTTGTTTGCTGAGGGGAGGCGGGTGAACTTCCTTCGGCTGCTACAGTTCCAATTTCAGGTTCTATAGTGACATTTTCAACGCCTGTAACTTTCCAGGTTAATGTTGCACTTTCTCCGGATTCAATAGAGCCAGGACTTGTATTGAATTCATTGATTAAGATTGGCTCGTTTTTAACTGTAACCGTACGCAAAGCTACATCTTCTTTGCCATTACCTTCCGCTATTAATTTATAAGTGGTGGTTTCAGAAGGAGATACCGATAAGGATCCGGTTGAAGCTACATCTCCAAGTCCTGGTTCTATGGAAATATTGTCAGCTCCTGAGACATCCCAGCTTAAAATTGAAGGGTCACCTGGCTCAATAATTTCCGGGCTTGAATCAAAACTATTGATTTCAACAACCGCTGCAGGAAACAAGGCTTTAGTAGCTATTATTATACCTAAAATCGTACCAAGTAGTCTTAAAGCTTCAGGGACTGAGTTCCAGAGGGCTTTTCCACGACCCCATAACGATTTTGCATCATCTTTTTCATCCATAACAAGCCACCAGGCAAATATTGCATCAAAAGCAAAATATAGTTCAGGTAAAAATTTATACAGAATAATATCCAGGATAAAAAACTTGCAGGTTTATAACCTGACATTAAAGTTAATTATAGCTACCAGCTTATATTAGGATATATCTAAAAACCAGATATAATATATTGCTTTTCAGGAGAAATTTATTAGTGCAGTATATAGATAATAAAAATATTAATTTTAATTCTCATTTTTGCTGAAGAACTCATAATTTGATAAAAACAAAAGTTAATAAAAAGTAAAATTAATAACAACTAAAATTATTTGATAAATAAAAGGAAGCTTTATCCAGGCCAAAAGAACGGAACTATCTTTCAGATATTTAGATCAATGTATCTTAATTTGTCTCTGATCTAATAGATCTTTTGAAAACCAATAATGAAAACTTATAATTTCAAGTGTTTTATGTTATCCTCATGAAAGTCTCTAAGAGCGTGTCTTAAAATTATTCTTCCTCTGTTCAATTCTCGATTTTAGCTATTCTTTTAATCATTATTCTGATCATCACTGCATATATGAAGGATTGACTTGACTGTGTAAGTCCTTCG
>JBNAKO010000235.1:0-22520 GCA_049706495.1 Methanosarcina sp. | reverse complement strand
AACATTCAGAGCAGCAGGACTTTTCGGATAGGCTCTTAGAAGAAATAAAACCAAGAAAAATAGATAAATAGATAAATAGATAAATAAATAAAACTGGCAGACTAGAACTAGGATGAAATAAAACTAAATTGAATAATGTAACTAATTTGAATGTTATATTATAGTAAAGTGAGTGGTGGACATCCACCACAATATTTTATTAAAAACATATTTTGGAAAAACATTTTAGGAATATATTTTTAAAATATCTAGATTTTTAAATTTGCAGTAATAATAAACCTTCAGAATATTCTTTTCTTCTTTTAATTCTATAAAATCTTTCTCCAAACATATACGGAATAAATGTGGAAATTTTTTAACTCTCTTCACTTTCTCCATTGATCGTAGCCATAATTTCTTTGAAACTTGCCAGGGAAGCCTCCATATTCTCAATAATTTCATTTGCGAGAATATCAGGGTCGGGAAGGTTGTCCAGATCAGCCAGGCTTTTGTCTTTGAGCCAGAAAATATCCAGATTGGTTTTATCCCTTGCTATAATTTCCTCATAGCCGAATTTTCTAAACCTGCCTTCGGGAGACTCTTCACTCCAGGTTTCCATTCGGTTATGGCGGTTTTCTGGATTGTAACACTTAATGAAGTTTTCAAGATCGGAATATTTCATTGGGTTCTTCTTTAATGTATGATGTACATTTGTACGGTAATCATAGATCCAGACTTCTTTTGTCCAGGGATCCTTTGATGCGGGTTTTGCTTCAAAGAAAAGCACGTTTGCTTTTACCCCGTTTGCATAGAAAATCCCTGTAGGCAGACGCAGAATTGTGTGCAGGTCAGTAGTTTCAAGCAGCTTTTTGCGAATTGTTTCTCCTGCTCCGCCTTCAAACAGAACATTGTCAGGCAGGACTACTGCCGCCTGTCCGCCGGTTTTGAGAATGGTATGGATATGCTGCAAAAAGTTTAGCTGCTTGTTGCTTGTGGTTGTCCAGAAGTCCTGACGGTTGTAAGTGAGATCTTCTTTTTCCTGCTCGCCTTCTTCGTTTGTGAAAGTCATGCTGCTTTTTTTTCCAAAAGGAGGATTTGTGAGGATGTAATCGTAACGGTAACCTGGATCGGCTATAAGAGCATCGGAATTTGAAATCATGGGCTCCCCATCTATTTCCCCTATATTGTGCAGAAACATGTTCATCAAAGCCAGTCTTCTGGTTCCTGCGACTATTTCATTGCCTCCAAAGGTTTTGTTTTTCAAGAAACGGCTCTGTTCCCTGTCCAGCCCGTAGTTTGTTGTAAGGAAATCATAAACTGCTAAAAAGAACCCGGCTGTACCGCAGCAGGGATCTCCTATCGTTTTCATGGGTTTGGGCTGCAGGCACTGGACCATTGCTTTGATGAGCGGCCTGGGCGTAAAGTACTGTCCGGCTCCGCTTTTTGTATCCTCGGCATTTTTTTGCAGGAGCCCTTCGTAGATCTCTCCTTTTGTATCCACGCCCATCATGACCCAGCTTTCTTTGTCGATCATATCAATGATCTTATACAGCATAGCAGGGTCGCTGACCTTATTCTGGGCTTTAAGGAAGATCTGCCCGAGCATTCCTGGTTTTTTCCCGAGCTCTTCCAGAAGCTCTTTGTAATGAGTATCGAGTTCTGCTCCGCGCTGTTGTTTCAATTTGTCCCAGGTATATTCTTCAGGGATTCCAATATTTCTGTTATATGGCGGCTTCCTGTATTCTTCAGCCATTTTCAGAAATATGAGATAGGTTAGCTGTTCCAGATAATCGCCATAGCTCACGCCCCCGTCCCTCAGGACGTTGCAGAAGCTCCAGACTTTAGAAACGATGGATGAAGTATTTTCAGACATGGTTTGGATCCTTGGGTTTGGAATAATATTTTTGGTTAGGGCTTGTTGGTTTTTCAGGGATTGTAAGCAAGAGTTTTCCTTCTTTAATGAGAGGATTAAGAATTTCCAGCCTGAAGTATTCTCTATCTTTCAATCCAATAAACTCTTGAATTTCAACTCTGCTTCTTGGTTCAATACAGTACTCCAGCAAAGCAGCTATTTTATTTGTTTCATCTGCCGGAGTAACTTGCGGGGTAGCTTGCGGGGTAGCTTGCGGGGTAACAGGAACAATAATCTTAAAAATGTCTCCTTCAAGAAGTTGGGGATCTTCTCCACCGGAATAAATCTTTGTGTAACTATAGAGATTTCTAACTCCCGAACCTAATTCATCTGCCCTCCCAATCTCTTTAAAAAAGCGGGCGATTACTGGGTTTTTAGGATATGGAGTAAAATTAGACGGATTTATCCTTCCATGTCCATGTGGGCGGTTCGCATTCTCTGCAATAACCTGATTGGTCCCAATTATGAATTTTGCAGGAAAGCCGTTTATATATTCTCTGTGAATAAGCATATTTGCAATAACTTCTCTGAAAATATGATCTCTCAGGCTGATTCTCTGATCCTTTTCCAGATAGAAAGGGTCAGGCAGATGTTTTGCAACAAAAGCCATCAGTCTATCATAGCTTTCAATCAGATTAGTTCGGATGTCATCTCTATCGTCATAGCGATCAAGATTTATTCTGCGAAGAATGGCATCGGTCTTAAAATGAGGTAAAACACTCTGAATAACTTCATCTTTGCCAAATAAAAGGATAGCAGCAAGAGTGTAACCTTCTTTTCCAGTCTGGTAATCATGCTGATATAATCTGGCGCTGCTTAAAAGTTCTTCATCATCCATTGTTCCCCATGGATGGTTGGGGTTTTCTGCACGGACCATTTTCCTTACTCTGTGGATAAGATCATCCCTGAGGTCTTCAAGTCTAGCATAAGGATAAATTCGGTTCTCAGAAAAAGAGCTCTGCTTCCAGATATAGAGATGAGCCACTGCATCAGGGTGATTGGTTACATCCAGATCCCCGTCCTCATTCCTGTCAAATATCTTTCCATTACAGCGGTGGATCTGTGAACTTTCAGGAATGTTAAGATAAAGGAGATTTTTCCCGTCAACAATCACAGTTTCCGGTAAAATGTATAGAGGAGGACTGATCTTTTGAGAGTTGTTTAATGTAGTGACCAGATCTTTTTTAATTTGTGGCAGAGCATCTGCATCAATTCCTTTAATATTACCATTATCATCAACCCCAAGAACAATATGCCCTCCATTGCGATTTAAAAAAGCACAGACCGTCTCGTAAACATCCCGATTTATCTGATCCTTACACTCCTTGAATTCTATAGTAAGCCCTTCACCATCTCTTATAATACCCTTCAACTGCTCAGAGATCATATTTTTTCACTTATTCCTGTTCCCTGCATTTTCGGCTTTTATTCTCTCCAATAAAACTTCAGCCGGCTCCCAATCCTCTGCTTTTCGAACCTCTGCCAGTTCTCTTTCATTAAGCAATTTTCCCTCAAACGCTTTTTTCAAAATACTTTGCCGCAGTGCTTCGGCTTTTACCAGATTATCTGCAATGTCCTGCTCTATCTTATCGCAGACTGAAAGGCGAGTTTCGATTTCCTGAACGATAACTTGTTGTTCAGGAAGAGAACACAGGGGAATTGACATGTTCTCAATAATATTTTTATTCAGTGCTTGTTGATTATTTCCAGATCCGATTCTTCTATTCTCGTTGTAATTCTTCTCAAAAAAGTAATACACAAATTCTGATAAGTAATTTGAATTAATTCTAATAGCTGCAGTATTTTGATTGTGGCAGGCATTGATATTTAAAATTGCTACCTGACCTCTTGTTTTCCCTTCACCAATCATACCTAACATTACTGTGTCAATAGGATGTATCTGAGTTGATGAATTATCTAAACCAAGTTTAGTAATGGATTCTTTAGTCGAATTAATTCTACAAAATGCGACTTCTCCACTACTTACCCAAGGGATGTCTCCTCTCCAGAATTTTGGCTCTTTTCTGCTAGGTGTTGAGCCAACAAACACATCTAACACTTCTCCTATCTTCACCCATTTCCATTTCTCTGGCACTTGAGGTAATTCTATCAATTTCTCTTCGGTCAGTAGCGTAATATGTTTTTGTTTTTTACTAGAAGTTTTTCTAGTTTCTTCTCTTTCCTTCCTGATTTGTTCCAGCAAATCCCCTGCGCCCGGTAAATCAATTTGTTGTTTTCGCCATTTTTTAGTAAGCTCCCCCCCAAAAGCTTTCTTCAGCACCGCCTGCCGATAAACTTTGAGCTGTTCCTGTGCCAGTTTGAGGTTAGCAATGCCGTTATCTAGTTCGCTGAAAAGCTGTTCGATTTTGGAGATGATGGCGCGTTGTTCGGGTAGTGGGCAAATTGGTATTTCTAAGTTTTTAAGAATTGTCTGGCTGATATTAGGTTGTGCACCACCGATTCCTTCCTTAATTAAATCCTGCCTTCTGTGGAAAAGCAAATAATACAAAAACTTTGATTCAAAAATTCCATTTTTAAAAATTGCACATACAGCTTGATTTGTTGCAGCTTCAATGCCTAAGATTGCAAGTTTCCCAATAGTAGCGCCGTATAAAGCCACTAGCAAAGTACCTTTAGAGAAGATTTTTGCACTTGATTTTTTGATTGCATCTTCTGAAATGTGTTCCTCAGTTTCAAGAATTATGTTGTAGTTGAGCTCACCTGATTTTACCCATGGAATATTTCCATCATAAAATGAAGGATTCTTTCTACTTGGAGTGCCACCACTGGTAGTTTGGCAAACTTCACCCAGCTTGGAATTAATCCAGTAAGAGGGAAGTGTTTTTTCGTATCCAGTCATTATGTGTTCACAAATCCGTATTTTTCCTTTCGCATTGTAAATGCAGGCTCGCCGCCCTTAAGGGTATTACAAATATATTCTCTTATTTTTACACCCAACCTATTCTTTACTTCTATTTTTACGCCACCAGAAACTCAGTTAATTCTTTGTTTGAACTTTTGTCCGAACCTTACATTATCAATTATGGATTACTTTTAATATGTCAGTTGATTAAATAATTGTCTACTTATGTCTTTGAGGAATTTAATCAATATTTAAACCATATACAAGCATGTATGCTTGTATAAAAGCGTCAAACGGAGAAAAAAATTAAAATATAGAGTAAAAGTTTCAATACGAGGTAATAGAACAATTTGAGAGAAAACAATTTATAACTTTGAAGCGCTGGACTGTGTTCCGTTCAAAAGTTTGTAAGAGATGCTGTGATGAGAAGTGTTATACGATATAGCCGCATATCCTTTGGAAAAGATAGTGTTATTCAAATATCAGTGAGCATCGAATAAAAGGTTAGGGAGGAAGCAGATTGAGATTTTCATTGGGTACTATTGCAGAGGATCTTTCTCCTTTAAGCGTTGCTATACTCGAATTATTGAAAGAAAATGATGAAAAGCCTGTAAAGGGAAAGATTGCGTTTCAAAAAGAAATGTTTCTAATATCAAATTACATTGATAAAGTGAATGATAGAGCAGAATTTATTCCCCATGCTCTTGGCCCATATAGTGAAGCTTCAGAGGTTAGCTTGGATAATCTGGTATCGATGGGCCTTGTTGAAAAAAAAGAGGGAAATACTTACAAAATCACCCCTTCAGGCATCAAAGTATTAGGTCTGAAGAAAGATGTCTTCTCCTCGGGGGAAAGAGAATCCATTGCCGACTTCAAAGAATTTATTAGTAATCTTACCAATGATGAGATTCTTCTTTTCATCTATGCTTCTTATCCTGATTTTACTACCGAATCAACCGAATATCGCAGAATAATGAAATCAAGAGTTAAAAACTCGATTTCCATCTACAAAAAAGAGATTGTCAGTTTGGAAAAAGCTGCTTTTCTTGCAGGAGTAAATATTGAAACTTTTCTTGATTTGCAGAGGAGGTAAATAAGTGAAAATATTTGATGCCTCCTCAATTGTCTGTTTGCTTCGGGAAGCTAACTTTCCGAAAGCCTTTGAAATCTGCAAAAAACACGGGTACAATTTGTCTGTTACAAAGCAGGTATATGAAGAGCTTAGAAAAAATCCTGAAACTTTCAATTTATTCAAAGCTTGTGAAAGTTTTTCGGTTATAGATGGCGTTGATGAACAGTGTATATCAAGAATTTCGAAGCGTTATCCCTGGCTGCATGATGGAGAGATCAGTGTTCTTTGTGCCGGCATAAAAAGAGAACAATCAGGAGATCATTATCGCTGTATCATTGATGAAAGAGCAAGGCAGTTGAAATCAAAATATGGCTTAAAAGTAAATGGGACTATAGGTTTACTCTTATGGCAAAAAGAGAAACTTAATGAACTCACAGGTGCTGAATGTAAAGAAATACACGACAGCATAAAATGTTCTTCTTTCTGGATAAAAGAAGATATCCTCAAGGAATTGTTAAGATGACAAAGGAAACTAAAATCCATCTATGTTCAATTGCGGATGATACTGATTTAAGAAGTTTGCAGGTGAGAATAGGAAACAAAGACCTGAAAACACCAACTAAAGCAATTGCAACAAGCAGTTTCTACAAAGATACTTCTTTCCCAAAGGAACTTTGTGACCTGCAAGAACTCTTTTTAAAATTTGATGAAACATCTTTAATCAAAAAAGATCAGGACTTAAAATTCTCATCCGAAAAAAACAAGCAATTAAAAAGAGAGAAGGAAAAAGCTAACGAATGTCCTTACTTCTGCCTGCTGGAATTTAAAAATAAGGGAGAAAATTGGAGATACCCTACAGAGAAAGAAGTTGATATCCTGACTAACTTTGCATACTCACACTCAGACATAACCCCAATTCCTTCAGTGCCCAAAGTAGCCAGAAATTTGAATGTCGAAAACTTCGATGCCTTTATAGAATATTTGGATTCCTGTTATAACAGTATAGAAATCAGAAATAAGAAAAACATTATGGGATATATACCTGCAACAGTCACTCTGTTCGGTAGGGAACTCATAAATTATTACCTTGATAAAGGAATCAATGCTTATTATGTTGATTTTGACGGCAAGATGATCACAAGTTATATAGATATGTTAAATGCAATGAAGAGAGAACTTTCTAAAAGGGGATACGAAGAGAACCATCTATTTCATTTTGTGAATGTTAGTTACGGTAAATCAATTAACGACCAGAAAGTGCTATCTGCAAGGGACATTTTAGGTTTTGGTTATGGTCTGGACAGTCTTGGAGGGATTCATTCTGGCCCTAAAAGGAGCCCCGAGTTTTACGAAAAACTCAAAGCCATGAAGAACGTTTCAAGAAACACAAAAAGATTACTGAATGTGGATGATTACGGATACTATCGTTTTGATTCAGTAAAGGATAATTTGCAAAGCATTTATCCAGATGATGCTTTAATCTCAATAGATGAGCTTAACACCGGTAGTGAGAGCAAGCTTGAAAAATATCTCAAGATTGTCAATTTACAGCAGCAATGTATTGAAGCTGACAAACTTGCGCAGGTTACTGCTGAAGAACCGGATAAGTCATTGGACTACTTTAAATCAAAGAAAAACGTATTGAAGAACGATTTGAAAGCTCTTACCAAATCAAGCAATTAATTTCCACTCAATTTTTCACCCAATCTTTCCCTACAATTTCCACCACAATTTCCCTCATAATTTTACCAACAGTTTTCTCCAAACCTCACATTTTTTTCTCAAGAATTAAGTTCTCCATTTTGGATATTAAATCCCTGGCCGACTTTCCAGTATCCGCCTTTATCGGGTCCAATCCTCTCTGCAAAATACCTTTTTCTTTAGTTTCGCGATATTATTTCCAATTGTAGTAGTACTGATTCCTATTTTTTGACTTAACTCTGCAATGGTTATTTTTGGATTGTTACTTATTTCTTTCACAATTGCCAATTCATTTTCTCCCAATTTTTCTCCCAACCAACTTTTTCATTTATTTCCATACATTAACGTCTATCCAATGCCGTTTTTACTTTCCTCCCAATATTTCACCCAACTTCTTGCCAAATTTCTCCGTACTCTACTCCGAACTTTCATTAAATTATCATATATTCAATTTTTAAGCCCCAGAACCTCAAATAATTCTCTATTCGAAAGTTATCAATTTTGGAGTACTTTTAAGATGTCAGTTGATTAAATAATTGTCTACTTGTCTCTTTCAGGGGCATAATCAAGAATTAAACTGTATAAAGGCATATATGCCTGTATTAGAGTCGTAAATGAAGAAAAACATCTTGAAAATAGTGTAATTGAAATTAAGAAGGGATGATTGGGATTGCAAACGTTTATCTTTATTCTGACAATCTCAGTATTTCATTAATTTCATGCTTCTAAATTGAAAATATTTTTCTTACTACGATGGAAGTGTCTTCGACAAGAATTCTGTTCATTTTGTCTCAGAAAAGTTTCATGATGCTGTTTGTTAAACATATGAAACGAAAAGATGAGAAAAGCAGTAAAAGAAGAGAATCGATATCTATATGCTGTAACTTTGATTAAAAGAGCGAATAAAGGGTTCACAAGGTTTGGTCTGCAACAATTAAGTTTATTACGGGATCAGCTTTCAGACTGTCCTGAATTTGCTTCATCTCGCAGTTTACGCCATAAATGAAGTATGTTACGGGATCGGTTTTCAAGCCGTCCTGAATTTGCTCCACCTTATAGCTACGCGTCAATAAAGCATATTAAGGGATCAGGTTTTTAATCTGTCCTGAACTTGCTTCATTTTGCAGCTTAATTCCCTGTGAACAATATATAATATGTAAGTTTAAGTATAAAATACTGTCGGTATTATTACTGAAGGTAATATGAACAATTCGTTTTTCGTTAAGTCTACCTATAAAAGATCAGTTATATCTCTATCGATATTGAAGCAAATTTGAAAAATTAGTATAAAAGTATGAAAAACAACTTGAAATTATTTTAAACAAAGCTGACGAGATAATCCAGGATCCACACAGATACAAAAATTTAAGAGCTCCGATGAAACATCTCAAAAGAGTACACATTGACAAACATTTTGTAGTTTTTTCTGTTGATGATGAAGCAAAGACCGTAACACTTGAAGATTACGATCATCACGATAATATTTACCAATTTCCTATTTTTGCTTACGCCGCCAATGCTTCATTTAATTCGCTAATAATTAGGTTCATTTCATCGCCAAAAAGCTGGTACATTCTTCCACGCCCCCCAAGAATATCAAAGGGCTGGTAATCGAGATCGTCTATTTCCAGATGGAAGCTTGTTGCAACATAGTCTTTAATCATACGGAGCCAGTTCATCTGGTCTTCGCTGAATTTCAGGGTTCCGGCCTGTTTTTTGAATACCCAGTCCTGAAAATTCCTGTTTACTGTCTGGTCATAGGAAGTCAGCACAGGGTCGATTTCAGTTATCCTGCGGAGCAGGGAAACAAGGGCTGTAAGCTCATTTTTCGGGGAATTTCCGTTTACCTTTTCCAGTTGCTCGTAAGCCTGCCAGATCCTGAAGGGTGCAAAATGGGGCTTTTCCAGCTTCAGTTTCTCCATTACTTCTTTTATCATCGTATAGGTAACTTCTCTGCGCTGCAAGGGCTGGTTATAGAAAATTCTCAGGGCTGTAATCTCGTCTTTATTAGCTTCCAGATATGCCTTAAAATCATTGATCAGCTCATCCGCCCTTAGAACAGCATCTTTGTCCCACTCGGCTCTAAGAAGAGTATCGGTGTTCACAGTATCTATTATCTGCTCATGGACTCTGCGGACGTTTTCGAGATATTCGTTCAACTCGCCGGAAAAAGTTGATCTGGCAATATCAATCAGGTTCTCCTGCGCTTTTTTCTTTGCTTCTGCTTCCTGAATTTCAGGCTGGCGTTGTTTAATTTCGGAAGTTTTGAGCTCGATAATATCAGGGTTATAAGCATTAAGCAGGTCTTTAACAGTCTGGTTCAAAGTTTTCCCATTCGCTTTTTCGGCAAAAACGGCTCTTTCTTCCTCATTTATCTGCCTGTTCAGCCGTGCAAGCCTGGAAGCCAGGGAAATATAAAGGTCTTCGTCCTGGGCCCCAAAAGTTACCGCTGCAAGCAGGTCTTTCAGTGAAGTATTTTTCTTGCGTTCCAGAGGCCGGCTGTCTGTTTTCATGGTTTTTGTAACGCCAACGGCATCCACAATTACAAAATGCGTCTTGGCCGAAATTGCCGAGGGTGTAACTTTCTTCAGGTCATCATAGTCCAGAACCCGCGTACCCCTGCCTTTCATTTGTTCAAAATAGTTCAGGCTTTTTACTTCCCTCATAAAGAGCAGGCACTCCAGAGGCTTGACATCTGTGCCTGTTGCAATCATATCAACTGTGACTGCTATTCTGGGGTTGTACTCGTTGCGAAAAGCTGACAATATTGATTTTGGGTCTTCTTCGACTTTATAGGTTACTTTCTTGCAAAAAGCGTTACCCTCTGCAAACTCTTCTCTTACAATATTTATAATATCATCCGCATGGCTGTCATTTTTGGCAAAAATAAGGGTTTTGGGGACTTCCTTTCTGCCAGGGAAGATCTCAGGCAGCTTTTCCTTAAATGTCCGTATCACGTGCCGTATCTGGCTGGGATTAACAACATCTGTGTCCAGCTTTTTAGAAGTATAGGTGAAATCTTCGTCAAGTTGCTCCCAGCGTTTTTTACGGGTAAGTTTTTCCCGCCTGTCCACATACTCGTAAGCAGGGATTTTTCCCCCGTTTTTGCTAATATCTGTCTCGATGATGTACACGTCATAACCTACATTCACACCATCTGCAACAGCATCTTCATGGCTGTATTCACTCACTACGTTTTCATTAAAGAAGCCGAAAGTACGTTTATCAGGAGTTGCTGTAAGGCCTGTCAGAAAAGCATCAAAATAATCCAGAACCTGCTTCCACAGATTGTATATAGAACGGTGGCACCCGTCTATAATTATGAAATCAAACTCTTCAATGGGGACTTTTTCTTTATACACTACAGGAAGTGGTTCTTTTGGCTGCCAGTTTCTTTCGGCAGGGTTTTCTTCCTCTATTTTTTCGTCGAGCTCTTCACCTTTCAAAATAGAATAAATCCGTTGGATTGTGGAAATGCAGACCTGGCTGTCCGAGGAAATATAACTGGAGCGTAAACGCTGAACATTATAGAGTTCGGTAAATTTGCGGTTATCGTCATTCGGCATATAGGCCATAAATTCCTGCTCTGCCTGCTCGCCCAGGTTTTTGGTATCTACAAGGAAAAGGATCTTTTTAGCACTGGCAAATTTCAGTAATCGGTAAATGAAGGTTATGGCAGTATAAGTTTTTCCGGAACCTGTTGCCATCTGGACCAGAGCCCTTGGGCGGTTGTCCTTAAAGGATTTTTCAAGATTTAAAATCGCTGATATCTGGCAGTCCCGCAAGCTATCTGTTTTCAATTCAGGAATATCAAGTAATCTTTCTCTCAAAGGTCTCTTTTTGAGATAATCACCAAAAGTTTCAGGTCTGTAAAAAGAAAAAATAGGTCTTGACCTTGGCTTTGGGTCCCGGAAATCTGCAAATCTTGTAATTTCTCCGGTGCTCTCATATATAAAAGGAAGAGGGTCATTATTGAGATATTTTAGCTTGCTTGAAGCGTATCTTGAGGATTGGTCCTCAACTACACTTAATCTGTGGCCTTCTTCATCCCGTTTAGCTTCAATAATCCCTGCAGGTTTTTTGTCCACGAATAATACATAATCAGCCGGTCCAGTATCAGTCGGATATTCCTTAACAGCAATGCCTCTGGAAGCATTCCAATCAATTTTGCTCTGTTCCTGAACAACCCATCCAGCATCTTTTAGCTTTCTATCAATGCCATTTCTGGCTCTTTGTTCCGGAGTCTGATTATTATTCATGCATTTTTTTCCTGTAAAATTTAATTTTACTCTTTTTACTGAAGTAGCTCATAAAATGAGTCTTTCACTGTAGGCGAAATTAAAGATTCAAGATTAATACAAATATTTTTCTATATTTATCAAATTACGAACTTAATCATTGGAACCTGCTTCAAAAATCTATATTATAATTGAAAGGTAGTGCTGATTGACAGTATTTTCAAAAAAGTTTTTCTAACTTTAAGAACAGGAATTACATAATTTTTCGACAAGCTCAGATTTCAGCCTATGGTAAAAATAAAAAGTCAAAAATAAAAGTCCTCAAAAGATTTAATTATAAATTAAAAATTTAGAAAAGAAAAAGCCTGGTGGTAGAAAAACCACCTTAAAAAATTACCTTTTTTTCACAGTTATATAACTGTATTTTGTGCTTGTGCCTTTAGCAGTCTTAATAGTTAAACTAACTTTGTATTTTCCGGGTTTGGTAAATGTGTTCGATGGGTGCCAGCATGTTCTGCAGGTATGTCCATCTCCATAGTTCCACATGTGCCATTTAACAAGTTTTGTACTTCCTCCTGTGTATGTAAATGTAACTTTCAGGGGAGCATAGCCTGAAGTTTTGTTAGGTTTAAAACTCGCTGTAGGCGTAGCGGCTGCAAACACAGTATAGGGAAGTAAGAGTATTAGAACAAGACTTATAGCTATTATATGTTTCATCTTCATAAAATTCACCTGTTTTAATTTTGAGTTGGAAGTATGTGTTTAATATGAAAAAGCAGCCCAAAATTAACTGATTAACATATAAACTTACTTTTAAAAGGCGGATTTTTGAAGAGTTTGTTTTTTGAAGAAATAGGGCTTTTCGGGGCCTTAATATCAAATTAAAGCTTGAGTAAAGGAATAAAATATCTAACTCGATTTTAAATATGAGCGCTTTGAAAACTAGTATTGAAGGTCAGATATTTACCTTATATATTGACATATTCAGTTATTATTCACTTATTCAGTTAATATTGATATATTCGGGTTATTTTCCGAATTCATTATATCTTACTGCATCTTACTGGATCTCACTGGATCTCACTGGATCTCATTACATCTTACTATACGTTAGAATATTTTTCCATCTGTTACTGCTTCTTACTTTTGTTCTTCCTAAATGTTTCTATCATAAATCTCTCTCAGATGCGTTTACACTAAGCCGCTGAAGACTATTCTTGATGCAGCAGTAGATACTGCAAATATGATTATCGAAAGCGGGAGCATATAAGCCAGGTCATATTTTAACTGGGATTTTTCTCCTCCATATTCAACTGAACCTGCAAACCTGGTGAGGATTATACTTATCATTATAAGATAGACCCCTATCGAAAGCAGGAAGTGGTCCGGAGAAATGGACTGGGAGAAAGCTTCCTGTTCAAACTCAACCGGCATCTGGGAAAGATCTGCAGGCACTCTGCTGACCCTTTCAGCAACCTGGCTCAAAATTTTTGTAATAACTTCAGCTAGAGCAAGTGTGATCCCTGCAATAAGGGGAGCAAAAATTGCAGCAGTCGAGCGCATAGTTGAAGTTACATCGTAAAGCGATTGTCGGATACGTTCTTCGACTGCTCCGAGTTCTTTTAAGTGGTCTGCAAGTTTTATAAGGGAAGCTCCTGCAGCTTCATGGTTTTTATGCACACTTTCAGTAAAGAGGAGCATGGTATTCCGGATTCTTTCGGAATAGATATGCCTGAAAGCCCCGAAATCTTCATCAAAAATAGAATCCCTGAGGTTTGTCCGCATGCTGAGTAGGTTCATGGAAATTCCCTCAAAAGCCTGCCCTATTTTTGAACCTTCCATAGTTCTGGCTGTGTAGGCAAAGGCTTCTTCAGGAGCTTTTCCTTCCGAGATTCTTCTGCCAAGCACAAAAAGAGAATCCGCAAATTCCTGTTCCATTTCTTTTATTTTATCCCTTATTTTTTTGTATGGCACTGCAGAAAAATACAGGTAAACCGAAACTCCCAGAGTTCCTCCAAGCACAACAGGAAGAGTAGGAGACATATATCCTTCCAGGGGTGCGGTTGCTACTATTTCCCATGGGTTTCCGATTGCTAACAAAAAATACCCGAAAGGAGCTATTATAAGAAAAACCAGAACTGCAAATATGAGAGCAAAACGTTTCTTTTGCTTTATGTCTGCAAGTTCAGGATGAGAATCAGGGATCTGTTTTGGGATAAAAGCAACCGGTCTCTGGAGAAGAATATACTCGGCATAAATGAGTGCAAGCCCCGGGAAAACAAAGTCGTAAAGAATTATAAGATGGGTGATTTCAGGCTTCATTCCCACAACTGTAACTGCAGGCAGAAGAGCAACAAGCGAAAGAGGGATCAGGATAAAAATTGAGTATAGAATGTAACTTGGGGTTTTCAGCTTTGCTGCAAAAATGTCCATAAGGCTTTCAGTTCCTTCAAGGCTGATATCAAGAGCCCGGTTCAATGTTATGATCCTCTGGGCTTCATCAGGCTCAGCAGTTGAACTTTTGATCAGGTGTAAAGAACGCTTGAAATATTCGCTATTCCTTCCCCAGAGATCAGCAAAAGATAGGAGAGCATCATCCATACTGCTATAAAGTCTCAGGTTCAGGCTCCAGATTAGTTTTTTTAAATCTTTTGCAAGCGGCCTTTCAGAATTTCGGGCTGCAAAAAGCACGGCATGTTCAAGGTTAGGAACAAGTTTCATAGACATTACTATATAGCTTAGAATCTCAGGAATATCCCCTAGGGAAGAGATTCTCATAAGCCTTGCTTTAATTTTTATATATTCACTCAAATAAAATAGAATACAGATGGGAATGATAAAGGTCAGGCTTCCTAAAATGAAAAGGGTTCTGGAATCAAAACTTCTCGAAAATAACAGAAAAAAATCTATTCCAAGCAGCAGGATTAAAGTTGTAAAAGTCCCTGCGTAAGAAAAAAGGACAGTTTCAAAAGCTTCCAGATCAAAGCCCGTAAAAATAAGGGCATCTCTGTATTCCGAACTGACGCTTTTCTCGCATTTTCGGGAAAAAGCTCTAAGGTCTGGAATAGTCCAGGCCAGGTTTTTTGCCGTACTTTTACAGGCTTTTACATACCAGTTATTTTCTTCCAGTGTTTGTTCTACCATACCACTTCCCCAGATTTTTCCCTAAATTCTTTCCTTCAATATTTCCCTTAAATTACATTCAGGTCTCTTTATCAGGTTCTTTATTAAATTTTTTCTTAAACTTTTCCAAGTTTCATTTCTTAAATCATTTATTAAGTCTTTTAAAGATTATTTTTAGATTCTTTTTTAGACTGCTTTTTATTATTGCCTAAATTTATTAATTAGTTTATATTTCTTAATCACTTTGAATTTATTAAATACCTTAAATCTGTTAAATACTTTAATCTGTTAAGGTCCTTGATCTTTCCTGGATTTTCCTAGCTTTTCTTAGATTTTTTAGATTTTTCTTAGATTTCTAGGATTTTTCTTAGATTTTCTTGGATTTTCCTGGATTTTCATAATTTTTTTAGAATTTCTTATTTTAATAAATGAAATTTTTCATTCTGGCAAAAATCCTTATTTTGGCACTTTGCTGGCAAAGTTTTCAAACCAGAGCTCCCATTTTTTATAAAGTATTTCCATATCATCCTTGATTTTCACTTCATCTTCAAGGCTAAAATCCTGGTTATTTTCATAATCTGTCTTGCGTATCTTGTCTCTTCCCATAGAATCCATGAGGAGCCAGAACATATTATTTGCCTGGCTTACTGCTTCTGCTTCAAGCAGAAGAGGTTTCCGGCTGCCTTCAATTGCAATTCTTTGTTTTACCCTGGTACGGAGTTCTATATTTTTGAGGGCTCTATCTATGGAAATTCCCCATTTTCTGGAAATTTTTTCTATCAACTCAGACTGGCCCTGTTCAAGGGCTTTTCCTGGCAGTAAACAGTCCTGGGCAGCATCATAATTCATTATATCAGTAAAGATTTCTGCGGGTTCAGGATTTTCAACCTGGGTATTTGTGACCTCTGCAATGCGGCTTACCCGTTTTAGTTTTTTCATAGTTCCTTCAAGCCTGATAGCTGAGCAAATAATAACGGCATCTGTTGCTTTAAATGAGGCCGGAGGAACTCCAAGCGTATGTACAATCCTTTCATAAACATTTTCAATCGAAGAGCCATGAATTGTCCCTATTACCGAATTTCCGGCTTTTCCAACCTGCATGGCTTCATAAAGCACTTTCACTTCCGAGCCTCTAACCTCTCCTAAAACCAGGGCTGAACTTCCAAGTCTGAGAGCAGCCCTGAGTGCAGTTTCAGGGCTCATTTCCGCGCCTGATTTCAGGACTGAAGAATAAGAGCTCATTGCCTGGACTTTCCAGCCTAAAGCCTGAAGCTGCTCAATTGGAAGTTCATTTGTATCCTCTATTGTCAAAACCCTGTATTTCTGGGGAATTTCAAGCAGCATAGCAGATAAAAGAGAGGTTTTTCCGGCTCCGACTTCGCCAGCAACAAGAACAGACGCCTGCCCATCCATGAGAAAACTCAATAGTCCGGCAGCAGCCGGAGAAATCGAGCCTGTGGCAATCAATTTTGGCAAAGTCCAGGGAGAAAGGGAATGTTTTCGGAAAGCATAGGCAAGCCCGTTTGCACTTAAAGGGTCTCCTATTACAGAAACCCTGACTCCAAACGCTTCAAGATTTAGTTCAAGCACTGGAACTGCTTCTCCAAAAGGCCGCCCACTGATGGTCCTGAACCTTGAAACCAGGGAATCAAGGTCGTCCTGCGAAAGAAAAACATTGCTTACACATTCTTCCCCATCTATAACAACATGAACCGGATTTGTGTCTGCAGGAGCATTGATGTAAATGTCAGTAATTCTGGAATCCGAAAGTAAATCTTCTACAATCCCAAGTCCGTTTGTATATCTTGCAAGCAGATCTGCATATTTTTCAAGTTCTTCAGGAGCACAGGTTTCTTTGTTTTCAAACAATTGTTCCTCTAGAAGCTTTTTTGCCATTCGCCTGAAATATTCTCTTGCTCCTGCAGGATCCGTAAAAGCCAGGTCTTTTGGCCTGTGTTTTATCATTTTTTTCCTGACTTTTTCAATCAGCCTGAGCTCTGCCTGGCGTAAATTATACTCAGGCGGCTTTATCATGTAGAGTTTTTCAGGCCTGTCCGTATAACTATAGATAGAAACCTCAAGATTACGTCCTTCTTTACAGCTTATATCGTAACACTCAAGAAATTCAGTATTTGAAGGGACTTCAGTATAGATTCGGGAACTGGAAAAAGGAGGTCTTACATGAGATTTAATTGCACTTTCATAATCGAAAATCTCATCCAGAGAATTTCCATTTAGGGAAGTATTTGTTTTCCACGCATTTTCCTGCCTTTTTTCATGTGAATATACTGAGACCTGGTCAGTTTCAGGTACATCTGCTAGAGCTAATTCTCCCGAGGTATCCTTTATCAGGTTTTTTGTAATCTTCCCTATTATTCGCTCAAAATTTTTTTCATAACCCTTAACTGAAGCCTTGAAATTTTCGATTATTCCTCCGGAATCCTTTAGGTTTTTGGGATCTGCTGGATTTTTTGAATTTTTTGAGTTTTCTAAATTATTTAAGTTTCTTGAATTATTTGAGTTTCTTGAATTTTTTGCATTCCGTGAGTTTTCTAAATTGCCCAGACTCTTTGAATTCTCCTTATTTCTTATTATTTTTTTAGAATTTTGTTCCGGGATCTGGGTATTTTCTATTCTTTTTATTGAGGAAAATGGAGTTTCAGATCTTTGAAAAGGAGTAATTTCAGGAAAAGAATTCAATTTCTTTTCAATTTCATAAAGCATTTGATAGAAAAAGTCAGAACATGTAATACACACAGCCCCATTTTCAGGAACTTGCTTTAACATTTTTGCATCAATACACTCTTTTATTTGCATTCTGGCTCTTAAGGGGTCAATTTCTACGGTTTCAATAAAGGAAGTAATTATCTGTTTCCTTTCCAGCTCACATCTAGATTTCTCGGGTAATGTGCAGGCTTTTGGTACTTTTTCAGTATTAAGGTATGTTGTAATAATTTCCTGGAAGCATGCAAGTTTATAAAGCAAAAAAAGAGCTTCTCCTTCATAATCTCGCTCATACAATCTGGAAAGGACAAGACAGTCCGTATGAGGTTCTTTTTGTAAAATTTCCAGAATATTTTTTCTGCAGTGTGTATCATTAAGAGAGGATGAAGAATTACATTCCTTACAATTAATAAAAATGGTTTTCTTGTTTTTCGTTTGTTTTATTCTGTACAGGCAGGGTTCTTCTTTCTTTTTTGACTGGCCATGAAAATGCCCTTGTTTAAGATTATCAATAGTTTCCTGAAATTTTAACATTATATCCAGAATTATCCCCCATTCTCCGGCTAACTTTACAATTTATTTTCATCTGTATTAATTTTTTCTATTAGGGGAAATTAGGATAGAGATCAATTTAACAATTTATTAAAGGCTTGAAAAAGAAAACTTTCATAAAGTAAAAGTTTATAGGTTATTTTGAAAATTCTTTTATGATGGAATTCTTAAAATTAAAAGGAATGCTCAGAATACGTTAATTAAGTTAAGTGAAAACAAATTTTCATAAATTTGTTAAAAAGATAGAGAAGATTTTTAGACTTATTTGGTTATTTTTATTTAATAGTAGCTGGTTATTAATTACATCTGTCAAAAATAAGCTTAACAATTCTGTTTTAGATATTAATCAAATTGTTTATCAAAAATTATATCTTCATTAATTTAAGAAATTAAAAATTATACCAAAAAGATAGCTTGAAATTTGAAAGACAAGCTACCCCTTTGTATTTATTTTTAATGATTTTTCCTTATTTCTATTTTTAAATTTATCTTCAATGTTATTCATTACATAACTGTTATATAATTTTCTTTTGTGATGGTAGTACTTCCTGCATCATTGGATACAGTTAAATTCACAGTATATACACCTGGATTCTTAAAGGTGTGCAGTGCTGTTATTGGGTGTTTAGAGTTCCAATCACTCGAAGTGGAAGGCTCAAACTGCCAGAAGTAGCTTGTTGGATCCCCTGTAACCGAACTTGTAAACAAAACCTTAAGTGGAGCTGGCCCAGATGTCACATTGGCATCGAAAGATGCTGTTGGCTTCTCAGAACCTGTATTTCCTCGTACTGTATATGCATTATCATCTATGGAAGGAGTCGTGTAATTCATTTCACTAGTATTTGAGGATGACAAATCTGATGATAATGGTGTTGCTGTATCTACCGCAGCCTCCGAAACTATAAAATCAATTTGATCCTCAGCATTACCTCCTGCACTGAGCCAGGGCCCTTCAATACCATTTGAATTCTTTGCTCTTGCTTGCCAATGATATTGTTCGTTAGGCAAATCTGTACAGGTTACAGAAGCTATGCTTCCAGAGGTTACTAACTGTGACGAAGATGTAGGGGTTCCAGCAAATTGCATGTTTACTGGTTTAACTTCTACTTCTAATTGTACAGGATCTCCAGTTGGATCTGAGACACCACCTTGCATAATAACAGTATTTTCATCAGTGGTACTACCAAGCAGTATTCCGGTTACTCCATCGGATTTATATTGAATAAGGGAAGTTGGAATATTTGGGAAAGTGCTATTAATTTCAAAGTTTCTATCAGGAGATATAGATTGAGATGGCATCCTATCTTGAGAATAAATATTTTCTACAGGCTCTATAACTATATCTTCCCCATAGAAATATTTCAATATTTTTTCCCAGGTATACCCACTAGTTGCTAAACCATTTGCCTCGATTTGTCCCATACATCCCCTATTATAAGGGTTCGATGAAGGGGGATTAGTTACCTGTCCTATCGAGCTCTGAGTAATATAGTCTCCACTTTTCCCTTCATTATGAGTCACATATTTCTTGGTGGAATCTAAACCCCTAACATAAAAACCAGCAATAATAATATTATTGTATTTTAATAAGATTCCATTTGTTTCAGATACAGATCTTTTGTGATTATCATTTAATGTTAAATTTGGATTATAAACTTGATCTTTTTGATTGTCATATACATCAAAATTTGAACCACTAGGATGTTCTTTTTTATAGTATGCATATGCTCGTGATGCAATAGCCTGGGCCTTCATCGACTCAAAATGAGCTGCTCCATTTTCGCCTGCTACAACATAAGGCAGATACTCAGATTCAATATTTAGAATATCAATTTGACCGGTGGCAGTTCTATACACTTTTATAGTAGTTTCTGTTGAGGTAGCAGGTTGAACAATTGTCATATCTGAGCTTGATGTATTGTTATATTCTTCTTTTACACTGGCATTTAAGGCTTCAGGTTTAAATATGAATGGATCCTGCACAGAGGACCTGTAAACTCCAATTCTTGTTTGGTTATCACTGTAAGGCTTGCCAATGATTGGAATGTCATCATTAATACCATAGAGGATAGAAATTGTTTCAGCACCATTTTTTAGATAAAAAACAGCGTTGTTATTATTTGCGGGGTCATTCCTTCTGAAAACACCAATATCATCTTTGCCATCATTGTTCCAATCTCCTACTATAGGGATATCAGAAGGTAATCCAAAATTTATATTCTGTGAATCAGCTACTCCATCATTATTTGAATCAAGGTAAAATGTGGTTAGGCCTGAGAGATCAGAAGATCTGAATATACCAATATTATCTTTACCATCTGCATCCCAGTCACCTATAATAGGGATGTCCCCTGCAATACCAAAGGCTATTGGTTCATAATCGCGTGCTCCGTCATTATTGTTATCAAGGAAAAATTGAGCTGTTTTTGGCCTATATATTCCAATTGTATCGGATCCATCCCCATCCCAATCACCTACTATTGGCAGATCTCCAGGTTCGCCAAATTGTTGATTTACTCCATTATCCAATGAGAAAGTAGAAGTATGCGGATTAAATGTCCCTTTATTATCGATATTATCGTTATTCCAATCTCCTATAACTGGTGTTATTCTTGGGCGATGATTATTGATAAAGTCAGAAGGATTATAATAGTTAGTAAGTATTTGTGTTTGACCTTGATCAGTTACCCATGCGTTAGATGCTAAGTTAGCTTTGCGTATCTCAAAGTGCAAATGTGCCCAGTATTGATTATTATAACCTTTTCCAATTGTTCCAATCTGCTGGCCTCTCTGGACATTACCATTACTAACATTAATATCTCGAAGATGAGCGTAATTTGACCAAACAGTAGTACCATCATACAATTTATGTTCTACTAAAACAATATTTCCCCAACCTTTCCCATAATTTGTTGCTGCAATTATACGCCCGTTAGAAACTGCATAAACAGGATCACCAAGATCTGTATCACCGCTGCCTCTGTTCCAATCTTCTCCAGGGTGTATTATGCCATTTCCTTCATTTTCTAAGAAACCCCACCCATCATCTCCACCTATTGTTTGTCCATGTCTATATCCTTCACCATTAGGAACTCCTACTGGATAATCAAATCCATCTGAAATAGGGACGGCTGCATACCCAAGTTCTGTCGCTAATAACATAGCAATTGAAATAATTATGGAATAAATTAATTTCTTTAAAATCATACCCCATCTCCATCATTACTCAGTAAAATTTGTTATTTGCTCGAAAAATTAGATTATTTAACTTTGCAAAAATTATACTTATAATATCATTTTGATTCAATAGTAAGATTTTATAACTGAGACTTCTACTAAACTTATCTCAAAAATGTAGATGCCGCAAATAATTTGATAAAATTTCAGTTATTGGTCAGCTACTACGGTTTAGCGAAACTCATAAATCATTAATCTGCCTTACCTTCTTTTTTCTAAATAATTTTTTTCTAAATTATTGTTTTATGGTCTTCCATAGTTAATTTTTAAACCCTCCTCATTATAAATATATCAAAAAATTTATAAATTTTATAAAATAATTATTACTTATAAGATTAAACAAATAAATAAATATATCTATAAATAAAAAAGTATGTTAAATCATTATTATTGATAAAAATAAATAATCAGGATTCGAAATCAATATAGAAGTTATCCAATAAAAATATAATAATTAAGTGCTAACTTAATTTAAGAACTCATTTAGCAAGGCTTCATTTTCCGGTTATAAAGTTGATCAATTGAGAAGGATACTGTCTCCTCGATCTCATCTTAATGTAAATGTCTTCAATAAAAGGAGCTAAAAGATATTATGAAATAGAGGAGACTACCCTTGAATTCTCAATTCTCTATTTTTTATCGCGGAATCGCCTATTGATTGGTTTGGCTTTGACTTTTGAATTGCCTGGTATTCTAAGAGATTACTATTTTCGCAAGTTAACAACCGCTATAAATCAAAAACTCGCTTATTCCAGTCCCCACTTCTTTCTGAACTCAAGCTTCTGCTTGCTATTCATCCAGTGGCTGCCATCACAGTAGGGCTTATTTTCTGATTTCCCGCAGCGGCAGAGGGTTATTCTATTCCTGGATTCATACATGCTGCCATCTGCAGATTCGATAGGGATGCCGCCTCGAACCCAAAGTGGGCCTTCACAACCTTTTTGTTCGTCGTGAACCAGTACAATAGATGGTTCAAATTCTTTCTCAAAGGGTTTGCCTGTCTTTTTGTCCCACAGGACCAGCCGTCCAGAAGGGCAGATCATAGCTTCTTCTATGGCGGCTTGTCGGGCTTCCGGGTCGTCTGATTTTTGTATAAGATTCCTTATTCCGCCAGACCGC
>JBNAKO010000234.1:0-13522 GCA_049706495.1 Methanosarcina sp. | reverse complement strand
CCTCATTTTTAATTTATTCGTAAAAAATACGGGAACTCCTATTTTACAGATCTAGTTTTGAGGATGAATTCAGGATGAGTTCAGGATAAAAGCTATTTAAACCTGTGACAAAATCAATGAGCTAGTTTCTGAAGAATTTTTAAAAACTTAAGTTCTTTTAAACCTAATCTTAATATAAAAACACCGTCTAAGCCTGAGGATTTTTTTTCAAGAGAGGTTAATTTTTAGTTTATATTTATATCTGAGGCCAGTCTAAAGCAGTTAAATTTTATAAAGAGCAAGTGTGATAAAAAGGTGCTTTGCTGCAGCTTCTTAAGGTTTTATAATAAACACTTAAATCTAAAGGCTCCAAATAATTTTAATTTTTTAATATAATTCATTTTTATTCTATACTCTTCCATTCTGCACCCTTGAGAAAATTATTATTTTATATTTAAAATTATTTAATATTGATAAAAATAAGATTAGTTTTAGAATAATATACAATATCAAATGATAAATAATAAAATATCAGTATGTAAAAATGAAACTGATCTTATGTAATTATTTTCTGATCTTTATTTATCTGCTTTTTGTTTTCCTCAGAAGATTTAATTGAATTTATGATCGTTTGTAATAGATAAATAACTTAATTAACAACCAATTTATATGAAGTGTACAATATAATTTAAAATATAGGATTTCACTTTAATTGTTATTATAAGAGGTAAACAATGAAACCAAAGGTTGATTCAACTGGTTTTGGTTCGATTACTGTAGAAGGAGAAACTTTTGAATACGATATCCTCATCCGTCTTAGCGGAGAAATAGAAAAAAGAGAAAAAGAGCTGTCAAAAGAACTCTATGGCACCTCACATAAGATTTCCCTTGAAGAGGCTAAGCACATATATGAAGAAGGAACAGAAAAAATAATAATAGGCACCGGGCAAACTGGCTTTGTTAAGCTTTCAGAGGAAGCTGAAAATTTTTTCAGAGGGAAAAAATGTGGAATAGAACTTCTTCCAACTCCCTGGGCAATTGAGCGCTGGAATGAGCTTGAAGGGAAAATAACTGCAGTGTTTCATATAACATGTTGAGATAACATGTTGAGCACAAATCAGAAGGATAATGCGAATTAATTAAAGTGAAATAATTGATCGTGGTGGCTTTTTAATTTTTGCAAAAGAATTTATGTCAAAAACTCAGATAACTTTTTAATTATTTAAAAGAGATCTATAAGAAAGTCACAGTTACGTTCTATCAGTTCAGTATATAAGCCGTTTTAAGATTCAGAATTTTAGTGACTCTTTTTGGCCACAATTTAAGTATTACTCAAATATAAAGTTTTACTGGAGTATTCGTACGTTTATTTTCGTAAAATATATTATTTTTACAGGACAAATATTTCATTGATTTAATAGAAAAGTTAAAAAGGTTGACATGAACCCTATTGTGAAAGCTCCAAGTTTTTATGCAAACCTTGAAAAAACTGGCCTAAAAACATGAAAAAGAAAAAATAAGTTAAAAATGCTTTCAAAGATTTGATAAAAGTAAGGGAAGGCTAAATTTGAAATGGATTAAAAAAATTTTCGGAAAAAAAGAAGAACCTGGAAAGGAAACTGTTCCCAGAGAAATTGATTTTAAAGCCCTGCCTTCATGGCTGGATGAAAATTCCCAAAAGATATCTTCCGGAATCCAGAAAGAAGCGTCCGGGCTTTTAAAAGAACTTGAGGCTGCGCTTTCCGAACTTAAAACCAGCAATTCGAGGCTTGCAGAGGCAAAGGTTGAAGGCGACTTTGATATCAGGGCAGTGAAAAGAGCTAAAAGCAACAGGGAAAATGTAACAAAACAGGTTTCAATGCTTACTGAAAAAATAAAAATACAGGAAAATAAGGATTTTAAGGCCCTTAAAGAATTTTACGAGATGGCTGCACAGAGCTTTGAGAATTGCCTGGAACATATGAACAGGAGTTTTAGGTATACGAGAGTAGTTTTTCCCCAGGAATCAAAAGAAGTAAGTGATAGTCTTGCAAGTTTAGGCCAGATTTTTAACAAACTTGGAGAATTGGTTCTGGAAAATAAAAAAGAAACAGAAGCTGTCGAGTCAGCTTATTCGGGCTATAAAGAAATTCAACAGATTTCAGCTTCAATAAAAGTAGAAGAATCCGAACTGGAATCTAAAAAGAAAAAGCATGAAGCCACGCAATCTGAAATTTCGAGAACAAGTCAGGAGCTCGAAGAATTCCGAAAAAGTGATACCTGGAAGAATTTACAAAATACGCAGCAAGAACTTCATGCTATAGGCGAGAGACTTAAAAAAGCCGAAACTGGCTTGAGTTCTCTTGTGCTTCCACTTTCAAATTATCTTTCACGGATAAAGAAACTGCACGAAAGCGGGAAATATACTTTAAAACCAGAAATAAAACAGCAGCTTGAGCTTAGTTTTTCAAATCCAGAACAGCTTGAAGCTTCTTTTTTCCTTGAACTCCAAAAAATATTGGAGGACAATTCCCTGGATATGCAGTCCCAAAAAAAGGAAAAAGCCCTTTCACAGGTTAAGAATGCAATTTCAAGCTTTGAAGAGCGAAAAAAAGAATATCTTAAGGTTTTCCAGGAATTTGAGGCAAAAAAAGCCGAAATTTCTCAGTTTGATACCGGAAAACTTACAGGACTTGAGCATAAAGGAGCAGAACTTTCAAGTAGAACCCGTACCTTCCAGGAAGATATCGAGAATTCTGAAAAAAAGCTCGCTGCGTTAAAAGAGGAATATGAAGATGTCAGGAAAAAGCTCGTATCAGACCTCAATAAAATCGACAGCAATATAATGTTAAACTTTGAGTCTTAAGCCTGAAATAACTTATTTTTAATATGAGTTTTTAAATTAAGTACAAAAATTAGCTTTTTTAACTCTCTTTCATTTTCCTTTACTTTTAAATTATTTTAATAAAGTAAACCAGGTCCTGCAATTGAAAACAGATTTTATTCTAGATTTTATTTTACTTGTACAAATAAAATACTATTAATATATTTTTTAATTTGCCCCTTCCCCGTCATTTTTTGAGAGAATTTAAAAATCTCTAAATTTTGTCTGTAGAATTTGGAAACTATTTTAAAGCAATATAAAAGAATATGCTGTAACCATTTTGGAACCGATTAAAATCAATAAAGCATCTAAGAGAGTCTTATTGTTAAATTTATTAAATCAATTTTAAAAATGAGGATTGCTAATGACAGAAATGCTCTACTTCCTTGACTGTTGCCTGAAAGAGTTTGAAGCTACTGCAGAAAAAGTAACAGATAACAAATTCGTAATTCTTGATCGTACAGCTTTTTATCCGGAGAGCGGAGGGCAGCCAAATGATACCGGAAAATTAATTCGAGAACTCGATGGAGCAACATTTAATGTGCTGTATGTTGGAAAATTCGAAGGAGAAATCAGCCATGAAACAGTCCCGTCTGAAGATAATTTGTCTTCCAGTTTGAAAGCAGGAGACAAAGTAAAAGGATTCATAGACTGGGACCGCAGGTACAGACATATGCGGATGCATACTGCAACGCACGTGCTTGCGAATGTAATTGAAAAAGAGGCAGGGGCCCAGATAACAGGAAACCAGCTTGGGCTTGACCAGAGCAGGGTGGACTTTAGCCTCGAAGAATTTGACAGAGAGAAATTTGCAGAGTATGAAAAAATTGCCAATGAACTTATAGCCAGGAACAGCCCTGTTAATTTTTCTGTTGTCAGCAGAGAAGAAGCTGAAGAAAAACTTGCAAGATTAACAACCCTGGCAAAAGGATTTTCTGATGAGATAAAAGAAATCCGGATGGTCGAAATAGAAAATGTGACTGTAGAAGCCTGCGGAGGTACTCATGTTAAAAATACGGAAGAAATAAAGGGGATTAAAATTACAAAACTGCAAAATAAAGGAAAAAGCAACAGAAGAATGTATTTTAGCCTTGTAGATTAAATTGAAAATCTGAACTTATCGCTCTAATGTTTTATAAGTTAACTTCTTTCAAGTTTAATTCTTTTAACTTAATCTATTTTATCTATAGGTTTTACTTTTTTCCTGGTCATTTATGAAATCAAACTGTAATTTTGTTTCAAATTTATTTTTTGTTTTAACTTCCATTTTTTCAAGATAAAAGCCAGTTTTCTCATAAAGATATTCTGGCTTTAAAAGGTTTTGACTTTATTGTATGTATGGCGTGTGTAAAATCATATTTCCATTTATTAAATAAATACTGTTTTCATTTTTTAAATGTTCTATTCCAACCATTTTCTGGAAAAGATTATTACTTTGACATATTTGGAAGTAAGCTATATATGTATAAAGGCTAATTTTTATTAGAAAGAGGAATCTGTTTGAGTCTTTTGGCAACATTCTGGGAAATAAGTTTGATGGCTTCAGTTATATGGGTAATTTATGATACACTGACTCGAAACAAATCCCTGACAGATATCATGAAAATCATGTGGATAGTAGTAACTCTCATTTTCGGGGTAATGGGAGCAGTATTTTATTATCTTATCGGAAGAAGCAGATATTAATAAAAGGTAACTGGTTAAAAACGCAGAAAAAAGGTAGTAAATTTAAATGATCTAAAAAAAATCTTTTATTAAAGAGAGAAATTACAACGAAAATTTGAAAAAAGAATTAATTAAAAACTATCGATTATCACTGATTTGATTTTAATCACTTTTTGTATAGAGGCTTTTTTCATCTTATGTGCATTCATATAAGCCTGAAATTTTTTTTGCTTAAAACTAAATTTTAAGATTAACCTCAGGTAAGCATTTTTAAGGCTGAATATCATTATATTAAATAATTTATAATTCTTGAAGGTAGACAAATAATGGGGGGTAAACTTGCTTAAATTAGGATATAAAATTGCGCCTGAACAATTTTCTCCATCTGATCTGGTGAAACATGTTATTGCTGCCGAGAAGGCAGGTTTTGAAAGTATCGATGCCAGTGACCACTTCCATCCCTGGAGTGAAAGCGGACAGGCGTGTTTCATCTGGAGCTGGCTTGGGGCGGCAGCTGTAAGTACACGGAATATTGAACTTGGAACAGGCTTAACCTGCCCAATCTTGCGTTATAACCCTGCTGTTATTGCCCAGGCGGCTGCAACGGTATCTTCGCTTGCAAGAGGAAGGACTTATCTTGCAGTTGGGACGGGAGAAGCTTTAAACGAATATCCTGTAACCCTGAAATGGCCTCATTACAACGAGCGTCAAATAATGATGGTGGAAGCAATAAACCTGATCCGGGAACTCTGGACCGGGGAAAAAGTCAGCTTCGAAGGCTGTTACTATCAAACAAGAAAAGCTAAATTATATACTCTTCCAAAAAATGAGATATCTATCTACATTTCGTCTCTCGTGCCAGAAAGTGCTTATGTTGCAGGTTATTATGGAGATGGCCTTTTAACTGTAGGGCAGGGAGAAGACACGGAAAAACCCAAACAAATTCTGGCCCAATTTGAAAGAGGTGCTCAGGATGCAGGTAAGGATCCGGAAAATATGCCAAAAGCAATCGAACTTTTTGTTGACTACGGAGTAAATGTGGAGGAAGCCATTTCAAACTTCCAGGAATATTGGGCTGGGGCCGCAGTTCCTGCTCTTTTCCTGAACAAAATATATACTCCGGAAATGTCTGCTGAAAATGGAAAAGTTGTTGGCCCTGATACGATAAGAAAACAGGCATGCATGTCTGAAAATCCTGAAGACCATATTAATTTTATCAAAAAATATATCGATGCAGGATATACGCATCTCTACCTCCACTCGGTAGCTTCAGACCAGGTTGCTTTCCTTGAAGCTTATGGAAAAGATATTCTACCAGCATTAAAAGAAATGGAATAAATTTCTTTTCCTTATATTTTTATATCTGTATTTAAAGGAATATGTTATGATTTTTAACTAAAATAGTTCTGTTTTCCTGAAGTTTATTCTAAAATTTATTATTAATATAAAATATTTATTTTAAAAGTCCTTAAACCACATTCTATAAATTTTGAGCCATTAATTCCTGGTGGAGTATCATAATCACGGCTAATAGTCTTAATATTCCTTATTTATAATTAACAGTGTCTTGAACTAAAAACTCTAAAATATATTAGGAGTCTTTTCTTTATTTGAAATAAACAAAAAAACCCTTAAATGCCTACACATACTGGTATAAAATTGGAACCTTCATTATTGAAAAGATTCTAATTAATAAATTTTTATATAATTAGACTATAAATAACGCTGGAAAAATGATAGAATATAATAAAATATGAGTATAAGTTTAAACTTCTTAATGTAACTAATCTCCTTACATATGTGGAAGTTGGAGAGACTTGGATGGGAAAAAAATTTAGAAATTCCGGAGTTAATATTATTGGAAATGTTACATGGGGTTCATCATTTTGCCAATTTTACCGGAAAAATGATGATTTAATGGAAATACTCGTTCCCTACTTAAAAACAGGCCTTGAAAACAATGAAATGTGCATATATATAATTTCGGACCTCTTAAATATAAATGAAATAGAAGAAATTCTGAGAGAATCTATATTTGAGTTTGAAACTTATTTAAAGAAGGGACAGATAGAAATTGTTTCCTATACCAGCTGGTATTTAAAAAATAAGGCTTTTAATTCCAAAGAAATTTTAAAATACTGGGCTGAAAAATTGCATCAGGCATTGGTAAATGGATATGAAGGACTTCGGGCAGTAGAGGACATTCCGCGATTAAAGAAAAGACTGTGGGAGGACTATCTTGCCTATAAAGAAAATTTAAATTTTTTCTTAAATAAAAATCCGATTCTACTTTTATCTTCCTGTTCACTTGATAAATTCAATGCAGCTGAGATGAGTAATATAATCTCAAATCACCAGCTTACTCTGATAAGAAATAAAGAGAAATGGCAGCAAATAGGGAATTCAGAGCAAAAGAATAATCCTTTGTTAATAAAATCTGAAGAAAAAATGAAGAACTTTTCTCAGGAATCAGAGGCTATCAGGTTTCATCTTGATACTATATTGAAATACCTTCCTGTTGGAGTTATTATAGCTGAAGCTCCTTCTGGAAAACTATTAATTGCTAACGAATGGATTAAAAAAATTTTTCACGGAAATCTTCCTCTGTCTGAAAGTATAGAAGAATACAAAGCTTATTCTGGCTATCATCCAGATGGCAGGCGATACAGCGAGGAGGAATGGCCTCTGTCCCGAGCTGTTGGTAAGGGTGAGGAAGTTATTGGCGAAGAAATCGAAGTCGAGCTTACCGGGGGAGCCCGAAGGATAATGAGCGTTAGTGCCGCCCCTATTCGAGATGCAAAAGGCCGGATTATTAATGGCGTTGTCGTAGATGAAGACATTACTGAACGTAAATTAGCTGAGGAAGCGCTTGAACATGAACGGAGCTTGCTTGAGAGTATTATGAAAGCTACTGATTTTATGCTGGCCTTTTTCGACCCCAAATTTAACTTTGTGTGGGTTAATCCCGCGTATGCCGAATCATCCCAGATGAAGCCCGAGGAAATGATTGGCAAAAATCATTTTGAATTATATCCGGATGTTGAAAATGAAGAGATTTTTCGGAAGGTTAGAGATACAGGGGAGGCAGTATTTTATAAGGACAAACCTTTTGTTTATCCTGATCAGCCCGAAAGAGGAGTGACTTACTGGGACTGGAGCCTAGTACCTGTTAAAAATTATTTCGGAGATGTAACTGGCCTGGTTTTCTCTTTACGCGAGACCACTAAATATAAGCAAGCAGAAGAAGCTTTGCAAAAAAGTGAGGAACACTATCGGATGCTCTTCACAAATATGACAGAAGCTTTTTTCCTTGCCGAAGTTATATGTGATAAGTATGAAAACCCCTGTGATTATCGTTTTCTTGAACTGAACCCTGCTTTTGAGTCTCATGTAGGGATAAAAAAGGAAGATGTATTGGGCAAGTCCCATCTGGAGGTTTTTCGTAATGCAAATCCTGCAGTTCTTCAAAAGTATGGAGAAGTTGCCCTCTCAGGAAAGCCTGCACATTTTGAATTTTTTAGCCAATCTGTAAATAAATACATCAGTATTTATGCATTCAGTCCTGAAAAAGGAAAATTTGCTGCCATCTTTACGGACATTACTGAACAAAAACAAATAGAGAAAGAGCTGCACGCAAGTGAAGAAAAGTATCGTAACATAGTAGAGACAGCCAATGAAGGGATCTGGATAGTTGATTCTGAAGCTAGAACTACTTTTGTCAATAGAAAAATGGCTGAAATGTTAGGGCACACGCAGGAAGAAATGGTAGGAAAATCTGGACGGGACTTCACAGATGAAGAGGGTAAAAAGATTTCCAGGCAAAATATGCAGAAAAGGCAGGAGGGGATAAATGAAACCCATGAATTTAAATTAATCCGAAAGGATGGCACTCCTCTATGGGTGCTTATCAATGCTAGGTCTCTTTTTGATAAAAATGGAAAATTTGTAGGCTCGATGAGTATGTTAACAGATATTACCCCGCGAAAAGAGGCAGAAGCTAAACTAAAAGAGACTCTTGATAACCTGGAAACCTTGGTTAAAGAAAGGACTGCTGAACTTGAAAGGGCTTATGAATCTTTGAAAGAAAGCGAAAGAGGACTTGCTGAGGCCCAGAGAATGGCTCACCTTGGAAATTGGGAATGGAACCTTAGGAATGGAAAAATATACTGGTCTGAAGAAATTTATCACATTTTTGGGCTTCAGCCTCGAGGGTCAGGATTACAATTTAATGAATTTTTAAGTTATGTGCATCCGGATGATCGGGATTATGTAAGTAATGCGGTTAAAAAAGACACAGGGGGAGGATCCTGTGACATCGATTTCAAAATAGTTTTAGATAATGGAGAAGAACGGATTGTCCATGCAGTGAATGAACTTGCATGTGATGAGAAAAATAGTCCTTTTAGATTAAAGGGCATAGTCCAGGATATTACTGAGCGTAAAAAAACCGAAGAAAAAATCCAGACCCTAGCACATGCTGTAGAATCCTCAAACGATGCTATTATAATCAAGTCTCTTAATGGAATTATTACAAGCTGGAATAAAGGAGCAGAAAAACTCTACGGCTATTCAGGTGAAGAGATTCTTGGAAAAGAGATTTCAATTCTTGAGCCAGCTAATTTAAAAGGGCAAATAAAACGTTTGACTGAGCAGATTAAGAATAATAAGGATATAAAGCATTATGAAACATTAAGATTAAAAAAGGACGGTACAGTAATTAATGTTTCAGTAACTCTTTCTCCGATTTTAAATTCAACTGGAGGACTTATGGCTATATCAGCCATTACCAGAGATATTACTGAACGTATTAAAGCAGAACAAGCCCTGGCTAAAATTGAGAATGCAAAAAAGAAAGAGCTCCACCACAGAATTAAGAATAACTTGCAGGTAATCTCGTCCTTACTTGATTTTCAGGCTGAAAAATTAACTTACAAAAAAAATGTTCCAATCTCAGAAATTCTTGAAGGTTTTAGAGATATACAGAATCGCATAATCTCAATTTCTCTTATTCATGAAGGGCTCTACAAAGAGAACCAAACAGATATCCTTGACTTTTCTCCCTACGTGAAAAAACTAACTGACAACCTCTGTAAAACCTATAACAAGGATAAAAATATCAGGTTAAATTTAGAGCTTGAAGAAAATATTCTCTTTGATATGGACACTGCAATTCCGTTAGGAATGGTTATCAATGAACTTATTACTAATTCCTTCAAGTATGCGTATCGAAATACGGAAACAGGGGAAATTCAAATTAGACTCTTCAGGCAAAAATATTCTGATGACTTGAATAGAGAAAAACCTTCTGGACAAGATACTGAATATGTTCTCATTGTCTCGGATAACGGAATAGGAATTCCCCAGGATATTTGTTTTGAAAATTCTGATACACTTGGTTTGCAATTGGTAAATATCCTGGTAGATCAATTGGACGGGGAGATTGAGCTAAATATAAATTATGGTACAGAGTTTGTTATAAAATTCAGTACTGCAAACCCATAATATTTTAAAAATATTTGCTCAACAATTATTTAAAACTTACTTAGTTCTGGGTTTTATACCTGTATTTGACAAACATAAAGTATTTACAATATATGAATAATTCAGCTATAAAATTACTATTTAGTTTTTTGTTTTACTTAAAAGCTATCAATTGTTCCAAAATTATAATGCAAACAATTTTTTCACATAAGGACAAATTTTTGTATAATTAATTTAAAATATTAACCGCCCAATGTTATATTTGGAATTATTAGAAACTGGGGTCAGACATAAAGAATCTCCTGGGGGCAACAGGCCTTCTTCAAACAAATTTGCTTGGGGCAGCATAATGTTTGAAAATACTGCCAGAGATGCAGTAGAGGTTTATGCCTCTGGGATTCTCCTTACTTAAAAACTTCGAGTAAAACTCTGTTTTTTATATAATTTTCAAAATACCCAAAATAATAATTAATACCTCAACTGCGGGGTTAAATATTATTCATGAAAAAGAAAAGAAACTATCCCAAAACCCATTTTTCTCTCATTCTGATTTTTCAAACTTAATTCCGTAATTAAAAGCTCAAATGATAATCTGAAACGTAATATTGGGAAAAATAGTTTGGGTTTTGGGATCAACACAAAAGATAAGTGGCTTTTCCAATCTTTTCCATAAAAGTTTTTAGCATCATGTTAAAAGCTTTAAAATTAGACTATAAATCAAAATTAATTGAAATTAAGTTAAAAATAAATTGGAGTCAAATTAAGGCGTATTTCAGGATTCAAAGTTATTATGGATTCAGAAGGCATTATGAAAATTAAATTACAACAAGAACATATCTCTTCTAATAGTAACTCCTGCTCAGACTATTCTGAATTATTCTGCAAAAGCCGTAATAGTAGAAAGTAGAAGGCCCTAAAAGTACTATGTAAACTAAAAATATCTGGAATTGCATAATAAGATCAAAATTTTTATGACAGGCGAATAAAAATATTTCTTATAAAAAATGGAGGTGACACAACTTCCCGGTACAGAATCCTGATTAAAACGCTCAGCAAAACCATGCAGGCAAAAAATAAAATTATCGAATAACGGAAGAATTCCTGAGAATAAAAAGTAGTTCCAATATTATTCACATACCTTTTACTGATATCAGAAAGGAAAAATTTAAAAAATCAAGCAGCCAGCAACTTACAGATAATATCATGGCTTCAATAATATAAGAGTATTATTTTTGAGTGTATTATTTTTAAATAAAGGAATTTTGAGTATATAAAGGGAAAATGAATAAAGGAAAAAGAATTAACGAAAAAGTAAATCTACGAATCAGCATGTTCTAAATTTATGAACTGTAAATTTATGAACTCTGAATTGCAAATTCTAAATCCCGTTTAATTCAGTCATTTTTTCTTCAGTAAAATTAAAGCTCAGCTTGCATTTACTGTGCGCCTAATTTTATTCTATTTTCACATCTACTGCATTTTCAAAAGGTTGTTGGTAAGGTACAGTTACTTTAAGTACACCATTTGAATATTTAGCTATCGCTTTTTCAGGGCTTATAGGACAGCAAACTGCATAGCTATCTGCGTATTCGACCCCTTCCTTGGTAGCCTTAATATAAAAACCATTTTCTGTAACCTTAAAGTTTATATTTTCCTTTTCAACTCCTGGCAAGATTACTTCGATATACAGGTTCTCGTATTCGTCGTCAGGGTATGCGCTAATAACAGGTGAGATTCTTAAAACTTCTGCCATAATATTCCCCGAAATAACGTTATTTTTTGACTTATTTATAGATTGGGATTAATTTAAACAATTTATTAATGTCAAAAATATCCATTTACTGATTTCTCTCTTCCAATATTGTTTTTATAATATAATCCGGTTTTAATATACAGTAATTTATTATAGGAAAATCCAGATTCTCCGGGCTGCTGAAAAGTAAATAAAAAGAAAAGGTTATGAATTATTACTTTGGAAGAAAAGCCTTATTATTTGCAATCCTATTTCTTCTTTAAACTAAATTAAACTAAAATTCATTAAAACTCAAATCTAATTTTAGGGGGTAAAGTATGGAAGAAAATATGGATCAAAATAAACCTATGATCTGGAAAGAACTTATACTTGGCTTTGTTGTAATTGAATCATGTATTTATCATTCTATTAGAACCCTGCCCATTGTAAGTGCAACAGCTTCTGGAGAAGCACTTTTTACCGAGAACTTAAGTAGACTTACAAAATTAGAACCCGATGAAACAGTAAAAGGAGTCCTTTCCGTGCCTTTCCCAACCTATGAGGTAACAGGGGCTATGCCTGCCGAAGATAAGGGATTTACTGAAGTCCTGCTCCTCGGATACGAATATCCAGGGACGAAGGCTCCTGACTGGCTGGAAGTCCTGAAAAGAGAATCGTCAAATCCAAAAGAGGTTTGTGAATAATTAGTTTTATTGGTGTTTGGCAAAAAAACTTGTTTTAAGTAATTATTTTTTATTTTGATATTTTTTATTTTCAGTTTTTTAGTTATTCTGTAGATTAATATTTGCAGCAATTGAGTTTTAGAGAATTTTATTTTGCTGCCGGCAGATCTAAAAGATCTGAATTTTTGCTTATGATCTTTGCTCTTTATTTTTAGTAGATTGCAATTTTTATAATTTTTGGAAATCTCTATGAGCTTTATCCAGGGTTTTTCTTTTTTAATTCTTCAAGTATTTTTTTTTGGGTTTCTGCAATGTCCTTTAATGTTTTATTAATTTCAGAGATCATATCCAGTGTACGGTGAGAAATCTCGGATTCTGGAATCTGTGTCTCACAACTTTTCGCCAGATCTTCTTCCTTCTGAAGGGTTCTTAAAATTTCTCCCATAACACCAAAACTGCAGCTTTCACTGTCATCCGCGCCTATTTTATCTTTTTTTATATCTTCTTTTTGCATGACTGTATAAATGCTGCAAAATATAAATAGATTTTTTTCTAATACGAATTTTAGATTTGGTGAGGTATTAAATTAAAGTCTTAGAGCTCTTTTATTTTAAATGGAATTCAGACTTTGAAATTAGAAGTGTATTATTTCTGAAATTTAAAAAATTTGATAACCGTTTCAATTAATTTGTTTTTTATTTTTCATTTATTTATTATTTTTAGGACTTTATGCTGTATATATTTATATATTTCAGAAAATGATTCTTTTATTGGGAAAAATAAAATTTAGGGAATTATAAGGAAAACTAATAAGGAAATTTGATTGAAAATAGACAAATTATAAAGAAAAATTATAAAATTAAATATATAGTTTATAATATTTCACAGGGGACTTTAAAAGGGGTTTTATGTTAAACGAGTATAGACAGAGCTTAAAATGTGCATACCAGGATAAAAGAGCTTCTCTTAAAGGAGAGATCGAACGCCAGTTAATCCATCTTTTTACTGGAACCATATTAATTATTTTAATATATATGGCTGGAGATCTGGCTTTGCCCATTCTGGTATTCCTGCTTATTTTCTATGTTGTGGTTTCCCTTATTATCCTTTCAAATAAAC
>JBNAKO010000233.1:0-4739 GCA_049706495.1 Methanosarcina sp. | reverse complement strand
AATTTCCAGGACTCCATCCGTATTTGAAGTTTCTATCGGTCCTGTAATGTCAATCAAAGTATCTTCAACAATCGGATTTGTCAGGTCTACTTTGCCAGTATTTTTAACTGTTATCTGGTACTGGATCTTGTCCCCGACACCTTCTATGTACGCACCTGGGCCTTTTCCAGCCACATCTAAAACTTCTTTTTCGATTGTGCAGTCTGGTTTTTCTTCTTCGTTTTCATTTCCTATTGGGACTTTTTCGGTGTCTGAATCCGGCTCTGTTTGATCGCAGAAAACGGTTGCAGTGTTTTCAATGTATCCATTTCCAAACTCAATTCCTATTCCATTTACATTTCCGTTATTGTCTATATCTGCTTGAGTAACAGTATAATTTCCAGTGTAGGTCCAGATCTCGTTTACTTCTAAAACTCCATTTTGGTTTATTGATTCTTCTGGCCCTTTTAAGTTTTCAATTATTGTATCTGAAACTGTTATATTTGTCAGGTCAATATTTCCATCATTTATCACTGCAATTTCGTAAGTAATTATATCTCCTGCAGCGATCACAGATCCTGAAGTACCTTTTCCAGCTACATCAATGACTGTTTTATCGATTATGCAGGCAGGCTCGTCTTCTACTGGCTTCTTTTGTATAGGCACCTTTGCAGAATCCGATTCTGGATCTAACTGGTCACAATCCACTGTAGCTGTATTTTCAATAAATCCGTTTCCATCGCCATTGGTGTATATGTCTTTAACAGTAACAGTATATGTTCCTGTATAAGTCCAGGTTTCCCCAACTTCTAAAATTCCATTCTGGATAATGGACTCAACAGGGCCTGAAACAGTAATTAAAGAGTCATTCAGGGTTACATTTGTCAGATTAACGTTTCCTGTATTTGTAACATTAATCTGGTAGGTTATTATGTCCTTTGGCTTTGTCATATTTCCAAATTGACCATTTCCTGAAACATCTACAGCGATTTTGTCAATGACATATCCAGGTTTATTTTCTATTTTCACCTGAGCGTTATCTGATGATGGTTCAGCCTGATCGCAGTCAACTGTCACTGTATTGTTTATTATTCCGGTTCTATTTCCATTAGAGTTTATATCTTCCTGAGTTACTGTGTAATTTCCTGTATAAGTCCAGTTTTCTGTTACTTGCAAAATTTTATCCGAACTCAGAGATTCAGCTGGCCCATCAAGATTAATCAAAGAATCCGCAACAGTTACATTGGTAAAATCGACATTCCCCGTATTGGATATATTAATCCTGTAGCGAATAATATCTCCAGCAGCAGTTATATTTCCTTCAGGGCCTTTTCCAGCAACATCAATAACGGTTTTTTCAATTATATGGACAGGGTTCTGGTTTATCTGTACAAATGCACTATCATTTCTTGGTTTAAGTTGGTCACAATTAACTGTAGCATCGTTTTTGATAAATCCGGTGCCATTTCCGTTACTGTTTAAATCTTCCTGGCTTACCGTATAATTTCCAGTATAAGTCCAGTTCTCTCCAACTTCAAGGACTTTATTATTGTTCAGAGATTCTATAGGACCTGAAACTTCAGTTAAAGAGTCATTCAGGCTTACATTTGTGAGATTAAGGTTACCTGTATTTTGGACATTAATCAGATATCTAATCTCATCTCCGGCAGCTGTTATATTTGCGTTTGGCCCGTTTCCCGCAATATCAATGGCTATTTTATCAATAATATAACCAGGAGTCTTGCTTGTGGTTATTGTTACATTATCTGTATTAGATGTGGTTATGTTATTTCCTAGAATGCCTGTAGCATATGCAGAGTTTGTTACAGATCCCGAATCGACATCTGCCTGGCTGATTCTGTAATTAGCATATTTTGTAGTACTCTGTCCTGGTGCCAGGTTTTCTGAGGTTACATTTATAATTCCTATTTTGTCGTCTGTAATTGTTATTGGCCCACTGATTATTACATTTCCAGCATTGGTGATATTATAAGTATAGGTTATCGTGTCTCCGGCAGCAGAATAACTCCCGATAGATGCTGATTTCTCAATCAGTAAAGCAGGAAGTTGTACTGCTGTTACGGTTTCGCTATCTGTATTTGAGGTAGTAGTATTGTTCCTAAAAATGCCTGTTGCATATGCGGAATTTGTTATAGAACCTGAGTCAATATCTGTTTGTGTAATTGTATAAGTGGTATTTACAAGCACACTTTGACCGGGAATCAGGTTTTCTTCCCTTATTGGGATAACTCCTAATCTATTATCTGTAATATTGATTGGACCTTTAACATTGACATTTCCAATGTTAGTTACGTTGTAAGTGTAGGTAATTATCTGTCCTACAGAATCATAGATTTCAGGGAACGCTGACTTGTTGATTAATAGAAGAAGATTTTGAACTGCTATTACAGTTTCTTTGTCCGGTTCAGAGTTTATAGTATTGTTTCCGAAAGTACCTGTTGCATACGCAGAATTGGTTACAAAACCTGAATCGATATCAGCCTGACTTATCATATAGGTAGCATTTGTCAGAACCCTTTGACCAGGCTCCAGGTATTCTTCAGTTATATTTATGGTCCCTATTTTGTCGTCTGTAATTATTATTGGACCACTGATTATTACATTTCCGGCGTTAGTTACATTATATGTATAAGTTATTATATCTCCGATGGCAGAATATGTGGCAGAGGATGCTGATTTTTTAATACTTAAAGCAGAATCCTGCACTGCAAATATGGTTTTATTAGCAGGACTTGAAGTAATTGTCTTGTTTCCTGAAATAGCTGTTACATAGGCAGAGTTAGTTACAGAACCTGCATTTAGATCTTGCTGAGTTATACTGTATGTGCTATTCACAGTAACAATCTGGCCCGGGACCAAAATTTCATCTGTTACCTGAATTATCCCGATTTTGTTATCCTTAATAGTAAAAGGCCCACTGATGTTGACATTGCCCGAGTTGGTTACATTATAAGTGTATGTTATAATATCTCCAACAATAGAGTAGGTATCAGGGCCTCCTGACTTATTGATTAACAGGGTTGGACTCTGGATAGCGTTTATAGTTTCTGTATCCTGCTCTGAAATAGTCGTATTGTTCCCAAAAGTCCCTGTTGCAAAAGCCAAATTGCTTACTGATCCCAGGTCCAGGTCACTCTGTGTTATTGAATAAGTTACATTTGCAAGAATGCTCTGGCCAGGTGACAGGTTTCCTTCAGTTACGTTTATAATTCCTGTTTTATTGTCTACAATTTTTATTGGCCCGGTGATTTTTACATTTCCAGAATTGGTTATATTATATGTATAGGTAATAATCTGCCCTAAAGAATCGTAAGTAACAGGACTTGCTGACTTATTTACATTAAAGGCAGGATTCTGCCGGGCTGTTACAATTTCATTATCCGCGTTCGACGTTATGCTATTTCCATTAAATGTTCCATTTGCATAAGCTGCATTAATTATAAACCCGGACTCAATATCAGCCTGAGTAATTGTATAATTAGCTGTCCCTGTAACATTTTGTCCTGGAGCTAGATTCCTTTCACTTATCGAGATTACTCCCAATTTGCTATCAGTAACTCTTATTGGGCCTGTAATTATTACATTTCCAACATTGGTTACGTTGTAGGTATAGGTTATTATATCTCCAACAGCAGAATAAGTAGCAGGCGATGCTGACTTATCAAGAACTAGATCAGGTGCCTGTTTAGCAGTAAGTGTTTTGTTATCAGGCTTAGAAGTTACGCTATTGTTTCCAAAAATGCCTGTTGCATATGCTGAATTGGTTACAAAACCTGTATCCAGATCTTCTTGAATAATTTTGTATGCAGTATTTTCTGAAACACTTTGACCTGGAACAAGATTTTCGACTTCTATATTTACAATTCCTGTTTTATTATCGTCAACCCTTATCGGTCCGGTGATATTTGTATTTCCAATATTGGTAATGTTAAAAGTATAGATTATTATGTCTCCGACAGCAGAATAAGTATCGGGCTGTGCTGTCTTGTTAATTAACAGAACTGGGTTATGTTCAGCTACTACGGTTTCGTTATCTGTGTTAGACGTTACATTATTTCCATTGAACTTTCCGTTTGCAAATGCAGAGTTTGTAACTGATCCAGAATCAATGTCAGCTTGAGTAATTATATAATTGGATATTCCTGTAGCATTTTGTCCAGGTTCGAGGACATTTACAGGTATCTGGAAGGCCCCTGTTTTGTTATCTTTAATTGTAATAGGGCCTGTAATATTCACATTTCCAGAATTAGTTACAGTGTAAGTATATGTTATATTCTGTCCAACAGCGCTATAATTTATTGGTGACGCAATCTTTACAGTTAATAAAGCTGGATTCTGTTGTGCGGTTATAGTCGTGGTAACATTGGTAGAATTAATTGCACTGTTTCCAAAAATACCTGTTGCGAATGCAGAATTTGTTACAAATCCCAAATCTAGATCAGCCTGAGTTATTGTGTAATTGGATGTTCCTGTTGCATTTTGTCCAGGTGCAAGTTCACTGTTCTTTATTGTAAATGTACCTGTTTTATTGTCTGTAATGTTAATAGGTGCTAAAATTCCTACATTTCCGGAATTGTTTACAGTGTAAGTGTATGTAATGTTCTGACCAACAAAAGAATAGGTTGTTAGAGACGCAATCTTTACCGTTAAAAGAGTTGGATTCTGTTCAGCTAGCACAGTTTCTTCGTCAATATTTGATGTTACATTATTTCCATTAAATGTTCCATTTGCAAACGCAG
>JBNAKO010000232.1:0-3828 GCA_049706495.1 Methanosarcina sp. | reverse complement strand
TAAAGGTACAAATATTATTTCCTCAAATGACATCGAGACAGATCCACTCTTCGCAAATATAACTGACCATGATTATCATTTAATGTCAAAAGCTGGAAGATGGTTAGATTATCGATGGGTCATTGATAGTGTGAACTCTCCATGTATTGATGCTGGATACTACTTATCGGATTACTCTGCAGAACCTGAAGATAATGGAAATAGAATTAATATAGGAGTTTTTGGGAATACTAAATATGCGTCAAAATCAGAAAGCGCAACAGCAAGTACAAATCATTCCCCGGTTATAAATAAAATACAAGACTCTACAATTAAAATTGGAAAGCTCCTCACATTTAAAATAAATGGATCAGATATAGATGGAGATAAACTTGCATACTCTGCATCAGGCCTTCCAAAAGGTGCAACTTTGAGTGAATCAGGATTATTTAGCTGGACTCCAACTGCTAGACAGCAAGGAACCTATGCCATAACATTTAAGGTTAGTGATGGTAAACTGGAAAATTCTACAACTGTTAATATAAAAGTAGTTAAAGATGAAAGAATTTTTTCTTCAGCAAAAAGTATGTATGACAGCCGCCTTTGTGAAGCTTCTCCTGAAAATATTTCAAAGGATACTGTGTTTCTCGATATAGGTGGAATGAATAAAGCTGGGAGATATAGGGATATAATACAGTTCGACCTGAGAGAATATACAAATCCCTCTAATATAAGTGAAGCGACACTTTCCCTCAATTGGTATTATCCTGCAGGAAAATCAAGGCCTGAAGATACTATAATTGATATTTACAGGCCTGCTTCCTCTTGGAATCCAAGTTATGTAAGCTGGAATAAAAGAGGCAAAAATGTTGCATGGAATAATCCAGGGGGAGATTGGTATGATAAATATGGGATTTCTCAGGGCAAAACCCCATATGCCACAATAACCCTTAAAGGTAACGTTCTTCCTGACAACAAATATTACAAGTTTAATGTGACTACTCTAGTAAAAGAATATGCCAGCGGAAAACACAAGAATACAGGTTTCCTGATCAAAGCTCGCAAAGAGAAAAATAATTACATAGCTTTCCGCAGTATTGAGGCAATAAAAAAAGATCAAAGACCAATGCTGACCATCGAAATGAAACCATAAATTTCTTAGTTTTAAAGTATCTAATTTGAAGCAATGGATAACTTCACAGAAGGAAAACTTCCTGTGAAGGTTATTTTTATGTAAATATTTTCCTTTAGAAGATTTCAATTTTTATGTCATGATTAATATTTAGTTTATTTTAGACCAAAACATATTGATTTTTCCATGATTTTTCCATATTAGTAATTCGTTTCATTACTCTTTTAAACAAATGATATTCCCACTCTCTATCCATTAGCAGCGTGTAGCTAGTTTAAAAGAAAATTTATTTTAATTAATGGTTCTATGAATAACATACTAATGAGATCTTAGAAGTAAGAGGCAAAATTCAATGAACGTACGTGTGACTTCAAAAATAAGTATATGTATCATAGTTTTTATTGTTTTGATTATTTCTACTAAAATTATTTTCCATGAGCCTACAATACCGATAATTTATGTTGCTGGAAATGGAAGTGGGGATTTTAACTGTGACGGAAAGGATGATCACGTACAAATTAACCAGGCCCTTGATTATGCAGCAAAAAACCCAGGCACAACCGTTCATTTGAAAGGTCCATTTACATATGTAATTGACAGTCCACTACTGATTGGCGATAACACGGTATTACAAGGGGATAAAAGTGCTGTTGTTAAATTAACTGACGAAGCAAACTGGGGGTCTCCATGGATTCCATTAATAAAAAATAGAGATACAGGTGGAAACCATGACATAATTATTCAGGGTTTTGAAATAGATGGCAATGGGCCAAACCAAACCAGATTGAGTGAAGATCAGTACGGGAGTGGGTATTATTGTTTGATATTATTTGACCTGTCATATAATATCACAATACAAAATATGTACATGCACAATAGCTGCATGGATGGAGCAAGGTTAACATATAAATATACACTAACTCCATCCAATAAAGGAAATGTTAAATTTGCGAATAATACTGTTTACAAAATTGGGCATGATGCACTATATTGTATTGGTATGAATAACATAGACGCTTATAATAACGACGTATTTACAAGGATAAATAGCGCTTTTAGACTACAAAACTCAAATCACGCAAAAATTCATGATAACAATATACATTCAGAGTATACTGGAGATTCAACAGGCCCAGGGATAGAAATACAAAGAACTGGATCAAAAAGTGTGATGGATAATATTGAAATTTTCAGCAATACAATCCATAATCTAAACGGTGCTGGTATCTGGATGGGGGAAGGAGGAGATGAAGATGATATAGTCAAAGGTAATGACGTTCATATTCATCATAACATATTCTACAATGTCGGCCAGTATTGGAGAGATACGGGACACAGTAATGCTGCTATTGTAGTTGGTCAATATAATAACACTACTATTGAAAATAACGTTATTATTGATGGTGGCCATGCTGGAATTCAAACTGGACCAGGCCCCAGCCATACTCAGACTCTTACAACAGTTGTAAGGAATAATATAATCGCCAACCATGATGATCATGAAGCTGTAGGAATATTGAATAATGATCCCGCTTACAATGTATTTGTTTCTCAGAACAACTGCTTTTATAATAATGTGGGTGGTTCTTATAAAGGTACAAATATTATTTCCTCAAATGACATCGAGACAGATCCACTCTTCGCAAATATAACTGACCATGATTATCATTTAATGTCAAAAGCTGGAAGGTAGTTAGATTATCGATGGGTAATTAATATATGATTATATATTGAATGAACCTAGAAATATTAGAAATGATAGAAATGAAACAAATTCACATTAAAATTAAGTAAACATATATACTTTAAAAAAATACTCTAATTATGCCCTATCCAGTTGTGCATTTACTCTTCTTTGTATTCTGTGCTAGTGCGGTAGCGATTTATGCTCTTGCCAAATCTGCCTCCAGAAAAGAACTTTCACGCAGGAACATAATGCAAATCCTGTTACTTTTGTTTGTAGGCAGTGCAGCTACAATGTTTCCTGATAGCATAATTGTTCACAGCCTTTTAGTAAATGGAAACATGGAACATTGCTGGATTGGCCCGGTTCCGACGCATTCATTCATTTTCAGTTCAACTGCACTTCTATTCGGGATCTCAATCGGGTATATTGTTTATAGAAAATTCAGTAAAGCAATCTACCTTGGGCTTTTTGCTGAATCTGCCTTTCTATTTCATGTATTATTAGATGATGTCTTTGAAGAAGGATTTGTTTATTTCTACCCAATATACAACGAACCAATAAGCTTGATTTCGCTAATGGACGTGGGTTTTCAGAATACTACCCTTACCCAATATCTAGGAATATCTTTTGTATCAGTTTTCTTTGTTTGCTCTGTGATAATGATGTCACTGTTTTCTCTGGATAAATTCGGTTTTGAATTCAGTTATTCAGAAAAAGAGCTTGAAAATAACTGAAAAAGGCAAATAAAGGTTATCAAAAGAAATCTCTAAGAAAAAAGGAAATTTGAAATCAAATTAATTTTTTAAATTAATTTAGAAAAGTAATAATAATTATTTAAACATCATTAAATGTCTCGAGCTCTCCAACCCCTTCAAGCTTTTTTACTACTCTGGCAGGATAACCTAGAGCCAGGCTGTTTGGAGAAATATCTCTACTAACTACAGAACCTATTCCTATTATTGAATTATCTCCAATTTCAACTCCCTGCGTAATTATGCATCCTGGATTTACCGAAACTCCACTCCCAATC
>JBNAKO010000231.1:0-22334 GCA_049706495.1 Methanosarcina sp. | reverse complement strand
CAGATTCAGAAGACTGCTTATAAGATGGGAAAAGAAAATAGAGAATTACCTTGCTATGCTACATTTAGCATGTGCATGGATAACATTCAGAGCAGCAGGACTTTTCGGATAGGCTCTTAGTCCAAAGAAGTACAATATTTAAAAAGTGATTCTTTTAATTCAAGGCACAGTAAGCTCTTTCTGACTATAGAAAAATTATGCCTCAAAACTTCAGGCTTAAAAATTGGGTAAAATAAGCTCTGAACCTTATATATCTTGAAAATTAAAACAATAATCTCTAATTCTTAACTAATCTCTGATTCTTAACCTTAGCTTGGCTAAAATATAATAGAAGTAGTGGCAAATTTATTTAAAATGAGGTAGCGTTCTCATCCGAAAAAACCTGGGAGTTCCGAACGATATTTAAGAGACTCACTTTGTTTAGTTGGGGAAGAGGTATTGAGGTACTTTAACTTGTAGGTTGCGAGTTTCTCTTTCTATCTCTTTTTGTGGAGTAGTGTTCTGGAGTAGGTATATTACTAGTGGGGTGTTGAAGTGATGAGAACGCAATCTATAATATGCACTTATTATATATAATATTTTTAACAGTTAATATTATGTCATTCAGCTTTTTGTCTACGATCTTTCTAACTTTAGTTTATTGGTTTAACATTATACTACCTTAATAACAGCTGCATAAATAGAAATAAGATAAAAATAATAGGACTTACAAGTTGGGGTTTGAAATCATGGTCAATAGGCATCGCTATCAAATCTGTGCTTTAGAAAGTGGGGGTTTAAGGCTGCTGATTATTTAGTTCAACCGTGTAAGTCCTAGATGATTAAAAAACCAAGCGAACAAATACAAGATATAGATACGGATAAAAAAGAAGAAAAAGAATAAGAAAAGTAGTTAATATAAAAAAGGCTAAAAAGTTAGGCTGATATTCAATAAAAAAAGAATTCTCTAAAAAGATCTGGAAAATTAAGCTAGAAAAATTAAGTTAAGGATTTGTAGCATTGGCCACAAATATTTACACTTAGTTTCTAGAAAGAATTCAAAACGTAATGAGTTAGACTCTGTTGAACGGGGGCTCTTAATTTTAAGTGTAATTTTTTGCAAGAATAACTAATAATTATCTGCCAAAAAAAACTATTTTTCAACTATTCCATCCTTTAATTTAATCACTCTATCAGCATATTCTGCATGCCATTTTTCATGTGTAACCATTACAATTGTCTGTCCCTGCTCAATATTAAATTTTTTGAAGAGATCGAGAACTTCCTTTGAAGTCTGAGAATCAAGGTTGGCGCAGGGTTCGTCTGCAAAAAGTACTCTTGGAAAGTGAGCAAGGGCTCTAGCTATTGAAACTCTCTGTTGCTGGCCGCCACTCATTTTGGAAGGAAGCTGTTCAAGCCGATCCCCAAGGCCAACAAAAGTGAGAATTTCCGAGGCTGCAGATTCATATTCTGCTCTACTCTTGCCCTGCATCATAAGAGAGATATAAACATTTTCTAAGGCATTGAGTTCGGGAAGGAGGGCGTAATCCTGAAAAACATACCCTAAATTATGCAGCCGAAATTTGCCCTTTTCCTTGTCTGACATTCTGGAGGTATCTTCCCCGTCAATAATGACTTTTCCCGAGTTAGGAGTGTCAAGCAAACCTAGCTGGTTTAAGAGCGTAGTTTTGCCAGAACCACTTGCCCCCATGATAGCAATAAACTCTCCATGCAATATTTTTACATTTACACCTCTCAGGGCCCTGACCTCAACTTCCCCCATCCTAAAAGTACGGACGATATCGATGCCCTCAATAATAACTTCTTGGAATTCTTGAGCATCCAGATTTAGTTCCATTTTGGATTCTACTCCGATCGTATTTTTAATTTTATTTTCCATTCCACTTTTTATTTCCGTATTCGTTACCTTATCCCCACTTATTTGCCCCAAATAAGTTCTAAAAGATCTTTCTGAGCCAGTTTATAGGCTGGGATTACCGAACCGATTATTGAGGCTATAAAAAGAAGGAATGCGCGATTTATGGCTTCAAGATCATCCATTTTTAAGCTCATAGAGCCCAGAGGGATATCGACAGGATGGGCTACGGTATATGGGGCAAGGCCAAAGCGCATAAACATATACCCGAGAACGACTCCTATGCCGGCATAGAGCATTGCTTGGAGCATGAAAGAAGCTACGATCACATTTTGATCAATTCCTATTGCTTTCTGAACCCCTATTTGTCTTTTTTTGTTTACAATATTCACATATATAACAACAAATATAATTACAAAAGCTATTAGAAGACCTATTGCATTCATGATATCCCGAATCAAGCCAAGTGTGTTTTCTATTAGACGCAGGATTCCAGCAAACTCATGCCATGTGCGGATGTTTTCCTTGACACCAAGTGAGAGTATATTTTTCCGGATCTCATATTCATCTATATCTCCAGTAGTTCTGACAGCTATTTCCTGAGCAAAGTTTTTATTTTCCACATCTAGCATTTCTTCCATATCGGCCCTGCTGATATAGGCAGAAGCGTCAGCCATAAAGTATCGGGTAGTGTAAATCCCTTTTACTCGAAATTCGCGGGTTTTACCACGAATTGTTAGCTCAACTGTATCTCCCACTTCTACACCATTCAGGGATCGGGATTCCATAAGAGCGCCAAAACCTCCAGAAACTTCCCTCCCCAGGACAATCTCGTCTCTATCTGGCCTGCTGAGGAATTCGCCACTTATAATCGCGTCTTCAAGACCAGTTACGAAACTTTCTTCCGCGGGGTCAATTCCATAGACTGTGCCCCCAACCTGCTTCTCCTTATAGCCCAGATTTCCGGTAACTTTTAAACGAGCAGAAGTCCCAACAATTTCAGGAAGGCTTTCTATTTTTTTTTGAAGTGCTGAAACATCTTCTATATAGTTCTCTTCCTCCGCTGGCTCAATCACAATATTTCCAGTTTGGAAATCTACCATAAGTTCATTAAACTTCAGTGTAACTCCAGACAGCATGCTTGAAAAAAGGACAAGCTGTATGAAGATAAGGGCCAAGACAAAGATCGTAAAGATTGTGATTCCCCTATTTCCTCTTGCCAGGGAGCGACGGGCAAGGAAAAAGGAGACTTTCGCTTTTTCAAGCATAATAAGGTATCCTTTCCTATCTATTCATTTCTATATCCGTTAGATCTTTCCTTTCTTTTTCATGTAAAATACGGCAGCCGCGAAGACTATTATTGCTCCAACTATCCAGGGAATAATGCTCTGTTTCTGTCGAGTTACATTGAACGTCAGATTTTCGCTTAGAAGATGCTGCCCAAAATCATCTTCGTATTCTACCAGGAGGTTCACTTCTTGAGCTCCTGCTTTTTCCGGGATGAAGGAAAAGACTGCAGGGGCATCGTCATCCTTATCGAGTCGGCCCAGGAAAGCATTTGTGCTTCCGCCCCCATCAAGACCTTCAAGCTTGGCTTTAACAAAACGGGCTTCACCTTCTCCAACGTTTTCAAGCCGCAGGATCATGGAGACCTTTTGACCTTTTTCCGGCATCTCCGGATCGAATTTTAAGCTTGCAATGTTAATTTTTGCCTGGTTAAGCACATTAATTCCAATTTCTTGGGTCTTATCTATCTGAAAGGTTTCAGTGTCATTTGAGGCCGTAATTCGCAGAGGGATTTTATAGGGCTGTACTTCTGCGTTGCTTCCTAGAAGGAGTTTGAATGATAGATTTTCCGAGCTTCCCGCACTTAGATTTTCAACGAAACGAACATTATCTTCAAGAGGAATTAAAGGTGAAGAGCCATTAAGGTTAATCAGCACTCTGACATTTTTTGCGTCCCCACTTCCTGCGTTCTTAACCACTGTGTTGAGGTAGAACTCCTTTCCAGGGATAACAGCTCCTGAAGAGGAATTACCTTCATCTACAGGAGAAACTTCTGTATTTATAAGTACAAGATCTGGATTTCCTTCTACACGAATGGGAATCCTTCTTGAAAAACTTGTGTCACTTTTATCTTTAATGGTGAACTCAAGTTGATAGATTCCGGACTGAGCTCTTGAATCTGTTTTAAAATGGAAATTAAGTTCAACTTTTGAACGTTGTCTTATCTGTTTAATTAGAAAGTGTCGTTCTGTGCTTGTACCTGAACCATACATCTCAGAGGTACTGTACTTAAAAACAAAAGGATAAAGTTCCTCAATTCCTATCATCACATTCTCTGCAGGTTCATCCCCGATATTTTCAATATTAACTTTTATAAGTACATCTTCACCAGGCCTTGCAGGATTAGGAGTTATTTCCGAAACTTCTACTCCAAGCCGAGTATTCCCGGATATCACAAACTCAGAAGCTGTGATTGTAAAAAGGGCGAATATCATTAGCATGACAATAACAAAAGAAAAAGTGGCTGCAAGAGTTCTATTTGCCCTTTTATTTTTCCTTATTCCTGTACAGAAATTTTCTTTTGGACAGGTATATTTCATGGTTAAAATCCTCACACTTTACTTGTGATGCTTAAACTCTATTTTAACCTGCATTGATTTGTACTTTTGTACCCACTTTCACCCCTCAGTTAATTATTTTAATATTTCAACCGGGTTTCAGGTTTCTATTACCATTTTTAAAACTACTGTATTTTCGGCAGTGCATACTTTTCTCAGAGCTAAAAGATTAATAAGGTTTAGAATTATCATTAACCTATCTACAATGTCAGCTAAGATCCATATTATATCCAGGGTTGGGAAGGCTGAGCTACGAAAGGGCTAGATATTACCCTGTATAGCAAAATCTCTTTTATCACAACCCGAAATTCTATACAGTATTCTCCAGGCATTCAGTCCAAAATAATTATAAAAGCAAGGAAAATAGTCCTGTTGTTACAATATAACTTCCGATTTATTAAAGTACACTGGGAAATCATAACTTACCATATAGGCTCCTGAAAACTCGCATGTCCATAAACCTGTAAGAATTAATACAAGCCCGCTTACAAAACAAATGACAACGATATCTAGAAAGGTTCCATCCATAAGATAAGCTCCTTTTTGCGATTTCTTTAATCTTTGCCACTGCAGCGGTTATTGGAGCAGTTACAAACCCGGCTTCATTCAAAAAATTTTTCCTTTTACAATTCCTATTCGCATAGTAATATTATTTTTGCCCCAGGAAAGCCTCCTTTTGCAGCAGTTTCTGTGAAACAATAGTCAAGATTAAAGTTAAGCTTCTGGAACTTTCTCAAATTTAACCCGAGGATTAGGATGCAACCCATTGCATGATTTGCTACCATAAAAGGCCCTAGGGTTAGGTTAGAGCTCCAATTCTTTTAATTTCCTCAAAAATTAGAGATCAATCAAAAAATTTAGAAGCAGTAAACCTAAAACCTTTGAAATATTAAATATAATCATAGTAGAATCAACAATTGCGTTTACTTGATGAAAAACCTCTATGCCAAAGAGAGCGATATTAACTCCGAAAATAACAAAAATTGTTGGAAGCAAGTTGCTGTACTTTTAATTTCCTGATCTGTTTTTGACATAGTACCTGGATACGCCTGACATCTCGGCATTTGCATCTATTAACTGGATAATACTTAGTATATTCAATTTTTAAGAGTTTAGTGCTTTGAAAATTTGAGGCATATTATTAAATAAATATCTATTGAAAGATGATTATTATGTAGAGTCATAACATACTTAACATCCTAAAAGATAGTTTTGGAATTTGCAAGCTGGAAGAGAAGTCAGAAATTCCTTTATGGGTGTATAATAGCAACTTCTTTTCCATAACACGAACTTCTGAAGAGCTTTCAATTATTTGTCAGGAAAACAAAATTCCTGCCTCTGTGCCGGCTGAGAAAAACTGGAGATGCCTGCAAGTTGAAGGTTCTCTTAATTTTGGGTTAATAGGAGTTATCGCAGAAATAAGCAGAATTCTCGCTAACCAAAAAATTGGAATATTTGTGCTTTCTACTTATAATACGGACTATATTTTTGTAAAAGAAGATGAACTTGAAAATGCGGTAAAAGCTCTTTTAGAAGCAGATTATGTTGTTAAGAAATGAGATTCTGAAGCTCATTTAAAAGCAAGACCACAATTCAAGAATTTTATTTTATTTATACTGAAAAAATATTTTGTGGATATTCTGACAGGAGGTTCACCCAAGGCGGACAATAAAAATAATAAACCCGAAATAGAGCAAGAGCAGGATTAAGCCTTCATACCTTTTGATTCTCCAGCCTGTTCGAATAAAAAGGAGAAAAAAAGTACTTATAAATAACATGCAAGGCGCTATATAAGATCTGCTGAGTTCAGTTATCTGGAGAGGCCCAATAAGCCCGGAACATCCTAAAATTAAAAGGATATTTGAAGTATTTGAACCTATAATATTTCCAAGAGCAATTTCAGAGTAACCGCTGCGAGCCGCAGACGCAGTGACCATAAGTTCGGGCACAGAGGTTCCTATAGCCACAAGAGTAAGCCCTATAAGTGTCTCCGAAACCTCAAAAAACCTGGCAAAAAAAATTGCCTGATTAACAAAGAAATCCGCACCTGCTATAATCGCAATTCCACTTGCAATCAACTTTAAGAACAGCATTGTAAGGCTGCTCTCAGAGAACTTCTTTGCTTCAAGATCTATATCAATTTCCTCGTTTTCAAACATATTCTTTTCTATATTTGAGGCCTGTATAGTTTCAATATCAGAATTTTTTTCTATAATTGGAGCAGGCATTTCTATTTTTTCTATTTTTTTGTTGACAGTAGGACCTGCTTGCATCCTTGATTTTAAGTCAGAAAGATACTCGAATTTTAAAAAATAAATTAGAAAATCCTTAAAGTAGATATCTCCCTCATTATTTTTAACTTTATCAAGAAGGAAAAAAAGATATGCAATATACAGCAATAAAAAAATAAAAGCTTCTGCTTGTGAGATTCTCAAATCGAAAATAAAGAGGAAAAGAAGAACTGAGGCAAATAACATTATATAGCCGTCTCTTTTTAACATCAGCCTGTCGGTTCCAATCTCAGAAAGAAGAGCAGAAATACCTACAATTAACCCAATATTTGCAATATTTGATCCCAGAATATTACCTATTATTATTCCGCTCGCATTCTGGAACACTGCAGTAACAGAGGATGCAAGTTCAGGGATAGATGTCCCCACAGAGACCAGGGTTAGCCCTATAATGAATTCAGACACTCCAAACCTTTTTGCAATTAAGGACGCGGCCTCTACGAAAAGATCTGCTCCCTTAACGAGTAATGCGAGCCCGATCACGAATATAAGGATATTAATGAAAAGCACACTAAAATGTGAAACTGATTTTTATATAAATATATCCTAAGTTGTAAATTTGACCTGAAAAATCTGGATTTATATTTAAAAAATACGGGCTTAATGGCCGGATCTTTGCTACACCTTGGAGAAACGGTTCTCAAAAAATAGTAAAAAAGAGCTTTCAAAATTTACAAAGAAAGTAATTATAAAATTTTAAGCTAAATTTAATTCCATCTCATAACATTTTTCCTCTTTGCCGCAAACGTTTTTGACTTCTCTTATTGTCTGGAAACCAATTTTTTCATATAGTTTTATTGCGGGAACATTATTTACATTGACATATAGAATTATTGTTTGGATCTCATTTAACTTAATCTCTTTTATTGTATCGTTAAGGAGTTTTTCAGCTAAGCCTTTACCCCTAAACTTTTTATCAATTGCTATTGAAGAAATTACAGCTTGTTTTCTAAGTCCCTTTAAAGAAACCGAAGGTTTGATGTAATATATACAAAATCCGGCAATTTTGCCCTTACATTTAATAACATAAAAAATTTTTCTAAACATTTTTGAATATTTGAAAATCTTTTCTTTATTTGCATTCTGAAATCCTTCATCCTGAATCCTGAGAATCTCCGGGAGCATAGAATCGTCAACAAATACAATATTTTCTTTTTCAATCTCCTTCCATTCTTTTAGAATAGAAGCTCCTGCAATGTCCTGCAAGAATTTTTTGATATTAATTAAAAATTCAATTGATCTGGGAAGAATTTTAGTAATACCCATGTGTACCACTTTTATTTATGGCCAATTCTCAAGTCAAATTTGACTTTTACACTGAGATCCTAATGGAAATACTACTTTTTGAAGCTGTGAGATTCTGCATTTTAATTTTTCAAATGTTTATAGTCGACAAGAAAAACAACTCTTCTTTAAAGAATCCGGAATTATTGTACTTTAAAGAATCAGATTTTTATTTAAATGTATCTTTTGCTATAAAAATGCATTGTATATTAATATAAGAAAATTAAAGAAGTGAAAAAATAATTATAAAAATATAAAACTAAAAAATATTAAAAGTATTAATATAGAGTTAATCCCAAAACTCCAATCTATTCCTCCCAATATTGCGTTTTAGTTATCATTTAGGCTTCCGATTACGGAATTAAGTTTGAAAAATCAGAATGTATCAGAGAAAAAGGGATTTTGAGATAGCCTCATAATTTAAGTTTCATTTCGTAACAATTTTCCTCCCCACAGATATCTTTTACTTCTCTCAGGATCTGAAAACCTAACTTTTCATATAAACGTATTGCAGGAACATTATTTACGTCTACGTATAAAATAATAAATGGGATGTTATTTTCCTTCATTTCTCGAATTGTCTCTTTCAAAAGTTTCTCAGCAAAGCCCTTTCTCCTGGAATTTTTGTCAATTCCAAGGCAATAGATAATAGCTTTTTTATTAAACCTGCTTGAAGAAAAATCCGGCTTAATATAATATATACAATACCCAACAATCTCATCTTTATTTTTTATTATATAGAAGGTCTTCTTCAATTTTTTTGAAAATCTTCTGATATCATTTCTTTTATCATTTTCAAAGCCTTCAGTTTGAATGCTGAGCAGTTCCGAAAGCATAGAATCATTTATATTTTCAACATTTTCTTTTTCTATTTGTCTCCATTTTTTTAGAAGTAGAACCCCAACAGTATCCTTTGCCAATCTCACGCAACTTGTGAAATAAGCATTTAATGTAAGCTGAATTCCTGTAGGATTCATAATAAAGCCGCCTTTGAACGAATTAGAGATTAAAACCTGTTTAGACGCTTCAGTAAAACTTAATGAGGTCTGAAAGTCATAATCTAAAAATACCAAGAAACAATCTACTATCCAGAATCTCCAGGCACAAATTTTCTTTGAATAAACTCAAATCTGGAAATAGAGATTTCTGAATTTTAACCACCAGCCACGAAAGTGGCTACATTTTTTCAATTTTTTCTAAAGCAACGGTTGTTAATTTAGAGTGTTTAACCCCTTTAAGGCTCAGGATTTTCTCAGTCAATTCAACTATTTTATCCCCTTCACCCTCCAGTATTATTACTTCAAAACAGGAATTTGCATCGATATTAAAGCGTACTGAGGAGCTAATAAGATCCAGATATTCATGCTGGATTCCTGCCAGAGTGTTAGATACTCCTGTTTTTGAACAGTCATAGACGATAGAAATTGTCGCAGCCCTTTTTCCTTTAATCTGCTGCATCCATTCATAATGCTGATTATACGTTCTTACGGCATCTCTAATCCCTTCCGAACGGGAGGAGTAACCTCTTTCTATAAGATTTTTATCAAACTTGTCAAGAAGTTTGCCGGGAAGAGAAATCCCTATTCTTTTAAGCTGCTTCTCCATATTCTCCTCCTGGAAACGAAAATATTTCTCTGCTGTATTTATTTCTCCAGAGACTACTCAGATAAAGATCTAACAGGATACCTAAGCCTGAAAAATGCAAAATTTACCAATAACAGCTCTTCGTTCCCAATCCCCAGTAAGATATAATCTATATTCTTAATGTTTTATTTTGCCTCATATGCATAAATAGTAATCGAAGGACATCCAAAATATAAGAAAGTGTAAGAGAACAAAAGGCATTTATTAAACTTTTAAGACTTATTAAATATAAAATTCAAAATCACAGAAATAAATTATAGAAACTGACACTAAACTTCGATAGGCCTGAAAATCAAAGGATAAAAAATTAAGAGAATTAGAAATTACATAGATTAAAACTCTAAAAGCTTGAAAAGTAAAAACCGAAAAAGGTAACAATCAGCTTAGAATAACCAAATTATATCTGCCGAATAATGTCGTTAATCTGGAAAAAATAATATAATAATCAGAGTAAAATAGCCAGATAAAATTCAAATTTCGAAACAAGCCAGCCGGAGATTAATTATTAACAGGATTTCCCTTATAAAACTAAATTTTTTCCTGCCGGAACCTCAAGCTTTTACTTCGGATTTGGAGTAAAGAATATTGTTTTATAAAAAAATTGAGGTTTTTTAAAGGAAAAAGAAAAATTTGCAGTTAATTCCCATTTAATTCCCAATTACTTATTTTTCAAAGCTGTGAGTATCCAAAATTGGGGAGAGAAGGCACAAGGCCTTGATTTTTGGAAAGAATTTTTAAAATTAAACTTTTTCTTCCGGGAAGCCAGATCAGAAGAAAATCTGTGGATTCCCAAAAAGCTTATTAAAGGCAGAGTTCTATAGCGTGAAACGCTTTTACTTAAAAGTTCAAAATTTAGTTGATAAAAAACTTTCTTGCTCATCATTTAACGAATTAAAAAGAAATCTTTAATCAGAGAGTTGAGAAATTATGGCAATTCAGAAAGGCGATTTTATAAAATTAAATTACACAGGTAAATTCGAAGACGGCAGAGTTTTCGATACAACAGATGAAGAACTTGCAAAAAAAGAAGAGATCTTTAATCCTCAAGGCCTGTATGGCGGCGACGTTGTTATTGTAGGAGCAGCGCATACAATTGAAGGACTTGATGAAGACCTTGAAGGAAAGGAAGTCGGATACAAAGGATCAGTTTTGATTCCGCCTGAGAAAGCTTTTGGCCCGAGTAATCCCAAGCTTGTAGAAACCATCTCAATTACAAAGTTACAGGACAGAAATGCCCGCCCTGGTATGCCTGTTGAAGTTGACGGCAGAAGAGGAATTATCAGCAGAGTAATAGGACGCAGAGTTACAGTAGACTTTAACAGTCCGCTTGCAGGTAAAGCTGTCAATTATGAATACACCATTGAAAAAGTGCTTGAGGAGGAAACTGAAAAGATTCAGGGACTGCTTGCCCTCTATACAGGACTTAGAGACCTTGAAGTCGAAACTGATGACGGGGCTGCAAAAATTTACATTCCTACAGGCCTGACTTTCAACCAGCGCTGGTTAATGGCAAAGAACAGGCTCGCAACTGAGCTTTTCAAATATTCCGGGTTTAAGGAAATCCAGTTTATTGAAAGGCTTTCAGCAGAAACTGAAACCCAGGTTCCGGTTGAAACAGAACCTGTAGCTGAAACAGAGGCTGAGCCTAAAACTGAAGCCGAGCCTGAAGAAACTTCAGAGCCTGACGTCTGATTCAATCTTACCTGAACTGAATAAAAAAGCGAAGAGCTCCTTCTCTTCGCAAATTTTATATATAATAATCTGGTTCTTTGTATACGCTTCCCATATAAGGATAATTCTTTTCCTGGAAGGAAAGCTGCGGGACGTTTTTCAAATTGCTGAGGTAGCCCAGTGGACTACGGCGCCGGTCTTGAAAACCGGTAGTGCTCGCGCGCTACGGGAGTTCGAATCTCCCCCTCAGCGTTCTTAGCTTTTTAAAATTTTTTTTCTTAATTCTATGAGATCGTAAACGCTTGCAATTGTGAAACAGTGATTAACCAGATACATTGAAATAAATGATGAAGCTTGTTCCATTATCTCTGTTAAGCGTAATAGAACCTCCTATCTGTTCAACAAGGATGTTAACGATCTGTAAACCAAGTGAATCCATATTCCAAGGATCGACCTCTTGTGGAAATCCTTTACCATTATCTGCCACTATTAAAGTAAAAAGATAATCCTTTTCATTTATATAACCCTGTTCTATATTTTGAATTTCAAAGCTTCCACATTTTTTTAGACAACTTTCTGTCTTCGCAAGGCAAATATAGATTTCTCCTTTACTCCCAGGAGGAAAAGCATATTTTAAGGCGTTTGAAACCAACTCGTTAACAATAATTCCTAGAGGAATTGCAGTATTCATATCAAGATATAGTGTTTCAAGATTAAATTTCAGGTTTATTTCCTCATTTCCTAATTTATAAGAGTGGAAAAGATCAGAGGTTAATTTCTGCAGATAATCTGCAAAATCCAGGGCATCCAATTCCTCTCCACTATAGAGTTCCTGATGAATAAGAGCCATTGAAGCTACCCGATTTTGGCTTTCCCTAAAAGCTTCAAGAGTTTTTGCATCAGTAGATCTTTCAGCTTCCAGACTAAGTAAAGATGAAATAACTTGAAGATTATTTTTGATTCTGTGATGGATTTCTTTTATACGAGCTTCTTGCGCCTTTTTTAGGGTAAAATCCATAGCTTTCTTTTTGGTTATATCGTGAACCAAACAATGTGCTTTCCCCAAAATCTTTGACCGTGTTGACGGTTTTTGAAGAATTTCCTGGATCCATCTTATTTCCCCGTCTTTTCTCCAGATTCTATATTCAACTTCAGCAGATGTGTCAGATCCAGAGATTACCTTTTTCAAAGATTCATAAACTAAAGGCCGATCTTCCGGCAGAACTATTTCTATCCATCTAATTTTGTTTATAAGAAAATCTTCTTTACTATAACCCGTTAGACTTTCTAAATCTCCGTTTATATAACACAGTGTAAAATTTTCGTCTACCCTAAATAATATAAGACTTTCAAAATATTGTTCTAATGACTGAAAGCTTTTATTGTCTAAACATGAACTTTTTTTATCATCAAGCCTATAGACGGATTGAAGCCATTTCTGTCCTTCTTTAGTTTTCATAAGAGCCTCGAGTAAATCAGTAACTCGGTTTTCACGTTCTTTTAATTCTTTAGTTTTTAAATAATCGTATTTTCCTAAAAACTCAGACAGGGCTAGAGATACAACATCAGAAACACTAGAAAATTCAGAAGTGCCAGCTAACTCCAAACACCTTTTTTTAATCCAAGGTGATACAGTAGCATTAATTTGCTCCTTCTTTTTTATTATTCTGACCATTCCCAATCCCCAATTTTAAACTCGCTATCTAATTCTTTTGTATATATAGCGTCGTGAAGTTTTTACTATGCTATATAGTAATTACCATATCAAGAAAGGAAAATGATATATTTCAGGTGACTAAATTGAAGATAGAGAATATAGTTTTAATTTATTTAACAAGTCTTTTCTACGAAGAAAGTTAACCCTGTAGTGCATTAACATAAAGTAGAAAACAAACTATTATTTCTCTCAGTATTACAGAATTATTTTATTTGATAAGTATTACGCTGAAATTAGAGATTATTAGAATAATAATTTTATTTTTACCCCCGTTACAAATAATAAAATTTAGCAAACCCAAAGATGATATTAAAGCTTTATTAGCATCATTATTTGATGAATATTTCATATTCTGGTATGATATATTCACATATAATCTTTTCTATTTCATTTAACCTTATACGAATATTTATATTCGAAGTAATTGTATGATTCAAAGATGAAAGAAAGGTTTACAATTTCCATGGACCACGAGCTTGCAGCATGGCTCGATAAGTTATGCGATGAGAAAATATTTAGCAGTAGAAGCCACGGAATAGAATTTTGTGTTAAACAAATAGAAAAAATGAATATCGAAAAAATTATTCTCCTACACTGGGGCAGAGAAGAAGTAGAACCAGTCTTTATTTCTAAAAAGAATAATCAAATTCTATGTAAAATATCTGAAAAGTTAGACCTTAGTCCTGAGGATACACTTAGTATTCTTTTGTATAAAGAGTTAGAAAACATAAGTAAAAATATTGAATTTCAAGAACAGGAAAGTAAAAAAGAAAACGTTCGCAAGACTTTTTTTGAATAATTTTATAGCCTTTCACTTTCCGCAGGTTTAGATACGAATTTATTCCTATAGCTCACTTTTTTGTAGTATTCAAGAAGTTTAGGGAAGACATGCAATCCTGCAAGTCAATGGTTGTCTCGTCGAAATAAATGCTTCGTTTAGGATTCTTTTTTCAGATTATTTTCAGTTTGCTTGGTTATTTCTCTTATATTTAAGAATCCTTTTATTTTTAATCTTTAAAGGAGGGGAGAAATGTTTATAAAGGCATATTGCCCGGTCTGTGGTTCTGAGATCTACCACAATATAAGATTGCATGCTCTTGAATATTTAAACTTTGAAAAAGAAGAGACTGCCTATAGGTATACAATAGAAAAAGTTGAGATAACTGACACACTAACAGAAGAGAAACTTGTTCGGGATATTTTATCAGGGCTACAAAGAAGTATATATGATGGAATTGAAATCGAGGTTCTGGCTGGAATCTTAGAGGTAAAATATGGTGTCACTAGAGTTTGCTGTGATAGCCTCATTGAAAGAATTCAACTTGAGCTTGATATGTATTCTTCAGAGAAAAAAAGGCTTTATTTTGCTGAACCTGAAGAATTAGGAAGTTATAATAAAAAGAATGAATTTCACATCTATGTTTAAGTTTATTATATTTAAATTGGACCTTTAGTCAAGCTCTCTATTTAAAAGTATAAAAAAGATTTAATTATGAAATTTTAGGTTTTCTGGAATTAAGTTTCCCAAAACTATTATATATTTTTAAACTCCAGAAGCGAAAATTTCTCTTTTTTATACAATTTAAACCGTATACAACTGTTTATTGATTTATTAAAGTTCTGATAAATCTGCTAAGGGATAGCTCTTTGCTAGAAATCCTTCTATATGAGAAATATTCCTTTAAACTAAATTCAAACTCCTGTATCCGATATGAAATGACAAAAAGGAGAGGAATGGCCATACATATCAGGACAACATCACGCAAAAGTGAATTTGTTATAAAGTCTGTTCCTGCATTCCAGAGAGTAAAAAAAGGCCTGTGGAACAGGTAAATGCAATATGAAGCTGTCGCAACATATGTGAAAATTGAGCTTAAAAAGCTCGGCAGATTATTATCTATGAATTTCATTGCCAGCCGGTATTCAAAAGCGCAAAATACTATACTGAAAAGATTAAGCATTAAGGCCTCGATTACAAATTTTAATGTAGTATAATTCAAGCCCAGAGAACCTGCTGTACCCTTTAGTATTGATACAAGCATTGCAGATCCTAGAGATCCGCTTCCTGAGGATTCAATAGTAAAGGAAACCTTTGGATCTAAAAATAAAATTACTCTAGAACCTAAGACAATAATTAATACAAATATAACAGGAAGGCCTGCTATTAATATTTTGAAAACAGGCATATCCAGAATTTTTGTCCAGGACTTCTCAAATAAACTCTCTTTGCAGGTAAGAATCCCTGATATAAAGATTGGGAAAAACATAAAAAAACGGTGTTCAATAATATTTAAGGTTCTTGATGCAATTAAAAATCCAAGAAATGTTATGAGAGAAACCAGTAAAAACTGCCTGGTATTCTTTGAAAACATAATCAAGAAAGGATAAAGAGCATAAAAAACAATAATCAAGCCAATGAAGTATAATGTTAACATAGGAGAAGCGTAGGCAGGAGCAAGAAAGATCTGTAAACCCAGTATATGGACTATCATATTGGAAAAACTAAACACATTTTCAGCATTCGGGAATACAAAGCTTGAATTTAGTTTTGAAGCAAATATGAAAAACACAAGTACAAAAGTTCCGAGAGCTGCCCAGTAGAGGGGAAAAATTCTTAAAAGCCTTTTTTTATAAAAAGATAATATCCCTTTAGACGAGGTTATTGAGTTGTTATTATAATATAACAGATAGCCACTCATGAAAATAAAGAGACCCAATCCCATATTTGCAAAATATGGATCAAAAGCATACAAACCTAGCTTGGTATAAGTGGAAAACAAGAAATTGCTTAAATGAGCTGGAATTATCATAAGAATGGCCAGAGCTCTTAAAAAATCAAATGCAATTATCTTATTGTTCATACTCTCAACTTCCACAAATAAATTTTAAATAAAGGTATATTTTTTGCGATCATTTTTAATAACACCGTTAACCTAGAGAACTAAGTTTTGTTATTTATAACTAAAATAGTATGAAAAAACAAACATACTCTTGATATATTTAAACTGTACGATTCAATTATTTACTTTTCAATATAATAATTAAAATTAACTTCATTTTCCCTTTTAAAATATTTAAATATTATTCTAATAATGGTAAAATATTATTCATATTGTGTAACAAATGTTTTCAAAGGAGGTAGCTTTTTTGGCGCTATTAAGGAGAACATACACCGTAATACAAAAGATTAAATATAAGATTTTGTATTGTGTCGAAATAGAAAAAATCCTCATAAATCAACATAAATAAGTTAAAAAAATGTAATTTTTTTTGAGGAGAGAAATCCATATTCAAGTACATAAAAATATATTAAACCTGAAAAAGTACTTTTAAAAAGTACTCTGGATATCTGAAGCTTAGTTAGATTATCCAGATTTCTCATTTCATTAACTACTTTAAAATCACGGAACATCAGGAAAACGATTTAACCAGTTTTTAGTGTTTTTATTTAAGTCTTTATTAAAGTCCCCAAAATTTTGCATGAATAAATTTAAAACCTGTATATAATCACTTTTCTTAAACTGTCTTTAACAATACATTATTCTTTAATATTTAAAAGATTTTAAAAATAAGCTTTGAAAATGATTAAAAAGATGATATAAAAGTTAAAACAGTCACATAAATTTAGAATTTCAATTTACTACTTTAAAAATTATTGGAAATTCAAATTGGAATCCCAATATAGGTTACTATAATAAAAGACGAAACCAGATACCATAACTCCCAGATAAATGCAGCAAATGCTGATTTCCCAATATTGAGATTATGAACAAATTGGCCTCCTATAATTATTAGATAGAGCCCGTATAAAGTAAAAATCAAGCTAAAATCAACCGGTAAAAGATTTAGCTGTAATGCAAGTATTGGGATTATGATAAACAAATTTGCTATATATGAATACGATAAAATCTCAAATGTTTGCTGGTAGAAAGCTTTTCCTCCAACTAATTTAAATAAGCCGTGTAAAACCGCACTGTCTATAAAAAGTCGGAAGATAAAAATAAACAAAAAACCCGCTAAAAAGAAAGGCAGGCTGTTTAAGGTAATTTGTTCCCTTACGAGTATAATGCCGGGAATCAAATTACAAATAAGGGCAAAAATCACAGGATCAAAGAAATCATCGTTAAAGGACACATTATTAAAGAAATCTGAAGGCTTTAAGAGAACTCCTTTGAAATTATTCACGAAACTCATAATGCATCAATACATAAATATTCTTAGAAAGTATATGAAGTTTCCCATAAACAAACGAATTAAAAATAATAGATAACTAAGATTCGGATTTAGCCCTTTTAAATGTATATTTTCTCAAGATAATACAATAAGTAAATATTCTTTAAAGCCTAATACAGAAATTTTAAGGAAGATTTTGCCTCAACTTCAAATGAAGTATTAGAAACGTCAGGATTCTTAAAAATAAATTTAAAAGTAGTTCCTGAATTTCTTCTGGCTTAAGTTCTCCTTCCATCTGGTCTACAAGAGTATTTAAGAATTTAAGCCTTAGGAAAGTACATTTGTAATATATGTTTACCAGCGTTATTAATGATTTATCGATAAGGCGTATCAATACATCTTTTTTAGTATTTACTTTTAAAATAACAAGCAGTTTTGATATAAATTCTGAAAATTTACAAAATCTTAGAAAATTTACTATAAAAAGCAAAAAACAAAAGAAAGGTATGTGGGTTAACCAAAAATACACATTTTCATCCTGGTTTTTCCCAAAACGTTTTAGAAAATGAATTTTTTAATTTGCTAATAGTTTGAAACTTGTTTCCTCTATTCTTCACTGTTCGCCCATTTCTTTTCTAAACTCTATATAATCTCTTTCAACTTCTTCAAGTTCGTAATCCATTTTATTCCCCCATTTATTTAACATAACAGTATAATCTTATGAATATTGTTTATACAAAATTATTCTATAATTCAATTTACCTTTATCCCCAATTTGAGAAATGCTGTTAACTTATATAAACCTATCTGTTAACCATCCTTTGTCGTTATTTATTATAAATAGTTGACATTTCTTATTATTATTTGTAAAAATGTAAAAAAACAAGAATATTTTTCAAGAAAGAATATGATATTTGAAAGGACAAAAGAATATTTTAAATTTATTTAAAATATATTATGAAAGCAATATTTATAGATTACTGATGCATAAAAGATATTTCGGAAAGAGTATAAGCTGTATATTTAAAGTCATTGCAGAGAAGCACGTGATTAAAAAGAAAAGGGTATGAAAATAAAAAGAAAGAACTAAAATAAGAAATTTCTGAGAATTAAGAGATATTTTTAAATTTAAGTTTATCCGTTTTCTACTTTCATGCAAAAATGTTCGGAACCTGAGCTTATTATAGGTATCAGAAATCTTGCAGGACTTGAAGCCTGTCATCTGTATGCTGATGCCGTCTATTTTTCTACGGACCGCCTGAGCCTTAGAGCAAAGGCAAAAGAGATTACTCTTGGTGGGCTTGGAGATTTTGTTTCTCAGGTCAGGGCTAAAGGACTTAAGGCTTATCTTGCTGTAAATGCAGCAATAAATGAAGATAAGCTTACAGAAGTTCAGGATATAATAAACGCGGCTGCTCAGGCAGAAGTAGACGCTATAATAGCATGGGATCCTGCAGTAATTCAGGAAGCAAAAAAGGCCGGGCTTCGGATCCATATTTCTACACAGGCAAATGTTACAAATCATAAAAGTGCAGAATTTTACAGAACTTTTGGGGCAGAACGCATAGTGCTCTCAAGAGAACTCTCTTTAGAAGAAATAAAAAAAATCTGCCAGCGGACTGAAATCGAAATTGAAACTTTTGTGCATGGGGCAATGTGCATGGCAGTTTCTGGCAGATGTCATCTGTCAGCATATATTCTAGGGAAATCAGGAAATTGCGGAGAATGTACACAGCCCTGCCGATGGGAATGGGAACTGCATGGAGAAAATGGGTTTGCTGCAAAAAGTCTGGGCAAGTACCTCCTCAGTGCAAAAGACCTTTGCATGATTGGGCATATTCCTGAACTCATCGAAGCAGGGATAACTTCTTTTAAAGTAGAAGGGCGGCTGCGAGACCCACGTTACCTTGAAGTTGTTTCTCGCTGCTATAGAGAAGCAATTGAAGCGTGCAAACAAGGGACCTATAGTCCCGAAAAGGTCAGAGCATGGGAATTTGAACTCGCTTCGGTATACAATAGGGGGTTTTCTACAGGTTTTTATTTTGGAACCCCAGGCCTTGAAAGCTTTTCTCCGGATAAAAATATGAATCTCTCTGAACAAAAAAGGCGTGCTGCAGGAATTGTAACAAATTATTACCCGAAACAAAAAGCTGCAGCTATAAAGCTGCTTGAAGAAGGGATTGCTGTAGGAAATGAAATTGTAATTGAAGGAAGTACAACCTATTTGAAGCAGCATGTAAGTTTCCTTAAAAAAGAAGGAAAATCTGTTCTAAATGTTCAGAAAGGGGAAGAAGCAGGGCTTGCAGTTGAAGCAGTTGTAAGAAAGAATGACCGTATTTTCATAATGTAATTAAAATAATATAACAGTATCTATATATTGGATTCCTTCTATACGGCTAGCAATCTCAGATAGGATTGTATTAAGAGAAAGAAATTAGTAGATCAATTTCAAGCTCCTTTGGGGTTAATTAAGGATAATAAAGAACAAAAAATACAGGATAAATCGGTTATTAATCTGTATGTAAACAATCTATATGTAAAATTCGTATACAGTTTAAGTATACAATTGATCCATAGGTTTTGTTGGTTATATTCTTAATTTTAAAAATATAAGCTAAAACCTGCTCTTAAGAATCCTTTTTGTAATCTGTACTCTATATAAGAAGTGTAATTATTATAATAGTATATGTATAATTCTCATAGTAACTATTACTATAGTAATCAGTTACTGATTACTATAATATCTACACTTTTTATAGTTATTATAAAAATTTGTTCAAAATAACCAAAGACTAATTAAACTTATAAAAGGTTAAAACGCTTGTTAAAGCCATTATAAGTTAATTAAATAAAATACAAAATTTAAATTAGCAAAAAGAAGTGTCTGCCGAATAGAGATGTTTCTGTTTATCTATCCAGAATTCTTACAGGTGATATATTGATAAGTGTTAATGAAATGGGATCATATGTTATTGAAGAAATGCTCGACTGGAGCGAAGATCTGAAAACCGAAGTCATAAAGCTTGAGAATGGAGCTACTATTATAGACTGCGGAGTTAAAGCCGAAGGAGGGTATGAGGCCGGAATGTATCTTGCAAGGCTCTGCCTGGCTGACCTTGCGGACCTTAAATATACTACTTTTGACCTCAAAGGGCTTAACTGGCCTGCAATCCAGGTAGCTACCGATAACCCTGTTATCGCCTGTATGGCTTCGCAATATGCAGGCTGGCGGATCTCTGTCGGGAATTATTTCGGGATGGGCTCAGGGCCTGCACGGGCTCTTGGTTTGAAACCAAAAGAGCTCTATGAAGAGATCGGATATGAGGATGATTTTGAAGCTGCAGTTCTTGTAATGGAATCTGATAAACTGCCTGACGAAAAAGTAGTGGAATATATTGCAAAACACTGCAGCGTAGATGCGGAAAATGTTATGATTGCAGTTGCGCCTACTGCTTCTATTGCCGGTTCTGTCCAGATCTCAGCCCGTGTTGTAGAAACAGGAATTCACAAATTCGAGTCCATAGGCTTTGATATTAACTGCATAAAAAGTGGATACGGAGTTGCCCCTATTGCTCCTATTGTCGGAAATGATGTACAGTGTATGGGTTCAACTAATGATTGTGTGATCTATTGTGGGGAAACTAATTACACAGTTCGTTTTGAAGGAGAACTGGCCGAGCTTGAAGAATTCGTAAAAAAGGTCCCATCCACAACCTCAGGTGATTTTGGAAAACCCTTCTATCAGACCTTTAAAACGGCGAATTTCGACTTTTTCAAGGTTGATGCAGGGATGTTTGCCCCTGCAAGGCTTACAGTAAATGATCTCAAGAGCACGAAAACTATTACCAGTGGCGGGCTTTATCCGGATATCCTGCTCCAGTCCTTCGGAATAAAGCAGGTATAAATTGAGGTTGCATAAAGGGCATTTGCCCTTTTTATTCTTTTCTGGCCTATTTTTTGCTCAATTTTTTATTTCCAATTTTTACTCAGTTATTTTTTTGATTTAATCGTTTCTTTTTGCTTTTTCTTTCATTTTATTCTACTTTATTTTATTTTCATTTTATTTTTGAGAGGCATAAATAGTTTGATCGTCCACTGATAAAGGATTGGTGTTTTCAGGATAAAATGCTCAACGCGGCCTTTGATTACGTTTTGATGCTTTTGCGAGATTATGGCCCTCAAAACGCCAAAATAACGGGAAAATAATGATGGTAGACGTCATTTATTTCACGCTGGAATAATAACAACTGAATACAAATGGGTGATCAATAGTTTAGATACTCAAAAAATTAGGATTTAGAATTATAAAAAAAGAAACCAAGATCGAGCTAAGAGATATATTGACTGAGCAAACTTAAGATGGGGAGAGAGTGTAAAATGGGCAAGTGGAGTATCTTCAGTGAGTTATCCTGAGAATTTGTCCAAAAAGTTGAAAAAAAGGAATTATCTTTTTTAAAGTACCTTAAAGATTTACACAGTTAAAGAAATTGATCGGGGAACTGTCAAAAATGCTAATAAAATTACTTTTAATATTGAGGAAGTTAAACTAAATTAGAATATTTAACTCATTAAGAAATAGGGATATAAAAATAAAATTCAACATTTTCCAGGAGATTTTTATAAAATTAGCTCTATTTAATTGTCTAAAGCCTTTGAATGTTTGATGTTAATTTGAGTTTTGTAACTGCTATGCAAATTAAGATTATTATGTAAAATATATATAAAAATGTTATTTAATCTTATAGAAACTCAATTAGTAGCAAGAACAGTGTTTAATTTACTGCAGACTAGACTTATCTAGTTTTATATTAAAGAAAAATCTTGGATAAAATTATTTAATAAGATAGTTCCAGCTATAAAATTGCATACAAATCCCAGCCCTTGATTTCCTGTATTTTAAAAACAAGATGTCCCTCTTTAATTCTATGAATTGAATTCCTTAAGAAAATAAAAATTTCCTAAAAAGCCTGCTAATATATCGCCTAAAAAAGCCTGGCAAGTTAAGAATAAAATAGTAGATGTGAAGCTAACTCTGCAAATTATTTTTACAAAGTAGCAAAAATCTTTTATAAGAG
>JBNAKO010000230.1:0-21184 GCA_049706495.1 Methanosarcina sp. | reverse complement strand
GTTATATCTCTGGCAATAATTGAGATAGCTGTCAGCTCTCCACGCACATCAAATACCGGAGAAAGAGTTAGTGAAACATTTATTAGCTTGCCATTTTTTCTTAACCGTAAAGTTTCGTAGTGGTGGATTCTATCTCCCTGTTTAACCATTTCAGCTAATTCTTTTGTTTCTTCAACTAATATGGAAGGTTCCAGAATAGATACGGGCTTTCCCATAATTTCTTCAGCCGAATATCCATAAATCTGTTCTGCACTTTTATTCCAGCTTGTTATAATGCCATCAAGAGATTTTGTTATAATGGCATCGCCTGAAGATTCCACCACATTTGCCAGATTTCGGATTTTTTCTTCGGCTTTTTTACGCCTGGAACTTTCAATTCGTTCCCATTTTCCTTCTCTTTTAATCAAAGCAAATTGGTGGTTAAGAACCACATCTATAATCTCAGTTGTACTGTATTTGTCAAGAAAATAAGTACAAAGGGCAATTATCTGATAATTGCCAATGCTGCTATCCAGTTTTTCCCCATAATCAGTAAAACTATTCCAGTCCTTTTTCCCCAACGGGAAAGTACTGTTTGTCAACCTCAAACCTTCATAGCCATTATTTAAGGCCTGATTAAGTTTTCCAATCCAGCTTTTTAACATTATCTCTGAATCGGAAGTCTCTTCATTTACATATGCCTGGCTGTAGTTAATAATTTCAATTTGCCCCTTGTCCAGATAAATCTCAAAATCAGGAACAGCTTTTCTCAGGATTTCTTTTGCCTCTTCCACTTCCGAAGGTTGTGACACTATCCACATGCAAAATTCGGAATTTTCCAAACCTGCTTTAAAATATGAAACCAATATATCCAGTAAATCTGCTTTTGTCTCATAAAACTGGCAGAAATGCGAACCCCAGGATAGATCTCCGACGATATCAATCCCAGAATTTCTGAGTTTTTCTCTCATTCAATGTCTCCTTAGCCTTCGACGTAAAGGCAAATCTTCATTATAAGATGTGGGGTCCCTTATCCCCTCTTTCCTCGATATGAATCTCACATAATCTCACAGTTTATAAGGAGCTTAGATAGCTGCAGATGGGCCTGAGCTTATTTATATAAACAAAAAATTTTAATTTATAGAGAAATGTTGTAATTGATTTACATTTGTTTGCTATCCAAAGCTTCTTTTATTTGTAATACAACTTCTTACTTTGCATTTGAGCCGGCGGATTTGCACAATTAACTGAATACATTTTTGCTCTTTTTAATGCAATTTTTAATATTTTCCAATTCTGAGTATTTTTTATTCGGCTAAGTCTTCTATCTCTTTTGAAGAAAAGCTGCAGATCCAAACAGGTTTCTTATTAATCATTGGCTGCCTTATCTGTTTTCTCTATTTTTTCTGATTTTTCCATCTTTCTCTCTGTAGTCGCAATAGCATACACTTCGCCTGCTTCATTTACTAATGAGGTAGCAGTTAGAAATACCTCTATAATTCGGCCGTCCTTGGTGAGTCGTTGGGTGCGATAGGGTTCCAGAAGTTCAGCAATACCAAGTTTTTTAAGCGTAACTAACTCTTCTTTTCTTCGGTTTTCCGGGATCCGGCTGCTAATGTTCAGCTTCAAAGCTTCAGCTTCAGTCCAACCGTATATTTTTTCAGCTTTCGGATTCCAGGCCAGGATGCGGCCTTCCATATCCTGTAGCGTTATAGCATCGCTTGAATCTCTAATTACTACGGCCAAACGGCGCATAGCCTCGGATTCTTTCAAAATCTCCCTTGCCCGCTTTATCTCGGTAATATCAGTAAAAGTTATTACTGCTCCCTCGATGACGTTTTCAAGGGTGCGATAGGGCCGGATGCGCAGCAGGTACCACGATCCCTTTTGGGTCTGGACTTCAATATCTTTAGGCATAAGAGTGTCCAGTACCTCTTTTGTGTCTTCTACCAGACGGTCATAACCCAACAGGTTTGAAACAATATGTCCAACAGGCCTTCCTACATCAGTCGGAATCAGATTAATCACCTGGGTAACAGCAGGAGTAAAGCGCACGATGCGCAGTTGATAGTTTACGAAGATTGTGCCTATATCGGTGCCCACAAGCAGGTTGTTCATATCGTTAATAGCTTGCGAGAGATCTGCCACCCTATTTTGCAATTCCGTATTAACCGTAGTCAATTCCTCATTGACTGACTGAAGTTCTTCTTTAGAGGTTTCAAGCTCCTCATTTGTAGATTGCAATTCCTCATTGATTGACTGCATCTCTTCGTTGGAAGATTTAAGTTCTTCATTTGAGGTTTCCAGTTCTTCATTAGAAGCTTTGAGTTGTTCTTCCTTAATCTGCAGTTTTTGCTTTAGTTCCAGGATGCGTACATCAACTTCTTTTAAGCTGTTGGAGGCACTTTCTCCTGTATCTACATCAATATGTACTGCGGCGACATTTTCAGTTTGGTCCTGCTCAGATGTCTTTACTTCTTCAAAAGTGACAAGAAATAGGTCTGACTCAGAGGTTGAGTCCGGGTTCGCAATAACAGGCCGGAGTGCCAGATTTACTGTGGTAAAGCCCCCATTGTTTTTAATCCGCAGGCCAGGGTGAAATATCGGTTCTTTATTGACAACAGCTTTGTATAGATCTGCGGTTAATTCCTGTCGTAGTCCCTCACGGGCCATTTTCAGGATGTTCAGGCCAGCTTCTCCGGGGGCCAGTTCCAGAAACATTCCTGTACGCCCATGAAGATAAAGGATGTCTCCATGCTGATTTATGAGTACACCAACAGGGGCATAATATTGCAGCATTGCTTTTTCGGTTAGCTCACGTGGTTGAGGTCTGTTTTCTAATGGAGCCTTAAAAAGCTGCCTTTTTCTCTCCCCACTTTCCAGTACTGGCGAGAGGAATGGCTCTAAGTAGGGACGGTCAGTGCTAATTTCTTTTTTGCGGTACAGCTTGGACTTACGATCCAGTACCTCAAAAAGGTTCTCGAACTCGCCCAAGGACTCGGAAGGCCCAAGGAAGAGAAATCCTCCCGGATTCAATGCATAATGAAAAAGAGGGATAAGTTTCTTTTGCAGTTCCTTATCCATATAGATCAGCACATTGCGACAACTGAGCAGGTCGAGTCTGGAAAAAGGCGGGTCTTTAATTATATCCTGTTCGGAAAAAACAATCATATCACGAATATTTTTCCGAATACAGTAATTGCCTGAATCCTTGACAAAAAAACGTTCCAGCCTTTCCTGAGAGACATCAATGGAGATTGTAGAGGGATAGACCCCGCTTCGGGCTTTTTCTATTGCTCTTTTATCTATGTCGGTTGCGAAGATCTGTACCTTGAAAATTTGCTTCGAGATTTCCATTTGCTCCTGGAGCAGAATGCCTATGGAATAGGCTTCTTCTCCTGTGGAACAGCCTGGCACCCAGACCCGTATTATTGCGTCAGGGTCCTTATCAGAAAAAAGCCGTGAAATGACTTTTTTCTGAAACATTTCGAAATTCTCAGGGTTGCGAAAAAGACTTGTAACTCCGATTAAAAGCTCGTGAAAGAGCGCTTCTACCTCAGCAGGTTTTCGCTCCAAATAGCTCACATATTCTTCAATACTTCCGAAATTATAAATGGCCATACGCCTTTCAATTCGACGGCTAACAGTTTTTTTCTTGTAATGGGAAAAATCATGCCCTGTCTGGGTGCGCAGCAGGGTAAATATTTTATTCATTGTACCCTCAGAACTGGGGATAATATGAGGACTTTTTCCAAAAACTTCAGAAACATAAGCAATAAGCTGGGCTGGCATCTGACCAGGTGCCAAAATGTGGTCTACGAGCCCTGTGGAAATTGCACTGCGGGGCATCCCGTCATACTCGCTGGATTCAGGAGTTTGCGCAATTATCATGCCGCCCTCAGTCTTAATAGCCTGCACTCCAAGTGTACCATCTTTACCTGTGCCCGAAAATACTATGCCAATAGCCATCTCTTGCTTGCTTTGAGCCAGGGAACGAAAAAATAAATCAATTGGCAGACGATGGCCCCGCGGCTCTGCCGGGTCAAGCAACTGCAGCCTGCCGTACTCAAAAACCATGTCGTGGTTAGGCGGGATTACGTAGACGCAATCAGGCTGGACAAGCATTCCGTCCTTAACCTCGTAAACCGGCATCTGTGTATAGCGCCCTATCAAATCGGTAAGGATGCTTTTATGGTTTGGATCCAGATGCTGCACAAGGACAAAGGCTATACCAGGCTTAGTATCTTTAGGAAAAGCTGAAAAGAAAGCTTCGAATGCAGCAAGCCCACCAGCAGATGCGCCAATGCCCACAACGGGAAAATCCTCTTTCTGGGAGTTATTCAAGGCTGTTTCCAGGCCAGGATATTCAATATCACATTTTTCTCCCATAGCGTGCGGTTCTTCTTGTTCCTGTATCTGAATCTTTTCATTACCTGTGTTCCTTTTTTCATTGACCATACTCTCGCATCCTTTAAGCCCAAACCTGAACCTTTGCAACTTCTTCTTTATGTGTAGCCGATGTTGGAATGTATTTAAACAGTGAACGTTACTTCTAGATTTCGCACCTAATCCTGAGTGGACTCAAATTCCTAATAATAGATAAATCCGGAGAGTCTTTTCAGAGGGGAATATTTCTAATAAGTTTTAATTTCAGTAAAAGATACTTTTGAGGAAAATCTCGAGTAAACATTTATTTACTTTTGTCACAAGGCATACATGGAGATTTTTTGAATTACTTTAAGCGCCTCTAATGTAATGTTGACCTGAAAAGTAACCGGATAAATCTGTTTCTCCAATATTACGCATGTATTCTTTTTTAATGGCAGCCAAAATTATTGATTTTTTAATTTTCCAAAAATAAATAACTAAAAATAATATTCTTTTACATTTTCAAAAGATCAAATAGCTTTTTATTGCCAGTCTGATTTAAAAATGGTTTTCTTTAAAAACCTCCAGAATAAGTTAAAGCTGAAAATTCATTTATATTTACGTATCTTTTTGTGTCTATAGCTTCATTATTCTTACTGGTTAATTACATTTTATATTCGATATTGTAAAGAAATTAATTTATTAAGTAGAATATTTATATTCATTTAAATAAAGAGTTTTAAATAAGCCTTTATTTTTTTAAAATTAGCTTTTAAAGATTAGATTTACTTAAAAATTTGTTAATTCATTTAATTTAAAAATGGAGCTTAATAACTTTTACAGGAGTCTATCGCATCGGAACGTAGAGATCCACGAATACCTTTCTTTAGGGGGATTGCCGGCTCGAAGTTTGATCTTTGCAATTATTTCGTGTTTAAACAGGCGTAATGTATTAAAATACTTCTGATATATTTGCAAAAGTCTTATGTTTTTTACTATTATTATATCAATAAGAAAAGAATAAAGCTCTGAATTTTGAGAAATAAGGTTTTTTAAAGAATTTCCTGGATATTAAGCAGGATTTCTGGACAAATTTTAAATTAAAAGTTTAGAAACGCTTATTTTTATTAGTTGAATATTTTTGAGCTACTTTTAATATAAGTATGTTTTTATTTAATCCTGCTAATATTAGATATAATTAATTAAATAATGATCGAAATAAACTAAAAACAGATAATTATTCAAAAATAATGTCAGAAGAAGTTGCAGGTAAATGCAGATGTGATAGACAGTTTAAAAAATTTGTTGAAAAATATAAAATTACACATTTAATAAAAAAATGTTTCTCTAATTATATAAAGAGATTCTTATGTTAAATAAATCAGGAGCATATATATGAGAAGTAAAAAATTTAATCTAACGAAAAAAGCTGTTGCCATTTTACTAATAGTCTGCTTCATAATGTCAGTATTCCCTCTGCTGGCAAACGCGGCTAATAATGGCTATACAGATGGCTATAATAAGGGCTTTCAAGATGGCAAAATTCAGGCTCAAAAAGATTGTGATCAATATAGCAACAAAGAGGTTCTCTCAAAAATCCCTCCTTCACCCGGTAAATCTAACTGGAGCCAGCGCTACAAAAATAGTTATAGTAAAGGTTATGCACAGGGATATATCGATGGATACAATGGAAATAGGTATACATGCTTGAAATAAGATATTAAGCCTACAGCTAAAATAAAAATTAATTTAAGTTAATTCTGGATTTTAAAATAAACAATTAAATAAATAATTAAATAAATAAAAAACAAACAACTAACTAAAGAAAAATCAAATTGCTGACGACCACCTAAAGGGTGGGGTATCCGTGACCCTTTGCGCTCCTATTGTAATAAAATATAATAGATAACTAAATAATCCTTAAAGTTCTCTTATGTGCTCTTCTAAATCCTTTAGCTTTCTTCAAAAATGTATCTTTTTAATTTTTCTTGTTTTAGTATAGTTTCAGTATATCATTACATATTACGCACTACTTATTTAAATAAAAATAAACAATGATTAATAATAATAGAAATATTTATGTACCTTTTATGCTTACCTAGTATTATTGGGTATGGTTATAGCATTGGGTATGGCTGTAATAATTAAATTTATTAAAAATTCATTTAACAAAATTTAAATTTTATTTAAAACAGCATTAACTGGCATATTCATAAAATGTTAAAATGCCGGATTATAGTCTTTAAATTAAGTTCAAGTAACTTACTTTATCCTCCCATATCTGTCGAGTAAAATTATAAAAGATATCGTTATTAAAAAGCAGGTAAAACTGCATAAATTAACTGTTACAGGACTCAGTAGTTTAAATTTAGTTAAAATTATTTGAAAAGAAATAAAAATTAAGTGATCTGCGGGTATCAAGTAAGCTAATAAAAATATCTGCCGTAACTATAATATTGTATCTCCCATCATGTGTAATCTGTAATCTATCAGAAATCGTTTCAAAACATATCTAAAAATAAAACTCAGTTATAAGGATAAAGAGAAAATAATTTACTCATAAAATCTGAAAAATGCATTCATATTTTTAGTCCGAAAAATAGAGATTTTATGCTTACATTTTTAAAAAATTTCTCTTTATAGCCTCGACTTACAATTGGATCTACTGATAGAGATGAATCTGAGGTTCTACATTCTTTGCATTGCTGTTCTATTGGGCTTAGGGTTTCTTGTTTCACCCTCGTTAGGAATACCTTTCCTGGAAGGCAGCAACATTACTGCAACAGTTCATGGAGCAACCTATGCATGGGATACTTTTGAACCCTTAAACGATAGTGTAATTAATATTAATTCTGCTCCTCCTCAGTCAATAGTAGCGAAAAACAGCACATATTCTTTTGAATTACCGCCCGGGACTTATACAATTACGGCTAAGTGTTATGAAAATGACACTCTAATTTATTCTAAGGAGACAACTTTGGAGATCGAAAGTCAAGGGAATTATGTTTTAGATCTCCTACTTTATCCTGTTTCTGAAAACAAAATAACAAAAACAATACCAGTTGAAGAAAATGATCTAGAAAATGAGAATACTAACAGTGCAGATTTCACGAAAAGAACTACAGACTTCTCTTCAACGCTTGGTTATTTGCTGATATCTTTTATATTTCTGTTTCTTCTTGGAACTGCTTATAACCTCCCTAGAATAAATAAAAGGAAGAAAAAAAGCAGGCTTCAGAAGAAAAATTTCAATACAAATGAGTTTTTGCTAAAAGTTTTTGGTACTAAATTTAGACCTGGAATAGAATTGAGTTCTTTAAACCCTGAAAATGCTGCTTCTATGATAAATCCTGCAGTAGAAGATATGGATAAGTCCGAAGCTGGAAATGTTCCTTCAAAAAAGTCTCCCCTGTCTACGGAAATGCGTGAAGTCCTGGATATAGTCAGGGGCCATAAAGGCAAGATTACTCAAAAAGATCTGCGCAGCAAACTGGAATATTCCGAAGTGAAAGTCAGCCTTATGCTTTCTGAACTGGAAAAGAAAGGCTTGATTAAGAAGTTCAAGAATGGACGTGAAAATATTGTTATATTGGTAAAAGAAGCACATTAAATCCTGATTAGCTCTTGTTTTTGTAACTGCTGACTGAGAATAATGCTGGTTTTTAGTCAATGAAGTTTTCCCTTGTCTATTTTATGAGAAAAAAAGATGAAAATAAGTCAGGAATATGCACATTGACCTGGGAATGCATAATTCCTACTTAATAAATTTATATTAATTTTTATGTTTTAAAAATACTCCTTTTGTCCGTTTCTATAATCTTTCCTGTCGTCTTTCTTATCGTAGCGCTTGTGATCATACTTCTTGGCTGCTTTAAAGCCATCTTTAAATCCTTTCTTAAAGCCTTTTTCGTAGCCTTCTTTAAAGCCGGCTTTGTAAGCACTGTAATATCCTTTGTCTTTGTAGCTGCCTTTGCCATAGTTATAGTAGGGTTCAAATTTATATTTGCCATCTTTTATGCCAGCTTTGAAACCTATTTTGAAACCTTTACTGTACCCTTTTGCGTAACCATCTTTAAAGCCGGCTTTATAGGCATTATAATAGCTGTATTTTCCCTTATTGGACTTATCTTTGCCGTAGTTATCTTTGTTATATTTATCCTTCTGATACTTTTCTTTTTCATACTGTTCAGGGGCTGCGCTTGCTGATGCAGCTGTTACTGATAGTAAAAAGCATAGCGCCACTAGAATAGCAAATGTCCTTTTTATTTGTTTCAAGCTCTCATCTCCACTCCACATTTTTAATAATAAATCCAGAAATTTTGTTTTCCAGCCTTTCTGGCACCAGGTTTCAGGTAGACTTTTTTGTAGTATTCAACCCTCCAACTTTATTGTCTACCAGCCCAGGTATTTCTCGTCTAGCCTGTCTTGCCAATGGATATGGCTTGACAAATACAGAATTGGTAAAATTAAATATAAATATACTTACAGAAAATAAGAGCTAAAAATAGTTTAATTAATTTAATGAGGGCTTTTTAAGCCCTAAATAGGTGAAAAACCATTTCTAAACCTTTAAGTTTATTTATATTTATAAATATTGTATTTAATACTTATAAATCCTAAAAATGTTCAATTTTAATAATAAGTCTCCAAATAAAAGCATAAAAAACCTGTATCTTACAGACATTAAGCAATAAAAAAAGGGTTTAAAGTAAAATAATAATGAAATAAGTTTTTCTAAACTTTTTTTATAAATAGATCCAGAAATAATTCCTTAAATTCAGGTAAAAATTCATGAAATAAGATATTTTTAAAAATAGTAATATAATAATATTTTACTTATAATAATCTTTTACTTGAGGACTATATTTATTTATTTATTTATTTATTTATTTATTTATTTATTTATTTATTTATACGTTTATTTATACGTTTATTTATATATTTATTTATTGAAATTTCGATAAAGGGAGATAAGGCCTGATATATACTTCTTTATAACAAATTAACCGATTAGCCCGAAAAAATCTGGAGTAAAAACTGGTATTAGCCATTTTTTCTTTCTTAAAATTAATTACCAATTAAATGATAAATAAGATATTTATTAAATATCTTATTTAAAATATCTTAGCGAAGATTTTATTTATAGCTCACCAGAATTTTCATATCCTCTTCTATAGTCGTGTTTGGCCTGATATTGAAATTCTCAACCAGCACCTTCAAGATGTTTGGTGAGATAAAGGCAGGCAGGGTCGGGCCTAGGGTAATATTCTTTACTCCAAGACTGAGAAGGGCAAGCAGCACAAGTACAGCTTTTTGTTCATACCAGGCTATGTTATAAGAAATCGGCAGATCATTTATGTCCTTAAGCCCGAAGGCTTCTGCTAGTTTCTGGGCTATTACTACGAGTGAGTAAGAGTCATTACACTGCCCCGCATCGATAACTCTTGGAATTCCTCCGATATCTCCAAGGTTAAGTTTGTTATAGCGATATTTAGCACAGCCGGCCGTGAGAATTACAGTATCTTCAGGAAGGGCTTTTGCAAAATCCGTATAATAACTCCTTTCTTTATGCCTGCCATCACAGCCTGCCATAACTATGAATTTACTAATTTTTCCGCTTTTTACAGCATCTATTATTTTGTCGGCAACCGAAAGAGCTGCTTCATGTCCAAAGCCTGCAGTTATTGTCCCACTTTCAATTGGCTCGGGAGGCTGGCTTGTTTTTGCCTGCTCTATAAGAGGAGTAAAGTCTTTTGTGCCGTCTTCTTTTTCGTAAATATGCGGAACCCCTTCAAACCCTACAACTCCGGTTGTATAGATCCTGTCTTTATATGACTGTCGAGGAGGGATTATACAGTTTGTTGTCATCAGAATGGGGCCGTTGAATTTTTCGAACTCCTCATTTTGTTTCCACCAGGCATTTCCGTAATTGCCTGCAAAGTTGTCATACTTTTTAAAAGCTGGATACGTGTTGGCAGACAGCATTTCTCCATGCGTGTAAACATCAATTCCAGTTCCCTTTATTTGTTCAAGAAGCTGCTCAAGATCCTTTAAATCATGGCCACTTATAAGAATTCCAGGCCTGCTTTTGACACCTATATTGACTACAGTTGGTTCAGGGTTTCCATAGGTTTCAGTGTTTGCCCTGTCAAGTAAAGCAAGAGCAGTAACTCCTGTTTGTCCGCATTCGAGTACAAGGCCAACTAAAGCTTCCATGCTCAGGCTGTCATCAACTGTTGAAACAAGGCCCTTCTCTATAAATTCATAGATGCTTTCATCTTTGTATCCCAGAACATATGCATGATGCAAATAAGCGGCAAGCCCTTTCAAGCCATAAAGAAGAAGTTCTCTTAAAGAGCGGATATCTTCATCCTGAGTAGAAGAATGTACTCCAACGTTAATATTTGCTATATTTTCAGGAGTGACTTTTGCTACTTCAGGCAGGTCTTTTTCTTCAGGAAGTGTATTTGCAGGGAGTTTATTCTTAATTTCGTCTCGCAGTTCGAAACCTTTTTTGATAAGGATTTCAACTTCTTTTTTATCAAAATTTGTATTTGTAAGCGTACTGAAGAAGCTGTCAAGCACGAATCTGTCTGTTTCCTCTTTATTCAAGCCTAAAGCTCTTGCCTTTAAATTATAGAATGAAATGCTTCTCAGGACATAAAGAAGCCTGTCCTGCAGGTCGGCGACTTCCCCTTTTTTGCCGCATACTCCATTTTTGGTACAGCCCTGAACATTAAGGGCTTCTTGACACTGATTACAAAACATATCCTTACCTCAGCTATTTTTAATAAACTTTTTCTCTTTTTTTGTTTTGTTTTCTCTATTTTATGCTTCTTTTTCTTCTTTCTCTTCCTACTTCTTTTTGTTTTTAAATAATGTGAGCTAGTATTCTTTTAATACCAGTATAATTAAAATACTATAACATAAATGCCAGCAACTAATATATAGAAGACAGTTTCGAAGTAGGTACCTGGTATCAGGAGTTTAACATTTTTAAGAATAAAGGTTTGAAGAAATTAGACTTTAAACACTAATTTTTATAAGGAACTAAAAGACCAAGAATTTAATAGGATAGAATACATATATCAATTATTAAATATGTATGCCCTAAATTTTGTAATCAGAAATGATTTATAATTTTCTAAAAGTATTTTGTCTTAAAAACCTGTTTCAGCCGTTTCCTCGCTAGTAATAAATATTCATTTATTAGGCCTGTTTAAAAGTGTTAAACTTTTAAATTTTGAATAAGGGTTGGAAAAACTATAAACAATTTGACTTTAAAATAACTAACTGGATTTTTTGATGTAAGGATAAAATATTGAAAATTAATTATAACTTTAAAAGAATATAGTAAATATAATCTAAAAGGAATTAAAAAATAAAAATAAAAATAAACTAAATAGTAAGATTTTCTAATAAAAATTCATAAGACCTGGAAATTAAAATCATAAATATTTTCTCTAATTTCTTTAGCTCCTAAACGCAAGTGGTCTGTTTTACAAATTTCCAAACATGTTAAACAGACTTTTAATAGATTTTAACTGTTAATAAATATTAAAAATAAGTAAAAAAAATAATATCTGGAGAGTGGCAATATTGTTTAAAAAAACTTTGACTATTTTAATCTTACTTCTGTTTTTGATTAATACAGCATCGGCTGCAGTAATTGATGTCGGACCTAAAAGTAAATATAAAACAATTCAAAGTGCTGTAAAGGTTGCAAAAAACGGGGATACAATCAGAGTTGCGGAAGGCACTTATAAGGAGGACGTTGCAGTTAATGGAAAAAATCTCTCATTTCAGGGCACAAAATATCCTGTAGTGTACGGATTTAAAAATACTGACCCCTTAGAGCCTTTTAATGTTAACGGTTTTAAAATAACAAAACTTGGGGTGCGCTACGAGTTCAACACGCCTTCGGTACTGGTTAGAAATAATTATTTTACGAATTGCACTTTAGAAATAGCAGGGTCAGGAAGTTTTGGGTCGACAGTTATGAATAATCAGTTTACAGGATTAAAAGCTGGTGTTTCTTATTTTGATACCCTGGAACAGACCGTTACAGGAAATAAGTTTACAGGCTGCAAGCTGGGATTAAGTGCAGTTGACACAGGATTTAAAAAGGTTTCAGGAAATACATTTTCTCAATGTATTACAGGTGTCCGCCTTGAAGGCACTTCAATAAACGCATTTAATGGGAACAAGTACAATAAAAATAAAAAGAATATTGAAATAATAAATTAATTTCATCAAGTAATAAAATGAAGATCTGGGCTAATATTTCTATTTTTTACAATTTACTTTATATTTTATCTTTAACTTTTTATTTTTCATAAATTTTAAATTTCTTAATTTAAACTCGGCTAATTGCAGTTTTTGGAATATATTTTATAAATACAGTCCATTAGCACTGCAAAAATTTAATTTTATAGGGATTAATTTATATTCCCCAAAATTATTAAATTATGCTTCGAAAAATAAAAATTTATTATTATGTTAGTCTGTAATTATTTAAGTGCTATAAAGTTAATAAGAAAAGTAATGCACGATTGAAATAAAAATCTTTAAATTAAATCCCTACCCACAAACCCTGAAGATAAATCGTGTATGCACCTAAAAAATAAACATGTGATCCCTATGCCCAGAAAATACAATAATAGATCAACTCATTTTATTTTACACGACGACGGCACATTCGATGTGTATATAGACAAAAAATTTAAAGAATGCGGACTCTACGAGGAAACCCCTGATACCATAGAATTGAATTATTATAAGGATTCTGCAATCTTTCAAAAAGAAGAAGGATGCCTCATTTCGGAAAACCATAGAATCTGGTTAGAAGACCGGGTTATCAGTGTTCCTGGTGGAATTCTCAATAACGGAATATTCATAGCTAACTGTCAAAATGAAGTAGTCTCCGATTTTGAGAATTTTATCAATGAGGACTATATCAATGGAAGTCGAGTTGAAGAAATTATAGGCGAGCTCAGAGTAAGAGCACAGAGAGAAGAGGAAATTGATTTTACAAACACCTTAATTGAAGGAGAAAAAAAGGAAACTGAAGGTTAAATTCAAGCCGACAGACTAAAAATAAAAGTAAAAAATTCCAATCTCTCTGTCATATTTTTCCAAAATAATTCGTCCTGGAAAAATTAGCTAAAAAAGGTCCTGATTTTTCTGCATAATATAAAATAATTATAGATTTTAATTGGTGTGGATAAGAAGATTCTGTCCAGATCTTGGATTTTTATATTAAGTAGAATAAATAGATAATGGACTAAACGGATGATAGACTAAACAGATAAATCTCTTTTAATTTAATCTCTCTTAAAGCAATCTTTCTTAGTTTGTAAATTTAAAAATAAATTTCAAACAGGCAATAATTAAAGATAATTTTTTATTAACTATGATTTTTTAATAAATGTAACTTTTTTATAAATTATGATTTTAACAAATTATAATTTTAATAATATTTCCTTGTATAAAAATTCTAAGAATCTAATTCCTTATTTAAAAAGTTTGAAACAGGTCAAAAAAGTGTAAAAATGCTTTATATCAGAAAATCTTTAAAGCATCTTTAAAACTCAGGAGAAATTTATTCTAATCATCTATAGAGAAGTTTTTTAATCGGAAATAGAACTTACAAGCTCTTTTCCTGGTTTTTTTAAATTTATTCAAGCTTATTCGGTAGTAACACCATCGAATTCAGCTTCATTTGCTTCGGCTTCTTCTTTTGTAGCCCTTACAATTCCATCTTTGTGGTGTGCAGGGGAATATATAGTATAAAGTTTTAGCTCCTCGGTTTCCGAAGTATTGATAATATTATGCTCTGCCCCTGCAGGCACAACTACTGCAACTCCGTCTTCGAGTTCGTATTCATTGCCATCTATTATACATTTACCCTGCCCGCTTTCAAAACGGAAAAACTGATCATTTTCCTCATGTACTTCCATCCCGATTTCTTCCTTGGGCTGAAGGCTCATAAGGACGAGCTGGCTGTACTTTGATGTATAGAGAACCTTGCGGAAATTTTTATTTTCCAGAGTGGCCTCTTCAATGTTGATAGAAAATCCTCTCATGCATTCTTATTTATAATTAAAATATATAAAATTATGCAAAAACATGATCAACTATAAAAAAGATTGAAAAATGAAAGTAATGGATTAGCAATAAGTATATAATTATATTAAAGAAATCGTCTAAAATAAAAAATTAGCATGTTAGAACTAAGTAGGAATTGCGTATAATTTAAGAAAAACAGTTTAAATAATAGAATTTTTTTAGCAATACATATATTATATCCCGCCTTAAAGGTGAACCTGTAGATAGCGCTTAAAATAATATATCTGGTGGAAAAAATGACCGGGAAGATCACGTACCTGGATGGCCTGCGCGGGATTGCTGCAATTAATGTTATGATTATGCATTTTTTTATCGTATTGGCCCCGGCCATGATTTACGGAAGCAGGATGCCCTCAAGACTTGGAGATATCGAACAGATTTTTTCAGGTACCCCTGCAGGCTTAATAGGAGCAGGAAATTTTTCAGTCTGCATCTTTTTTGTCCTGAGTGGATATGTACTAACTCAAAAATATTTTAAGACAAAAGACAAAAATATTATTATAAGCAGCGCTCTGCGTCGATACATAAGATTATTTGTCCCTGTCCTGGCAGCAGTGACTCTGGCTTATTTACTCGCATCTTCAGGAGCTTTTCATTATTACCTTGAAGCCGTAGAAGTCTCAGGAAATAATAATTATGCCAATTACTGGACCTTTACCCCGGATGTTTTCGAAGCAGGAAAAGCAGCCGTATGGGGTTCTTTCTTTACAGGAGACGACACTTATAACCCAGTCCTCTGGACAATGACAACAGAATTCTATGGGTCAATGCTCGTTTTTGCAATGGCCCTCTTATTTGGAACTTTGCGTTCTCGCTGGACTTTCTACCTTGCTGCATTCATTCTATTTTTCAACTCCTATTATCTGGCTTTTATAATAGGAATGGGGTTTGCAGATACTTTTAGTGTTAAAAAGCCGCTCTTCAAAATGGATAATAAAATAATCTTATCGATTATCCTGGTTCTCGGATTGTTTTTAGGCTCATACCCTATGGGAACGGTTACAACTGATTCCTTATACGGTTTTCTTAATTCCGGTTTATTCCGAACCCCCAGGCTTACCTATCACATCCTTGGAGCAGGTATGATAATGTATGTTATTCTGAACAATGAAAGCTTGCAAAAGATTTTTTCTTCCCGCGTACCTGTGTTTTTCGGAAAAATCTCTTACTCGTTATATCTTATCCATTTCCTGATAATAAGCAGTTTTACTTCGGCACTATTCCTTATGCTTCTTCCTGTATTACCATATGGAGCAGCTGCTTTAACTGCATCCTTCGTATCTTTGTTTTTAATAATTCCGCTCAGTTATGTATTTTATAAATATATCGACAATGCAGGAATTGAAATTTCCAGGAATTTTTATAATTGGTTAGTTAAACTGTGGCCCTCTAATACAGCTGAACCGACAAAACAAAAAAATCTTCCTGGAACAATATTTACAATTTATAATAAAATATTCAAATAAACTAATTATCCTGAAATATAATCTAAAAGCATATATTTGAAGATAAATATTTAAAGCCTAATCAAAGGTAAATTGTGAAATAATTTAAAGTTATTTAACCAAGATAGTAGAAAAGTAAATTCATTTTTTCCTTGACTTTTCAACGCAGCTTTCTATTTTTCTTATTTAAGTTGTAAAGTTTCAGGACTATTATAATATTAAAGCATAGTATTAAAGCTTAGACAGAAATAAGTTTTCTATTGTAAACAAAAACCTTTATTTATGAGTAAACGTTTCTATCCGATGCCAATTTGCAATTATTTCATGGTTAACAATACCTGATGACTATTGAAAAATAAAATTGCAATTGTTTAAAGATGGGATAAATAAATTAGCCACCAAATGAAAGTTAAAGAAGAATTTCAAATAAGGTAATAAGCAAATTCCAGAAGGAGTGAGGATTCAGTTTCATGAGCCGGAGAGCCGTTTTTCCAAGGGTTATGTGTACGCAGCATCCGGATGCTGCATCAAAATACATTTCAACGCAAGAGGAGCCAGAAGAAGCTGTGGAAGCTGCCGTCAAATTCGGGTGTGACGAATACATGCCTGATTATGAAGGAAAAGCTACTCCCTATCATCAGAACGTTCAGATTGTCCAGAAAATGATAGAAGAGACAGACTTAACGCCTGGAAAAGACTTTTTTATAACTCCCAGGGCTCCAAGTGCGGTTCAGGAAAATCGGTTCAGGCAGCTTATGGTAATGATGTCTATTGCCGAAGCCAATTACAGTGCGCTTCAAAATTCGGATGTTCAGGCAATAAATGAATTTGTACACCCTATGACAGGCAGTGTAAAAGAAATTATTGAAGCCCAGCAGCATATGGTAGATGTCAGCGAGCTTGCAAAAAAAGAATTCGGATACGAAATGGAAGTTCCCAGGATAATTCCTCTTATAGAAGATGCGCCTGCACTGCTGCATGCAAAAACTCTTGCAAAAAACACGCTTCTTGGCTGGAAAGAAAGCTTTGGGACTTCTCCTGAGAAGTTCAGAGTTTTTCTTGGAAAATCCGATTCTGCCCTCTCTTTCGGACACGTTGCAAGTACACTTGCATGTAAATATGCAATAAATGGGATTTCTGAACTGAACTCTGAAATCGATACTGAAACAGGCATTATTTTTGGGGCAGGCACATTGCCGTTTAGAGGTCATCTGGACCTGGAAAATGCAGACAATTTTTTCAACGAATATCAGGGAATAGGAACAATTACCCTTCAGTCCGCACTAAGGTACAGCCATGAAAAAGGAGAAGCTAAAGCTCTTGTAAACCGCGCAAAAGAAAGGTTACCTGAAACTCCCGGTATTTATTCTTCAGAAGAAAAAGAAGAAATTGTAAATCTCATAGGGATTTTCGGAGCAAGATATGGCCGCATTCTCAGGGAACTGGCCCCTATGATAAACCAAATCTCTGAACTTTTACCCCAGCAGCGGGATCGTCTTATGCATAAAGGAGCTGGCGGTTATTCAAGGAATTCCCCTGACATTTCAGGTCTTATAGCACTCTGCAGTAAAGATGTAGCAAGTGAACTTAAAGCCTGCATGCCTGCAGAAAATCTCCATCTTCCAAGAGCAATTAAATTTACAGGTGCTCTTTATTCAATAGGCCTGCCTCCGGAGTTCATAGGCACAGGGCTTGCCCTTAATGAAACAAAAGAAAAACTCGGTGAAGAAGCCTACGAAAATTTGATTACAAAATATTTCCCTTCCCTGGGAAGCGACCTGAATTTTGCCTCCAGATACCTGGATCTCAATGTTGCCTCTCGCTTTCTTTCAGAAGGATGTTTAAAAGAAATTAAAAGGGATATTGAAGTTCTGAATGAAACTTTTTCCCTTGAGAGTAGACCAGAAACCTCATACCGGATTTTGCTGGAAATGATGCAGCCTGAGCTTTTACAGACATGTAAATCAGGAAGCTGTATGGATGAGGAAGTCTCCCAGCTTGTATGTTCAACCCTTACAAAAATGGGGAAAATAAGAAAGGCGCTTGGATAATTTCAGGAAATATTTTTTCCACCTTCAATTTTTTTTATTTTTTTATTTGATCTTTAGTTGTATAAAGGAAAACCTGGCTTGAAGAATCGGAATCAAAAATATTTAAGAGAACTTAAACGCCACACAATCAAATTTTAATGGAATGTAATAAGTGAGACTATCCAAAACTTATTCTTATCCGATTAATTATGAGATCTGAAAAATTAATTCCATAACCGGTTGCACAATCTATTTTGGGATACAGAACTTAAAGAAGCATTTTTTATTTTTTAGATCATTTCAATTTATACTGAGCGAATAGGAGCAAATAGCAAGCAAAAATGAAATATGAACATGTCATAAAACTGTAGATATATTTTTAGATAAATAATATTTTTTAATTACAAATTAAAAATGTTAAGGTTTTAATTATTTAATGTTTTTAATTTTTTATATAAGTATAAAAATAAATGAAGAGTATACGCATTTCAGTACCTCAAACTTTTTTGACCTTTTCGGTTATATCCTCAATTATACCCTGGAAATGAGTTACTTGTCCTTCTTCATTACGCTGAATAAAAGTTTTCTCGTCTACCCAGCGGATTTCCCCTGATTGAGTAAGGATCCTGTATTGGCGATTGAATTCCTTTCCGCCTTCTTCACAATTTTCCTCAAGCTCGAGTTCTACAAGCAGAAGATCTTCAGGATGCACAATTTTTCCATAGAGAATTCTGCCTGAAACAAAATCTTCCGGAGTATATCCGAATTTCCTGACATTTTCAGAAACATAAACTGAAGGCCAATATTTTTCGGCTTTCCAGAGGAAAACTACAACAGGACTATTGTTAATTACTGTCTCCAGGGCTTTTTGCCGCTCCAGCAAAGCTTTTTGTTTTTCCATAAGGGCTTTCTGGCTTTCGAGAGCATTTTTCAGGGCCTTCTCGTTTTTAATCTCAGGGGTGACATCCCTGACTATTCCCTGAAAGTTAGTTACATTTCCCCATTCATCCCTCTGGATAAAGGTTTTTTCTTCCACCCAGCGGATTTCTCCCTTTCCTGTAAGAATCCGGTAACGGTGCACAAAACTATCTTCACCTATATTACAGCATCTTGTCAGTTCTTTCGTAACCCTGTCTATATCCTCGGAGTGGACTATATTTGCATACATTACCCTGCCTGTAAGGAAATCCTCTGACGTGTACCCAAGCTGTGTTACATTTTCAGAGACATATTTTGCAGGCCAACCTTCTTCAGGGGTCCAGAGAAAAACCATAACAGGGCTATTATTAATTACGGTTTCGAGAATGCGCTGTTTCTCCAGGGCATTATTAAGAAACAATTCATCACTGTCAGCAAGTTCATTGAATCCCATAACCATACCTCATATGAATTCTATGCTTTTCCTATTTTATGACCTGAGCTTCGGATCTTATTTCATACCTGCCAGGTCTTATCCTGTAAAATGTACTCCAAAATCCTTAACCATATATATTATAATTTAACATCTTATAAATAATAGCTTTTTTTAGCCAGGAGGAATTTTCTGGATCCTAAAATTAAAGTTGAAAATAAAAATAATCAACAGAAGGCAGATACAGGCAAACCTGCTGAGACCCTTTCTGCTGAAATTCAAAAAACAAGGGAAGAATACGGAAGATATTTCGGAATTTGCGGTTCATATCATCACCTGAAGGGCTGCCTTTGTAAAAACTGCTCTTCTTATCAGGGAGGGTCAGGCATGTTCTGTTCCAGGAAAAAAAGATCCTCTCATGAAAAAGCACATGCTTGTCTCTGTAATGAATGTGAAGTTTTCAGGAAATTCGGACTTGAAGGAGAAAACTTCTGCCAGTAATTCAAAACCTAAATCAAAGCTCTATTTTTATTATACAGAGTAAGTATCTTGGTCAAAAGGATCTTTAAAAATGGCTTATTTCTTATTTTAAAACCGTTGATAGTTAAATTAATGAAAATGTAATATGAAGCAAACTTTTAACTTTTGATTCAAAATATAGTTTAATTTAGACTCTTTAATTAACTGGGCTCTGAGTACTGATGTAAATTTTTTCTTTAATAAAGCCCTTTGCTCCTTAAACATATAATAAGCTAAGCTTATCTGTGAACATCTGCGAGCCCTATTAAAAGAGTAAAATTATAAATTTAGATTTTATAAAGATTAAAAGTAAACTTCAGGTCCTGGCTTTAGTCTATTTTCTAAAAAGTAAGCATATTAAAAATTTCAATATCATTAAAAAAGCTTGAAACATCAGCCTGGCTAATTTAATGAGTGTATTCCTTCTTTTCACGAAAATCTAAACGGGTTAGGCTAAATAATTCAGGAACTATAAAAATATGTCTTATAGAAATTCCAGATTCAGCTCGCTCTTACATGCTGAAAGATTTCTATTTACATGGAGGTTTAAAAATGGCAACCAAAGAAGAGTCAATTCAGGAGCTTACTGATGCGGTTATCTCCTGTAAAAAAGATGCAGTTCTCGCTGCTGTTGAAAAAGCAAAAGAGGTAATGGAACCCTCAGAAATTATTGAAAAAGGCCTTTCTGCAGGCATGAATCAGGTAGGAGTCCTTTTTGAGAGAGGAAAACTTTTCCTGCCTCATGTTATGATAGCTGCAGATGCAATGACTGCAGGCGTAAAGGCTCTTGAGGCTGATCTTCCGGCAGGGACAGAAAGCAAGAAGCACGGAGTTATCGTAAACGGAACTGTTGAAGGAGATGTCCACGATATAGGCAAATCAATTGTTTCAACTATGCTTCAGTCTGCAGGTTTTGAAGTTTATGATCTTGGTAGGGATGTCCCCATAAAAGCTTTTGTTGAGAAAGCAAAGGAAGTTAATGCAAATATGATCGGGCTTTCTGCACTTATGACCACAACATTACAGGGCCAGAGGGAAGTTATTGACCTGCTCAAGGAAGAAGGAATGAGGAACAGAGTTAAAGTTATGGTAGGTGGAGCCCCTGCAACCCAGGCCTGGGCTGATAAAATAGGTGCTGATTGTTACGCAGAAAACGCAAGTGAAGCCGTGGCAAAGGCAAAAGAACTGCTACTCTGAACCCCAAATCTAAACCTGAAAGTAATCTAACTTAAATTTATCTAGCGATGGAGGACAAAAAAAATGGCAACTGAGTATGCTTTGCGTATGGGAGACGGTAAAAGAGTCTTCCTCACCAAAGAGAAGATTATGGAGGAAGTCGAGGCCGGGGCTGCCAACGCTGCCGA
>JBNAKO010000229.1:0-1590 GCA_049706495.1 Methanosarcina sp. | reverse complement strand
GCGCAATGGAGGCCACGATGTTTATCTGCAGGACCTTACAACTAAAAAACAGACCCGGATAACTACCAGTGGAAAAGCGATCAGGCCTAGAATCCAAGGCAACAGGATAGTGTGGATGGACGGCAGAAATGGAGGAAACCTTGAAGGTGATATCTGGCCTGTTGGAAACTGGGATATCTATATGTATGATATTGCCACCTCGAAAGAGTATCAGATAACAACTAATAATTCGCTGCAGGCGGAGCCTGATATTTACAAAGATAGGATAGTTTGGCGCGATCATCGGAATATGGGAGAGAACCCGTATGAACACATACAGGTTTACATGTACAATATTTCTACTTCTACAGAAAGCCCGGTAAATTATGGAGAAAATCTGGTTCATTTTGTTAATGGTGCTCCCAGGATCCATGGAAACAAAATAGTATGGATGGCGGAAAGTATAGGTACCAACTACAATATCTACGTGTATGACCTTCCCACTTCCACCTTAACTATGATTAATTATACTAGTGGCTATGATTTTGATCCCGCTATCTATGGCGATAGGGTAGTATGGGCAGATGGAGTAGATCCTGGTAATGCTGATATCAAGATGTATAATCTTTCCACTTCCACTGGGATTCAAATCACCACAAATAAGTCATGGCAAGAAAGTCCGGCCATCTATGGGGACAAAATAGTATGGAAGGATTCTCGAAATTGGAACGAAAACGACATGTATAATTACGATATTTATATGGCTACACTCAGCTACCTGCCTGCTGCTTCATTTTCGGCCTCTCCGGTTTCAGGAAAAGCTCCTTTAAAGGTTCAGTTTACTGACAGAAGTGCAGGTGCACCAACCTCCTGGAAATGGAGTTTCGGAGATAAAACATACTCTACTCAAAAGAATCCAAAGCATACATACAGTAAACCAGGAAAATACACTGTTAGCTTAACAGTGAAAAATGCAGTGGGAAGTAACACAAAAACCGTATCTGGATATATTGTAGTAAAAAAATAAATCAATCGAATTTGTCTCAACAGGAAAAAATGAAATAAACTTAGTAAATATTAAGGAAGTTAGCAAAATTCCTTGTATTTTTAACAAAATTATAACAAAAGGTGGGAAATTCCCGCTTTCGACTTTTTTATTGTATTTTTAGGAATGAAGAGTCTAAGTCCAGCTTGATTATAGCTTAATAGAGTTTAGTTACAGTTTACAAATAATTAAACATATAAAATCCTGAAGTTACAATTTCCCAAAATTCCTCAATTTTATTATAGATTAAAAGAAGGTGTCTAAATGAGAACTAAACAATATTATTCAATATTTTTAGTTTCAATAACTATAGCTTTATTTTTTTCATTTTTCTTTTTGTCTTCCGCATCAGCGGCTACTGCCCCTGCTGTTTCTCCCACAATCACTGAAACCCAGATTACTACAAATCCGTCAAACTCAGAGTTCCCTGCCATTTACGGAAACACTGTAGTGTGGCAGGATGACAGGAACGGCAACTGGGATATCTATATTCTTGACCTCTCCACCAAAAAACAAACTCACACCACTAACAAATCTGACCAGTTAAATCCTGATATTGATGGGAG
>JBNAKO010000228.1:0-7334 GCA_049706495.1 Methanosarcina sp. | reverse complement strand
CCGAATTTATCAAGAACCAGTTTAGCTGGTTTAAAAGTCCCATCCCCGTTGTTAAATGATACATAAACCCCTGCATCTGCAAATCCAACGATATCTGGACGCCCGTTCCCTGTAAGGTCAGCAAGGAATCTGGGGTGTTTTTCTATTCTCCATCCTCCGGCTTCGTAACCAAAAGTATTAAGAACTAATTTAGCTGGTTTAAAAGTCCGATCACCATTGTTAAGTGATACATAAACTCCTGCATCTGCAAAACCAATAATGTCTGCATGTCTGTCACCCGTAAGGTCAGTAAGGAAGCGGGGGTGTTTTTCTATCCTCCACCCACCAGCTTCATAGCCAAAGCTATTGAGTACTAAAGTTTGATTACTCATCTAATTCCTCTCATCTATTTTTTATTATTAGTATGTCTTTAATTCCGCTACTCTAGTTTTCCCATTTTTTAATTGAAAGCTTGAGTTCCCAAGAAAAATTCTGTTTCTGATCAAACTTAATATTCAAGATTTTATGGGGTCAATAAATTAAGTTCGAAGGATTGTGACGATTTTCAAAGCCTAGCGATTTTTTATTTTCTTAGCTAGTTCCAGACCTTAAAATTACTTCTCTAGATCTCGTTTTCTATGCCATCAATCTATCTTCTGGATTTTGGATTTCAATCAATTATGTTACAACTGGTTGAATTCCAAACATTACAACTTGTGAGCATCCATATAATTTGTATGACCAAAGTATCTAACAATTAACACTTTGACTGCTTACGAAGAGCCAGAATCGTTAAAAATAGCGACCTTTTTATGAATAATACAGGAATAATATAATACTTAATTAATTTTTTCTAGTTCCCAGGCTATTAAATGTTTCTAAACTAAAAATCGGGGTTTATTTGTAGTTTGTTAATGCCTTGTCTTTGAATATTTTATTTAGCTACATCTTATTTTCAAAGCTTATCTGGAAGGAAGTTGAATGTACATAGAGTAAGAAAATAAAATGGAATACAAATATAGGAAAATATGGGAAAGTCCTTGAAAATATCAAAGATTATTAGTGAAACACCAGATCTTCATTCGTGATAAAGAAATCAAATTATATCGCCTAAAGAATAAAGAAAGCCTCCAAATACCTAGATAGTTTCCTCTTTCCTGGTCTTTCACTCGGTAAAGTCTTTTATCTGTTCAATCGCTTTCTTAGTCAGCTTTCCAATAATAATAAGTCAATCAGGCTTTTCCAATTCAAAGTAAAGAAAAGGCTCCTGAGTTTTTGGATACGCTCTTAATATATAATAATCAATATATTTGTTTCTGAAAATAAGCTTATTACATGACATTGAGTAGACTGTATATCTTTTCCAGGGATAAACAGTTTTCCGATTTTAATATACTGAATGTTTAAAAGCCGTTAAAAAAGACTTTTTTCAAAAACAAATTTACAGGGTAATTCATGCTTTAATTTTCATTAAATACCTTTAAACTGCTTTTCTTTTGCAAATTAGTTGGTTGCATTACGCATTTACTTATATCTCCGTAATAAACTCTTCTCATGTCGCTTTCTCTACGTTATACTTGCCTTATTCTTATTGCAGTGCTAATCGGAGCTCTGCTGCCATCCGCAGAATGTCTTCCGGAAAGCGAATCTGCATCTTTTGCAGGTTTGAACAATACAACAATGTCAGGCAACCTTACTTACTACACAGAACAGCTCCCGCCTTACAATTATATGGAGAATGGGAAACTGAAAGGAATTTCAGTTGATCTTCTTGAAGCAGTTACTGAGAAAATGGGAAAGAAAGTTCTCAGAGAGGATATCCGGCTTGTTTCCTGGACCGAAGGGTATCAGGCTGCCCTTAATTTAAACAATACCGTCCTCTTCACCACGGCAAAACCCTCTGAGCGGGAAAACTCCTTCAAATGGGCCGGACCGATCTATACTGATAGATATGTTCTTTTTGCCAGACCAGACCGGGAGGTCAAAATAGTATCCCCTGATGATCTGAAAGAGTACCGTATAGGTGTAATTACAGATGACGCCTCTATGCAGCAATTACTCGAGCTTGGGGTAAATCAGAGCCAGATTGTATCTGAAAATAATGTATCTACACTGATTTCCGAGCTTGAAAACGGGGAGATTGATCTCTGGGCTTTCCCTGAGACCGCAGGCAGGTATTTTGCAGAAAAGGAGACAGGGAACTACTACTCTTATACTGTTGTGTACCAGCTAGAGACCCAGGAGCTTTACTATGCGTTTAATAAAGATGTCCCGGATTCAGTTGTCCAATCCTTCCAGCAGGCACTCGATACTGTCAAAAAGGAAAAAGACAGCAGTGGGATCAGTAATTACGAGCGAATTCTTGGCAAATATATTCCATCAATCGGGCTTTCCCAGCTTAATTATCTGACAGAAGAATTTGCCCCCTTCAATTATAAGGAAAAAGGGAATGTCACTGGTATTTCTGTTGAACTCCTTGAAGCAGTCTTCAAGAATACTGGCGTTAACCGCTCAAGAACTGATGTCCGTATCGTCCCTCTGGCAGAAGGATTCGAGGCTGCACAGAACAATACAAGTACCGTGCTTTTTTCCATTGTTCGCACTCCCGAACGGGAGCCCCTCTATAAGTGGGCAGGGCCTATTGCCAGGGTTAGCTTTGTTCTTTATGCACCTATCAGCAGCAACATTACAATATCTTCTCCAGAAGACCTTAATAAGTACAGAATAGGAGCAGTGCAAGCCTCTATAGAAAACAACCTTCTCACTGACAAGGGCGTGAACGAATCGCAGATAATCAACCGCAAAACCTCAGAAGAGCTTCTGAAGACGCTGGAAGAAGGCCAGATTGACCTCTGGGCAACAGGGGATCTCGCAGGGCGGCTTCAAATGCATCAGGATGGAGTGGACCCGAATACTTATGAAATTGTATACACAATGAGTGAAGAGGATTTTTACTATATTTTCAGCAAGGATGTTCCGGATACACTGGTTAGCGCCTTCCAAAATGGATTAGAGATGGCAAGAGATCAAAAAGATGAACAAGGAGTTAGCGCTTACGAGCGGATTATCTACCGGAACCTCGGAGTTGGATGCACAAAACAGACATTTACTAACGATACTGTAGTAGAACTTGTAAATACAACCGCTACAGCAATTGAAAAAAATGTATCTGAAGCATTCCAGCACATCAATGCAGGTGAAGCTCCATATCTAAACCCGGATGATCCGGCCCTTTATGTCTTTGTGTACGACACAAATCTGACTCTGGTTGCTAATGCAGGCAATGTCCAACTTGTCGGCAGGAATTTCAAGGGTAAGGCAGATGTTACAGGTAAACCTTACCGTGACGAGATTTATGCAGGAGCAATGGAAAATGGTACTGGCTGGGTAAATTATGTGTACATGCATCCAGTCCAGCCGAACCTATACAACAAGGCCACCTACTACAGGTTAACTCAGGGTAGTGATGGGAACTCCTACATTGTGTGCAGTGGCAACTATAAAATTTGTCAAAACCAATCTGAAAAGACGCCAGCTAATATATCAGCAATATCAGGATCTGGTAACAATTCTACTGTATCCCCAGAGGAACTTGTAGCATTTGTCGAGAAAGCTTTTGAATATGCTCATGTAAACGGAGAGGAAGCCGCCCTTCAGGACTTCAATAACCAGACCGGCCAATTCGTTGATGTTGAGCTTTATATTTTCGCATATGATGCCAATGGCACCACATTAGCTTTACCCTTCCAGCCCGAGATCCTCGGGACAAACCGGTGGAATGCCACAGACCCTGAAGGAACTCCATATATTCAGGATTTAATTGCCACTGCACAGTCTGGCGGAGGATTTGTCCAGTACCTCTATTCAGATCCTGCAGATAACTTCACAGTTAAACAAAAACTCAGTTACACTATGATGATAAACCAGAGCTGGATTCTTGGGGCCGGCATCTACAATCTTCAAGAGGATTCACCAATAGTGAAAGCAGGAACAGATTCTCAGGTAAGAGATAGCCTGAAATCCTTTGTTGCCGAAGCGATTGCATATGCCAATAACAATGGAAAAGCTGCTGCAATTACGGAATTCAATAATCCTAACGGAACATTCGTCCGAGGCAATCTCTATATCTATGCCTTCGACTACAACGGAACAACTCTGGCGCTACCCTATCAGCCTGAATTAATCGGAACCGACCTTTCCGGGCTGCAGGACCCCTACGGCGTCAACTACACACAAGTTGAAACCTTCCTGGCAGAGCAGGGTGGAGGATTTCTTTTCTACCACTACTACAATCCGGCTCGTAATATGACCCTTGAACCAAAAATGAGCTATGTCCAGAAAGTCGATGACAATTGGTGGCTTGGAGCTGGAACCTATATCGAGGACTTGAACCAGACTACCTAATCGATGTTAACCGGCAGAAGATTACCTTGAGTAAACGGGCAGTGTTTGTGCAGGCTGCTCTCTGCATATGTGGATGAGGTCGGAAATCGAAGAAATGCTCATTCTCGAGGCAATTCTCTATCTCAGCTATATCGTTTCCAACTTTGCAGATTATGTCAAAAGTTTGCGAAATGGAACACTAGGAAGATTGCAGCACACCTGATAACTTTAACTGAAGCGTGGAGAATTATACTGGGAAAAATAGCAGTATATTTTTCAATTAATTTTTCCAAATTTTCCAGTATTTATACAAAGCATACTGAGCATGTAAATATAAAATTAAAAGTAATACTATTCTCAAAGCTAGAATTTGTTTTTTACACAGTTATATTAAACTAATTATTAACCAAATTTGAGTGTTTTCTCTCATTTTGTTTACTCAACAAATAAAAAAGATATCGGTTAAAGCTAGCTATGTGTTTGGGTTCAGATTCATTTCAGATAATATGGAATACAAAAACTAATACATATGCGAAAATTAAACATCAGGAAGCTCATTCCATTTTTGGGTGGAAAATTTTTCTTTTCGGCATTTTTAGGTCCAATGCCTGCAAAACGCCTGCATTATGTCGGAAGAATATCGGTAGCCGGTTTCTGACTATAATTTTCCTATTTTCGAGGCTTCCAGCTCTCTAAAAAACTAAATATAAGAATTTGTGGTGGTAAGCATAATAAGGGTGCATAAATTTTTACAATTGCTTTAGATTGAATCCGGCCTGAGAGGATTCTAAGGTGCGTGACCTTTACCACCTTCTTTATTTCTCGTAGCACGGACCAATAGGGAAGGGAGTAAAGCAAGAATATACTTTTTTTAATATGTCTCATTTTAACTTCGTTTGATATTTCTCAAGCACTTTGTTTGCGGTATTTGTATGTTCTGTGCATTTGTTCAGATCTGAAACTGCTGTGTTTATATACTTAATTCCTTCATCGGTTCTCCCCTGATTTATTTCATCGATTCCTAATACAATATTCGAGCCTCCTTCCCTTCTTCCATAATGCAAAGCATCTTCGAATTCGTCTTTAGCCGGCTGAAGTGCGGGAGATACATACTTATTGCTGTCCTCTATGGCTTTCAGACTGTCAAAGTAAAGCGCACTGGCATAAAAGCTCACCGAAACAAAATCGGAGTCTGCTGAAGCGTCTCCGATTTTAGATGCGTCGTCTGCTATAATAAATGCATTACGTGACATTACTGCTGCCCGGTCTGTATCTTGATATTTTGCAATTGGCTCAGTTTTTGTTGCTGCTGGTTCTGGATTATTCTCTCTTTTCTCTTGATTTGGTGTTGATGCCTGGGTCGTTTTTGTTTCTGGGACGGGAGTGTAAGATAGCGTTTTTGTTTCAGAATTTTCGATTTCAACTTTTTCTTGTTGTGGATTGTATCCAGAAAGGTAAACTGTCACGGTATGAGTCCCTGGCTCTATCTCCAACCCCCAATTGGAGATTTACCTTTTGAAACCCTCAATGGTAATACTATCCCCTTCCGGGTTTGTTAATATCTCCAATTTTCCGGGAATACTTGTAGGAGTCGGTATAGGTGTAAGAGTAGGTGTAGAAACAGGTTCTGGACTATCCATCGTTGTATTATTTTCTTTTACTTCGTTACTTTCAAGCTCAACTACACTCAACGTCGCATTGTTCACTTGAAGACCCTCAGACCCGATTGAGCCAGAACTGTTGTTTCCTGAGGTTCGACAGGGCTTACTACAGCGACGGATATAGTAAACAGCACAGCTGCAACAATAAGTCTTAAACTAACAGGCATCGATGTATTCAATTTGCTCTCAATAGGGTCTGCAATTGCAGGCGTCAATATAATGCCGATCAGAATAAAACACAATCCATTAAGAAGTAACGTACTTCCAATTAGCAATAAAATACCTGAAAATAAAAACAGAAAGCCGACTAAGTATCGAATCAAATTTATAATTTTATTAATATTTTTTGTTTATGCTCACACATGCTACTACATTTAGAAAAAGTTGAACTTATTTGTAATATTTTTCATTTATTTTCATGATTTAAGATATGAGCTCTTATTTTGTTTTTGATTAGAAACGTCTGCAAAATATCTGCATTATGCCTGAAGAAAAGTGAAAAATAAGTGTATGGCCAGTGGCTTTGTACGACAATGTGTTGCAAGCAGGATACACAAGTCCTATTCAGACAGGTATACAAGGCTTCAGAAATATCGTCTAAGAAATTGTCTTTTAATTCTTGTCTACCTAGCCGGGTTCCCTCGTACTTGCTTATAATTGTAGAGATAAAAACAGGAGATAGATTTTTATAATTCTCTTGTGTTCTCCCTTGAGTGGTCACCGTGCACTACTGTCTGTGTTGGTCAGTTCGCTTTTCAAGGTCCATGAGAAACTTTGTTGGTCTAGGTGTTGAGGTGACCACACACAAGGGATTAGTATCAAGACGTAAGCCCATAAGAAGGTTGTCAAATGTTTCTTTGGGGTTTCTCTATTTTACAATTTTATCTATACAGATGAAATTACTTTGAGGGCATTGAGCTTGAGATCAAATATAATCCTCATATTAGGGGCATTCTTTTGTTTACTCATCTTTTCCAGGCCAGATTATTAATGTATCATTAATTCAGCTGGCAGCTGAATGCAATCAATCAAAACCCCGAAAATAAAGCATTCTAAAAAGTCGGATACTATCGTTTTTTCGCATACCAATAGCTGTCGATAACATGTTAAGAAAAATTATATATACCTAAAAATTTAATCTGTATACAGCAACTAATTTGCGGGGGAATATTTATATCCGACATGAGAAATTTTGTTTTGCGGGACGAAGATGGTAATGAGCATGGAGTTTTCACTGGAAAACAGCCTCGTCAGGCTGCTCTGAAAGCTGCAAACCGGAGTGAAGGGACAAAATCTAAACCGACAATTATC
>JBNAKO010000227.1:0-2767 GCA_049706495.1 Methanosarcina sp. | reverse complement strand
GGCCAGTTCTTTTCAAACCAGCCTGGGAGCCTTCCGGAGTCCATTGGGCCTACAAGAACTTTTGAACCCAGTTTATCCTCAAGGTCACCCTGCAGACGGGCAGCAAGACCAGGGATAATTACAGTGTTGTGAGTAACGTCCTTATGGATGTCAAAGCCTGAATTCACAAAGGAATCATGTACTTTGTCTGCGCTCAACTGTCCGCCAGCAGCAGCTGCTTCCACACCGATACCATCGGTATTAACTGCAAGAAGCCAGCAGTTGACTCCATTTGAGGCAAGGTCGCTCTCCACTGTGTAGTAAGTAAGGGCAAAGTTTGTTGTAAAGAGAACCGGAGAATTCTCGTCAGGAGTTCCTACCTTGTACATCTTGGAGTCTACAGCTACAGGAGACCTTGGGTCAGTGTAGATTGTCTCGGCCAGATGAACTTCAGGCATAGTGGCATAGGGCTCCATGCTGTGCAGAAGCATAAGGTCACCGTACCTGATGGTAAAGATCGAGGCAAGCACAGTTTCCCAGTAGGAGGCACTCACAGGGTCGGAAATTCCAGCCATCCAGGCAGTAAGAGGCATAGCCATGATCGGGTATGCAATCTCTGTATCGCCCATAATGCCTGCTCTTCTGATCTTAAGGAAGTTGGTAAAGCTCTCTTTGAGGGCTTTGCCGCTTGGATAGGTACCAGGATCAAGCACGATGTCTTTTATGCCTGCTTCTGCAAAGGTCTTTGCAAGGCTCTTAAGGCCGTCAAGGTCATTGAAGGCGGAAACCACTACAGGGACTTTGTATTCAAGAGCAAGCTCTCCGACTTCTTTCCAGTTGTCCTTGTTTGCAGCGTAGAGAAGAGGGTTCTTGTCCTTTGCAACCTCAAGACCTGCCTTTAAGACTGCAGGGTTAAAGGAGCAGAGAATCATTGGAAGGTCTGTGTTTTCCATGACTTTCTTGACTGCTGCTGCAAACTTTGCAGGGTCATTTGAGACAGCTCTTATTGCCACCCCGTCAAGAAGGAGATTGCGTCCTACATAGAACTTCTTGTAGTCAGTAATCTTCTTTACTCTCTCAACAAGGGCAGCTTCTTCCATGGTGTCAGTAACATCAAAGAACATCTTTGTCTTGTTAAAGAAGGTAAGTTTGTGACGGTATAAGACGTCGTCTCCACCAACTTTAGCAACTCTGTCTCCTACTCCGATTGCAACTTCACGAATTTCAGGGGCAAGGAGCCTGTCAAGTTCTGCAAGTTTCTTTGCAAACTTCTTTTCCTTGATTAAGGGAGGACAGTCTGTTGGTTTGCCTGATCTGTCAATCAGTTTGGAGGCAAAAGCCATACAGGTAGGCTCACCACATTCTCCACAGTTGGTCTGTGGCAGGTATTTGTAAGCTTCTAATGGGCTGTTTATCTTCATGTTTTACACCCCCGATCCGATCCAGTTAGCAAGGTCAACGGGCTCTGCCTCAATTGTACCGAACAGGGTCTGGGTAATGTGTTTCAGGACAGCGACTGAAGTTGGGTGCATCATCATAAAGAGGTCGTTTCCTGCAATTGCAAGGGACAGACCAGTTACGATTTCCCAGATAGGTCCTCTGTATTCTCTTGGACCCCAGTCAGAGTCTTCCTTAAGTGGAGAGCTAACCATCCAGGATTCACGGGCACCCCAGGCATTTGTTGTACCTGAAGACATCGGGAAAGTCAGTTCCTCATCACCCATAAGGGCTGCAAGTCTTATACGTTCCATGTTTGTGTAAGCGTAGTCAAGTCCGTACCCGAGAGCTGCAGTTGTTGGGTCCATAATGATCCTGTCTCTTGGGACATTGCACTGCTTCATGAGTTTTCTGTTCAGCTCTTTTTGGGCATTCATGTCAAGCTGAGTCCAGGAAAGCACATCATGGTCGTATTTTAAGGCTGCATCTGCAATTGCAGCATAGTCAAGGTTTAAGCTTGCGGATGCAAGGAGACAGCGTTCGCCTTCTGCAACTTCTGCTGCTCTTGCAAGGACTTCCGGATCTTTCTGTGGGTTTCCTGATCCCCCAATTGCTATTGGGACATCAACAGCCTGCAGAACCTCTTCGACAGTCTTTGCTGCTTCTTTTGGAGGAGTGTCCTTTACAAGCGGGTCAGTTGAGATCAGGTGGATGGTAATCATGTCAGCGTTGAATTTGTCAACGTTCTTCTTTGCCCATTCTCCTGGGCTGTCCATGACTTCATCGTAGTTTTCTTTGACTGCCTTTGCAAGGCCTATTCTCATATCGAACACGTCAATTGTGACTTGGTTCCTGTTTGGCATTGGAGCGTCAAAGTAGAATGGCAGGGCCTTTTCTCCACCAACAAGCACCCTCTTTCCACGGCTTCCACCGTCTGCAGAGGTGTTTCCTATTGGGACTTCCTGGATCTGGGTTGCCCATTCCTCTATGTTTGCAACATCGAATTTAGCAGGGATGATATCTTTAAGTTTGGGGGCAGCAAGTGCAGGGGACATTGCAGGAGCAGCTGCTGGAGCGCCCATTCCTACAGGATATCCAAACATTCCTGCAAGTCTTGCGAAGTGCTGGGCAAGTATTGCACTTTCCTGTCCGAGGGCAGCGGCAAGCATCGGGTCGAATCCGCCTCCAAGTCCACCGAGGTCAAGCTCGATGTCTCCCTCTATAGTTACACCTTCGAGGGCTTCTACGTTCATGCCCGCGAACATGTCTGTTATTTCGGATAACTTAATCTTCTTTGCCATGTAAACCTCACCGTTTCCTTAAGTTTCCTTTTAATGAGTGACCGTATAAT
>JBNAKO010000226.1:0-12040 GCA_049706495.1 Methanosarcina sp. | reverse complement strand
CGCATCTTCCCCAATAGATGGCATATGAATTTCGGAATTTGTTTCTACCTACTCCCACCTCTCTTCATTCTTTTTATGTCTCGTATTCGATGAATTAATCTGGATTATTAATCTGGATTATTAATCTGGATTTATGAATTTGAGAACTAAAAAGTATCTACCCTTCTTATTATCTCATGGATTTTATATATAATTTCATTTTTATTATATCCCTTTTTGAGATTTCTTATCTTTCTGATCTATCTGGGAGGCTTTTGATAACAGTAGAAAGATTCCGTCTGCTCATATCAGTTTTAGATGAATCCCTAGATGCCTTTTTTATTCTTTAAAACCTCAGATCATAAAAGGCTCTTATTCCTGTAGCAAATAAAATTTCAAAAAAAGAAGAAGGTTATTAAAAAGCCACTGTGATGTGTTTTAATTAATTTTTTTATATTTAAATTTTAAAAATTATTGTAAAAATAAAAATAGCTTGAAAAGATTGTGATTATTTTTTGTCTTTCTTCAAGCATAAGAACCAGTCAAGACACATTTTTCCTTCATCAGCACTGGAAAGCCTTTCCTTAACTCCTTGCATCGAGCTGGGAGCGGGAATTATTACATCGTCTCCAGGCTGCCAGTTTGCAGGGGTTGCTACTTTCTCAGTTTCATTCTTTTGCAAGGCTGTTACCAGTCTTTTGATTTCCTGCATATTTCTTCCGGCTGAGAGAGGGTAATACAGAATAGCTCTTATCTTTGCTTGAGGATCAATAATGAAAACTGCTCGTACAGCCTGGGTTGTTGAGGCATTAGGCTGAACCATTCCATATTTTTTTGCAACATCCATTTTCAGGTCTGCAATTACAGGGAATTTGACCTCTACATTTTTCATGCCTTTATACTCGATTTTCTCTTCAATTCTCTTTAGCCAGGCAATATGGGAGAAAACACTATCAATAGAAAGCCCTATAAGTTCGGTATTCATTGCTCTGAATTCTTCCTGCATGCTTGCAAAAGTCATAAATTCTGTTGTGCAAACAGGGGTAAAATCTGCAGGATGGCTGAAAAGGATTACCCATTTACCCTTATAGTCTTCAGGAAAATTCATTTGTCCCTGAGTTGTTTCTGCTCTAAATGAGGGCGCATCATCTCCAATGAGAGGCATATTTACCTGTTCTTGTTCTACCATATTCTTCTCACCTATCTTTTAACATAATTTTGGGCCAGAAGCAGCTTTCTTGTTTGTATAAGATTTTAAAGCCCGTCTGTCCCTTACCTTCCCAAAACTAGGTTATAATTCTATTCTTTGTTATATATGTCTTCTGAAAAACGGGTAAATGATAGAAGCCCTTATTGTGTAAATCTTATTTTTATGCTGCTCTACACCATTTTTCTATTTTCGATTCTTTTTTATTTTGACTCTTGTTTATTTTGGACTCTTCTAAACTCTCTAAAAAACAACATTTTAACTGTTTATTTTTCTAAAAGGAGTAATATTGGAGCTTTTTTCTCGAAAAGAATTTATGTTAGCAGTTCTTTTCTATATAGGGGTTAAATGAGAGATTTTGTTAGGCCAAAAGTAGTAGTTAGTAAATGCCTTGAGTTCGACCACTGTCGATATAATGGGGATATGATCCACAGTCCGGTTGTTGCAAAACTTAAGGAGCATGTTGATTTCATTCCCGTTTGTGCGGAAATGGAGATAGGGCTTGGAGTTCCAAGGAATCCGGTAAGAATTGTCCTGGATAAAGGAGAACAAAGACTTGTTCAGCCAGCTACTGGTAAGGATGTAACTGAGGATATGGAAACTTTCTGTACGAGTTTTCTTGATTCCATCGGAGATGTTGATGGATTTATCCTGAAATTCAGGTCCCCATCCTGCGGATTAAAGGATGTAAAGGTTTATCCCTCTGCTGGCAAATCAGGAGCAGTTAAGAAAACTTCCGGGTATTTTGGAGAGGCAGTCCTGAAAAGATACTTCAATCTCCCGATTGAAGATGAAGGCAGGCTCAGAAATTCCAGGATAAAAGAACACTTCATGACAAAACTTTTTGTATTTGCAGACTTTCGGGAAATAAAAGCCAAAGGAAGCATGAATGATCTTGTCAGGTTCCATACTGAGAATAAGTATCTTCTTATGGCCTACAATCAGGCTGAACTTCGCAAACTCGGTACAATTGTAGCAAACAAAGAGAAAAAGCCTTTTGATGAACTTATTCTGGAATATGAAGAACACCTTTCCCGTGCTTTCTCCAAGCCACCCAAGTACACCTCCAGTATAAATGTGCTTATGCATGCCCTGGGGCATTTTTCCGATAAACTTTCAAACGCAGAAAAGGCCCTGTTCTTTGACTGGATTCAAAAATACCGGGAAGGAAAGACTTCACTTTGCCCTGCAATAAACACTATCAGATCCTGGATTGTGCGTTTCGAAGACCAGTATCTTATAAACCAGACTTTTTTTAGGCCGTATCCTGAAGACCTGATGGAGATTGATCCTGTGAACTCTCATCTGAGGGAAGACCTCTGGAAATAAAGCTCGTCAAATTCTCATTGGGTTATATCTCTGGATAAGGATATTCGATGAAAACTAAAATTAAATTCCTTCTCTTAATTTCCATAATCTACATGGCTGGATTTTTTTTAATCTGGCCAGAAACTGGAACTTCCAAAATTTCCAGCAGGGAAATTGGGGAAGACCTCTCCGGAACAGATTATATCAGCCTTGGAGGTTCCAGTCCCGCAGTAGTAGATGAACTTACATCTTCAGGAGAATTATACCGGACCTATTCGTGGGAGTACAAAGGTCAGTATTTATCTCTCTCTATGCCGCTTAATGCTGAGACATATAATGTATACCATTCAAGGACTCGCAATAGAGATTACGATCTATTTGCTTCAGATCCTTATGATGACTGGCTTATAAAGGATATTGCAGATACTCTTTATTCCCTTTCAAAAGAAAACGGGGTTGATCAATGTAAAGTTCCTGAACTTTGTGTTTCTTTTGCCCAATCTTTAAACTACACTTCAGATCTCGAGAGTTCAGGCTTTGACCAGTATCCCCGTTTCCCCTATGAAACCCTTTATGAAAATGGAGGGGACTGTGAAGATACTTCGATTCTCTCAGCAGCAATCCTGCAGGAAATGGGTTATGATGTAGTTCTTCTTGAACTCCCTGAGCATATGGCTGTAGGAATAAATTGTAATTCCGAACAGAAAGGAAAATATTTCGAATATAAAGATAAGAAGTACTACTATCTTGAAACTACAGGCAGGGATTGGCAAATAGGGGAATTGCCCGAAGAATATGAAGGGCAGCCTGTCAAGGTTATTCCGGTATGCAGCAGGCCTCTGACTAACCTCGATTTCAAAGCCCAATGCGAATATTCTCAAAAGGAAGGAATAGTAGATGTAAATGTTAGCCTGAAAAATGTAGGCTCACAGGAAGCGAAAAATACTACTATTTATGTTGCTATCCAGGCTGAAGATGAAGCGTATGTATGGGATAAAATAGAAAGTGATCCTTTCACAGTTGAACCTGAAGGAGTATATACATACACTGCAAGAGAACTTACTATTCCCATAGATGAAACCTTCAGAGTCTATGTGCAGGCTCAGGGAGATAACTTCTATTCGGAAAATGTCACGAGTGAGTGGGTGAAAATCTAAATTTCAATACTTTTGTTTAATATTGGAGCTACAATTTAAATAAATTCGAATATGCTGCGATCCAGAGTAATTAGTTAAATAATTAATTAATTTAAATATAGATTTGTAATTAAGGAGTTACCTATAAATCAATACAGATCATCTTATATATTAGGCCAATATGTGTTAAAATAGCATATTTAACCAGATTTTTAAATCTGGTTATTTAGACGATACTTTAAGATGATCACAATAATCGGGGCGGTTTGATGAATAAACTTTACAGATCAAAAAGTAACAGAATTCTTGCGGGCGTATGCGGCGGCATAGGTGAATATTTCAGCGTTGATCCAACAATTGTACGGTTGCTATGGTTACTTATTTCTATAACCGGTGGGGCCGGTGTTATTGCTTATATCATAGCATGGATTATAATTCCCGAAGAGCCTGCAGCAATTCCCTGAGGATCTCGGGTCCAAAAAACTACTAAACTTCTTTTTTTTCTTAAATTATTCCCAATAAATTCTGGAATTTAGCAATCCTGAAACTTAGATCCTCGAATTAATGAACTATGGGTTAATATATCCTAAACTAAATAGCTCGGGGAATTTTTCTAGAAAATAAGTTACAAAAAACTTGAGAGCAGTCATGAAATAATTTCTGAAATTACTTCTAAAGTCTGCTCCTTAATAATAACCTTTAAGTCCGAATTTTGTTTTTTGGCCTAATTTTACTGGTTAAAAAGTTGGTCTATAAACCATTCTGGATCAAATTTCTTCAAATCCTCATAACTCTGCCCTGTTCCGAAAAAGAGAATGGGCCTGCCTGTTATATAAGCAATGGAGATAGCAGCTCCTCCTTTGGCGTCAGCATCGATTTTTGTCAGGATTGATCCGTCTATTGGCACAGCTTCATTGAACTGGGCAGCTCTCTCCACAGCATCGTTCCCTGCAACGGCTTCATCTACAAAGATTATAAGGTCTGGAGTACTCACCCTACAGATCTTTTCCATCTGGGCCATAAGGTTAAGGTTGGTGTGCATACGCCCTGCAGTATCTGAAAGGACAAAATCGATTTTATGGGATTTTGCATACTTGACTGCATCATAAATAACAGCCGCGGGATCGGCTCCAGCCTGATGTTTTATCATTTTTACTCCCAGCCTATCCGCATGAATTCCAAGCTGGTCAATAGCTCCTGCCCTGAAAGTATCTCCTGCAGCCAGAACAACCGAGTATCCTAATTTAAGCAGCCTGTGTGTCATTTTGGCAATAGAGGTTGTTTTCCCTGTTCCGTTAATCCCAACAAAAACAATGTGGACAGGCTTTTCTTTTTCTTTGATGTACTCATCAAAATCATAGAAATTTGCAGATACTACATCCAGAACTGCTTTTTTCAGGGCAGCCTCTACAATTTCTCCGGTATTACTGCCTATCCGCTTTGTTGTCCCTGCAAGCTGGTTTTTCACGGATTCCACTATTGCCTCTGAAACCGAAAGGGCAAGATCACTCTCAAGCAGACCCATCTCAAGTTCCCAGAGAGGTTCTTCAAGATCCTTGCTGTCCAGATAGACTTCCCTATGCACAAGGGCTTTTGCTTTCTGGGTAAAGCCAACCTTTGTTGAAACTCGCTTGAAAAAGGATTTTTTCTCTTCAGGAGGTTTTTCTTCTTCAAGCTGGGGTTCTGCCACTTTTTTCCTATCTTCAATTTTTTTCCTGTATTCGGCCTTTTTCCTGTCCTCTACCTCGACGTGCTTAGGAATAACCATTACAGGCTCGCGTTCTACAGGTTTGATTTCGGGACTTTCCTCTTTAAGGGGAGTTTCAGGAGTTTCTTTCTCAAAAACAGGTTCAACTTCTCTTTTTTCTTCTTCGAAGCGCTCCTCATCTTCAGGCAGAGTTTCAACTACCTGTTCGCCTTCTGCAAGTTCGGTGTCTTCTGTTTCAGCAATATCTTCTTCTTCGAAAATATCTTCTACTTCAGCATCTTCTGGCTCAACATCTACTGCTTTGTCATCAATAGTTTTGCTGAGTGCCTTTTTAAAACTCCCAAGTTTCTCTTTTAATTTGTTGAACACAGGGATCCATCCCGAAAAATTCAGTAAAAATAGATAATAATTTAAAAGTAAAAGGTTTTATTCTCAAGCAAATTTTAAGCTTCTTATAGAGACTTTTACCTGAACAGGTTTTTTTTCGGACCTTTTCAGGCCTGATCAGGCTGCTGAAGTTTAGCGGCTTCATTCTCTATAGCCTGCATACCCTGTACGAGTTTAGTCAGTGAAGCGTTCATCTGTTCGAGAATCTTAGTAAGCTCTTCTTTACGCCGGTTCAGGATTTCAATAGCTTCTTCTGCTGTTTTCTCTGCACTGAAACCTGCTCCGAGGTTCACGATTATTTTGTCCGGATTCTTTACTTCGGCGTGAACAAATGAACCAAAGCCTACAGGGACCATTGTTTCAGTGGTTTTGCCCTCTGCTGAGGCAGCTTTAAGCTCATTTATAGTCACTATTGTCTGGTCGCAGCTTGAAATTGAAGCCTGGACCATGCCCATTTCCTGCCTTATAGCCTCGGCCTGTCTCTGGAACTCCTGATACCTGGCTGCCAGATTTCTGACATCTTCACTGACTTCTGCCATCGCCTTCACTCCTCAGCAATACTTTCGATCTGGATCTGGTTTCTTTTAACCCCGTGTTTGCTTCCGAAGACAGAATAAACCTTGTCAGTTGCGTTCTTTTCATTCTGGCTTTCAATTTTCTTTGTGAAACTTTCCCAGGTATTTCCTGCTTTAAATTTGCCTTTTACAGTAAAATTCTTCATCTTGGTCACCTTTTGCTGTAGCTTTGTTCCGGAACAGATGGAATTAACTTTACCTTATAAATCCAAGGGCTTCCTCAATTCTTCCAAGTTCAGGGCCTGTCGTATCAGAACCTGCCAGATAGTTCTTTGAATTTGCGAGCAAGCCTGAACCAAGCATCTGAGTCCCGAAGTTTGTAGTGCCTATATTTACAGGAAGATCGAAAATCTCTTCCAGCATCTCTCTTTCTGCAGATGTCACTTTAGGATGTACAATAAGGCCTTTGTTAGTGACTACTCCTGCCATTCCTACATTCTTTATTCCGGCAATTGTGCCTTTATAAACTTCCACTTTAAGGGTTCTGGCAATTGTCTCAAGAGCCCTGTCTGAAAGTTCCGGATGTACAAGGGCTGCAGAATCGTTTGCAAGCACAATATTTCCTACTGCATTTAACTTATCCGGAAGGACCTCTACCTGAACTCCTAATTTTTCCTGCAGTTCTTGGACATCAGTCCCATGTGAAAATAGAAAGCCGTTTGAATTCCCTCTCGAAAGAGCTCCGACAACAACGCTTCCATTTACAAGGGTTTCAACTACCCTTACATCAAGGGAATCCTCCAGTAAAGTGGTCACTTCAGGTTTTGTTCCCGTAGGAACGAGAGCAAGATCTTCAGTGCAGGTTGCAAAAACCCCGATTATCGGGGTATCGTAAATATCAACTGTTCGAATCATATTCTTTGAAACTTCGCTTTTACTAATATATTTACTGGGCGAGTTCTGCCTGTACCTCGCCATCTGCGAATTTTACAGCTCTGACCCTGATGGAGAGAGGAGGTTTCTCACAGCCTTTTTCCCAGAGGCGTTCATTAATAGTCTTGTCCAGCTTAATATGTGTAGCTTCGACTTTCATATGCTTTACAAGAAATCCTCTTACTTCATTAACTGCCTTGTTGGCTCTTTTCCATGCAGGTACTTTCTTTACGTCCCTGAGGGGTATAGTATATATCTGTTCTTTTACCATGTCGTCTGCCATTTTTCCCACCTTCCTCGCTTACTTCACATCCAGGCTTCTTCTTCTCCAGTGCCTGCGTCTGGGATGACTTACTACCTTCCGGTTGGTTTTTACGATAACCCACACTGGAACACGTGAGTTTTGCTTGTGCGCTTTTGCCAGACGTTTCTTCTGGCCTTTCATGTTATGACTCAAAGTGGATCACACCTGTTAATTTGTAAGTAATTTACTAGTTAATTTCCAATTATATCCAATGATTAGCTGATTGTGATTTGACCCTGAATGAACACGGAATTTCCCGTCGGATTTAAGGTGCAGTTTTTAAAATGCACTCAGTAAATTCTATAAGAGTCATGATTAATCTGCAGCAGTATAAGGGTTGAATATAACTCGATTATTGTATAAATCTTTATTCCAGATTTTCCCTTTCAGAAGACGATCTCAAATTCCTTTTTTATACGAACTATTTTCTTGAAAGCACATGAGACTGAATATGAGCTGGAAAGAGTTCTTTTATTTTTTTTTCACCATGTCTCTGCCTGACCAATTCCCTGAGTTCGGTCTCATAATCTGCTTTTGATATTTTATCACTTGGACCTTCTTCTATTCTCAGGTTTTGCTCAACAAGCAGGCTTACTGCTCTTTTCCCATATCCTTTCAGGGGACACATGTACTGAACTCCCAACCGGTCTTCAAGACTCCGTATCTGGGAGATTGAAAGCACGGGAACTCTATCATCTCTTCTGGTCCCATCAGCAATGAAGTTTACCTCAGGCTCTAAAGCCAGGGTTTCTACGGCTTTCTCATGAATGTAGTTTATAGCACTTCTTGGGAAGCCTTCATTCATTATTTTCTCATACGCCCTTTCAAGAGTTTCCAATTCAAGAGATATAGTCCTGTATGGGAACCTCAGTTCTTTAGCAGTTTTTGCAGCTATTTCCCAGTTTGGGAGCAAGCCAAAACTGCAGGTTACAAGTTCAACCTCAAAAAACGGCTCCAGCAAAAGGGCAGAGAGTGAGCTGTCTTTGCCTCCGCTAAAGAGGACTGAGATCTTCATTGTATTTAGACCCGGGTTATGGATGTCTTACGCTTTTTTGGCTGCATCTTCATCAAGAGAGTTTTGAGTTTTTCATCATCAATTTGAGACTGGAGCCTTCCACTCTGAGCAAGCGAGATCAGCTGCATTTCTAGCTGCTCCCCAAGAGCCGGTCTTGACATTTTAAGGGTTGTCAAGCGTTCCCTGGCCTCAGGAGTCAGGATCTGCCTCAGGATGGCCTGTTTCTGAGCTTCCATCTCAGCTCTGGCCTGTTCCTGCTGGTAAGCTGCCTGCATGTCAGACGGCTGGTTCTGTGCTTGCTGCCTCTGAAGTTCTGCAAGCCGTCTCTTTCGGATTTCATCAAGCTCATCATCCATCGTAGACAAGGCAATCACCTAAAAAACCGGTTTTCCGGAACATCTGGATTAAGATTTCTAATGTTTGAATAATATGTTTTGAATAATTCCTTCTAAAAGAGATCCAAAATTCAGATCCCTTGAAGAATAATTTTTTCAATGCCTTTACTAGAAAATTTTCTCAATTCTTTAATATTTTGCAAGTTCTGGCATTTTCTCAAGAAGCTCCTGCTTCAGCTCATAAGCTGCGTTGTCAAGCATGGAACGTCCCTTTGGAGATACTGTTCTCCCATCCTTTACCTTTTGCAGGTAACCTGCAGCTTCGAGCTGCTGTACTGTCTTTCTTGCAATAGACCCGCTGCCTTTTGCCTTATGGCTTGGGCTTGAGCCATTGTCTTTCTTTCCGCCATATACAGATCGTAGCCTTTCGATCCCGATAGGTCCATCAGTATAGATTTTCCTCAGGACTGCAGCGCATCGGATATACCACCAATCTTCATTGTTTGGAGGAAGTTCCTTGTGAACTCCAGTCTTAACGTTCTCTGCCCATACAGGGGGAACGACATTTTCGTTTTCCTTAAGAAGGCCTGCAACCTTTTCGATAAGTTCCATTGCAGGTACATCGAATACTGTAGTCATGTGTCTCTCCTGTCCTTAATTAATAATTTTGCAGCAGGAAAAATGCCGATTTTTTCCCGGATCTGCGAGAAATTTACTTTTCTCGAACAGAGGTAACTCTTTCTCTTTCGAGAAGTCCTTATTAAGCTTGTAGCTGGAGTGGACTCTTAGGATTTGGGCAAAAGCGCCCGATAATGCCGGTAAATGTAATTTGGTTTAACTTGACTTAATATGACTTATTCTTAACTTTAAAGTGTTGATACATTTATATATCAGTGTGGATCGGCAATCATATCATCAGATCAGATAATTTATAACATGAAAAATCCCAAACTGACATTAAAGAGCCAGTGATCTGAAAAAGCGATCCAGTTCTATCTAATTGACTCTTGCCGATTATGCAGACGCCAACATCCAGCGTAATTACCTTCAAGCTATAAAAGCATTTTGTGAATTTAAGGAAAAAAAATCAGATGAACTTATTCTGGAAGTCAGGCAGGAAATTAAATCTTATTTATTTTTGTTTATCCCTGCTTATTGATGAGGTTAAAACAAATTAAAATATGCTGTTAGTTTCTAAGAATTCATACAAGATAAGCTCTGTATAGTCTGCTAAAAGGAAAGTAAAATCATAAATGAGGAACTTCTAAAATTTTTATCAAGTTATTGATATTATATAATATCTCTTTTTTCTACAATCTCTTTTTTCTACATTTTGATTAATTATGATTCTGCCGTATATGTGTATCAAACCTGCCAGGGCTTTTGCTTCCACTCCCTCAATTCTATAGGCAGGCCGTCTGGGTCAGTAATCTCAGCTCGGATGGATGTGCCCAGATCTGCTGGCCCCCATGTTACAGCGACACCCTTGTCACGCAGGTAAGTTAGAGCAGCTTCCATCGACTCAACTTCCAAGGCTATCGCACGGTAACCGACTATCATCGAGGTGGGTATGGGTTCCGGATTTTCTATCTGTAATAATTCAATGACAGTATCTCCTAACTGCAAGTAAGCTATCTCTTTTAGCGGCCCTGCTTCCACCGGCATCCGCGAAACCAGATAGAAGCCCAGTACTTTTTGATAAAATTCTATTGATCTGTCAAAATTACTCGGTAGAATCTCCACATGGTCAATACGTTTGAACAACGTTTCCCCCTCCACTTTACTCTTATATAACTGCTACATGCCTTAATATTGTCAGCATATTTATTTCTAGATTAGATATATTTTCGGCCTTTCATCACCAATTTAACACTGTTTTTTTAGGCTGAAACTATTATTTTAATTCTCTTTTTTTGTATCTAACTTGTTATCCTGGAAGACTCGTTCAAAATCGCAAGCGGTTATACATTTATTTGAGATTTCCTGAACCAGTTTTTTTCTTTCTTCCTTTATTCTTTCTATATCATCCTCGAATGATTCAGGAAGCGGACAGCGCAAACTTCGTATTGGACCTTTACCTATGATTTTCCCTCCTTGCTAATGTTAATTATATTTTATATATTGATATTTTCTTTTAAAAATATAATTTTACATTAGAGTTTTTTCTGAATATCTATGTGGAAAAAAACGGACCTGGATCAAGTTTTTAACATCTATTCTAAGTGCATATTTGAAAATATTTAATTAGAATATATCTAACTGGAATATATTTAACTGCAATAATCTTGAATATTTTTAATACCCAATAATTTAATTTAGAAAAGCTTTTTGTGAGGTTTGAAGTCTGTATTATAAAATCAATAAAATCAGGTACAAATCTTTATACAAATATCAAATCAATTAAAAAATATAAAAACATAAAAAAGTTTTTTGAAAACTAATTTCAATAAATTCTCTTCAAAATATCTTTTTCAATGTTTTTGTTTATCTTATATTCTTCCAGCATTAATATTGAAAGCTGATTAATTCTATGATGAATCTTTATTTAAATAAAATACAAACAATTCTGACATAATAAAATATTTATTCAAGTACTGCATAAAATCAATTATGGGTATTCTAATTATTAGTTGGTATCTTACTGCTACCACAATGGGAATTCTTGCAATTGCAGGAATCTTAAAGAATTTTTTTGGGAAAAATAAATAATTTTTTTGTTTCCCCTTTTAAGTTATTTTTCTATCTTTTTTGTTAAAACTGTATTTAATTAATTTTTGTCTTATGCCATTATATAATTTTATGATAGCAAGTACAAGAAAAACAAGTCTTTGTCAATACATAAAAAATAATATGAATATTCAAATATGAGTATAATAAGTTACTTTTTAGAGAAATTTTATAAAAACAAGCTGCTATGTACATTTTTAGAATTCTACTCCCAAATTATACTTCAGAATTATATTTGTATATTATATTTGTATAATTGGCCATACGTACTTTCCTAAAACAGTCAGCACAGCAAATATAATTAATAGCCAAATTACCCAACCAGGCAAGTTTTCAGGTGTTTCAACCATGTTAATATATATCTCTGAATTATATAAAAGACATATAGCTGAATAGCTCTGCTCTACTGTCATGACAATTTAATTATTGAGCATGATTTTTTTGTATTCCTATGTCAATATATATCGATTCTTAACATATAAAATG
>JBNAKO010000225.1:0-22255 GCA_049706495.1 Methanosarcina sp. | reverse complement strand
GAAAATTTTAAAAGAAATAAAACATAACGAAAAGGCTATGGAACTCCCGATAAATATCGTTGTCATGCTTGTTGTCGGGATGGTAGCTCTTGCAACATTAATATCAATTATACCCACTCCGACAAAAGAGATGTCGGTATTTGTAGAAAAAGCCGCACTTAGAGGAAACGCGCTTCAGGATGGAAGCTCAATAATGGTAAATTCGCAAACTGCAGCAAATCCTTTCGGGATATCTGCTCAGATAAAAATTACAGACAAAGACGGAAATCCTGTCCGCAAAGCAAACGTTATTCTTAGTGGGCTTGGAGGTGCAGCCTCAAATACCACGGATATTAATGGAGTCAGTATCCTGACAACCGGTAATAATGCGCTCATCAAACTTGATCCAAACCAGAATGAAGGCACAATAAGCCTGAAAGTCCTGGCAGACGGATACTACGATTACGAGAAAAAGGATGCAATAATGATAATAAAGACCAACTGATCTATTTTCAATAAAGTTAAACAAATACAAGCGATATATTAGAGGAGGAAAAGCCCGATATGCTGCCTGAAGAATTCATAGGGGATGAAAAAGGAACTATCGGGCTTCCAATAAGAATAGTTGTCCTTTCAATTATTGGCCTTATAGGCTTTTATGCAATACTCTCAGCGCTTGCAAGTGCTCCTGCGCCTTTAGAAACCATGTATGCAAAATCAAACATAAGTGTCTTTTCTCGTGATTTATATAGGCCAGGTGGAGACGGAAATAATGTTGATATCCTCATAAAAGTACTTGATAGAAATAACCGCGGGGTAGAAAAAGCAAATGTTATTATATGGAGTCCTGACAGGAAAAATGCATATTCAGGTGTAACCGATTCAAAAGGAAATGTAATAATAAAAATTTCCAACCCACAATTACCTCCAGGAAAAACTGAAGGATATCTTTCCATAAAAGTAATGCGATCCGGCTTCAGGGACTTTGCCAATGATTATTTTATAAAAGTATTTAAGAGTTGAGTTTATTTAGATTAATTTTATTGTAAAGATAATAAGCTTTTAAAGATAATAAAGTTTAATATTGAGCAGTACTTTTCAAGATTTCCGGTTTTTACAATTTATATAAAATAAAGAAATATCCTTACTTGCATATGCACCGCATATGTAATTAGCATTTTTGTCTTTATTGAAGGTTCTTAAACTCTAAATATATTAAATTAAATAGGTCCAGTAAAAAGGAGGGATGCTATTGATACTATTATAAATTTATAACAAATTGAGATCCTGTAATTGAGAAATACTCTTAATTTGAATTCGTTTAATTTCTTTTTTCCTTTCGGTTTCAGTATTTTTCAGAATTGGAAAGCTACAATTTTAAAATATCCGTAAAAAGAAATAAATTTCTTCTAAATTATACATTGATACTTACAGATATTTTATATAATGTCCTATCGTTTGTTTATTTGTCAAGTTCCGCTAAAAATAGACAATTATAGAAATATACAAAAATACTAAGGTGATAGAATGGCAGCCTCAATTCAAAAAACTGACCTGAATAAAATTGTTATGGAAAAGACCGGCATGAACGAAAATCAGCTTAAAAAGCTCGAGCAGTTGTCAAAAGCTGGGGTAAGTACTAATGGTGTTTATGAAACAGATTTTTCGGTTCCAGTCCAGAAAGGCACCGGAACCTATAAACTCTCAAAAACTACCTGGTGGGTAAAAATTAGCGGTGCCCTGGTTATTCAAAGCCCGGAAGGGGGTACCTGGCATATTATTGTAAAAGATGGAAATAAAGAAATTTTCAATAGAGATGGAATTACAAAAGGCCAACCGATTTCTTTCGATTACTCTACAGGGTTCTCAGTAGATCTTAATATAATATTTGTGTGGAGTGAAGGGAAAGATACTACTCTTACCGGGCATGTAAAAGTTTCTTATTGAAACAATATTATTAAGAAAACTTATGAAAAAACTATTTTTTAATAGATTAAAAGCCATATTACTTCCACCTGATCCGGGGATTCAGGTGGGTTTCTTTATCTTTTTACTTTGTGAATAAAGAAGTCTCATTAATTTCTAAACACGGGAATTAAAAAGTCCAAGCAATAAAATACCTAAACCTTTTTCTAAATAATCCTGATTTTTTGAAATTATTTTCTCAATATATACAAAGTTTATAACCGGAATAAAAATTAAGAAGAAAGTTTTGAGCTTTGATCAATTCAATATAAAATAGTTTACAGATAGCCTGTAAATCTTTCTTAACAATATGGTAAATTATAGATAATTATCTAACTGAATTAAATTTTAAATAATAAAGGGATTTATATAATTAAAATTGATTAATATTGGCAATAATTTCAGCGTCACTCTTGCTAATTAATACAATAATGACTTAGTGGTTATGATGAAATTATTCCAAATTATTCTATTTGGAATATTATTAGAATAAGACAGCAGGCATTTAAGGGGATAAATTTGAAGAGAAACGATTCAGAAAAAAGGGATAGCTCAACCAGAAATACTTCAGGAAAAATAAAAGCGGATAAGCAGGCCTTCTTAGTTTATGGTGTTATTTTAATTATTTCTATTTCTATAATGTATGTCTTACTGCAAACTCCTGCAAATCCTTTAAGGATGCTGACCAGATTTGCAGCGACATTTGGTTATCTGGCTATTTTTCTTGCAATACTTAGTTCCGAATGTATGTCCCGTATGAAAAAACTCTCAGGGTTTCCATTTTTAAAGGCCCACCATCATCTTGCAAGAATAGGGATTCTTTTAATTCTGGCTCATCCTGTACTTCTTATCCTTGATGGGCAAAGTTTCCGGATTTTTTTGCCTGTTCTTCATTCCGCAGGTCAATTTCTGGCTACAGGGGGCAGGCCAGCTCTATATCTTTTCCTGCTTGCTACCAGCATTGCGATATACAGAAGGAAATATAAAAACTGGAAAAAAATACATTATCTCCATTACCCTGCTTTTTTACTTGTTTCTGCACATGCCCTGCTAATAGGTACAGATTTTACATCAAATATAATGAGACTGCTTGCTTTTGCAATGTCACTTGCTGTAATTGGTATATTTGTAAATAAAAGAGCCGCGAAAAAAAGAAAAGCAATAAAATCAAGAAAATAAAGAATAAGATTTTGAATCCTGAACCGGATTTTTAAAAAAAACTTTATTAAAATAAAAGAATTTAATTAAAAAGTGTAATTAAAAAGTATAATCAAAAATTACAATTAAAAAATAAAAGGAAAATAAATTCGTATATTCAATGAATTAATAAATTTTTAATTTATTTCAACGTTATAGACGGGATTATAAACAGGATTTTTTATAACCCTAAGTCAGATATGTCTAAATAAATTTATACATAAGGACTTTTAAATTGATTTTTCCCAGCCCTGCCCAAAATCAACCAGAGGTCTGACTTCATAGATTTCCAGGGTTACTGCTGCATATATTATTTTTGCAGCTTCTTCTCCTGCAAAATTTGCAATCTGGCTCCGAATCATTTCAAGCAGTTGTCCTGATGTATGGAATTCTTTCATTTTCATATAAACTCTGATTCCTTTCCAATCCATAATTGTCGGGGGTTCTATGTTGGGATTCTGCTCCGTTGAAGCAGCAGGCTCCTCTATAACTATATAAGATGCATATGGATTCTCCATAAGATTCGCAAAAGTTCGGTTCTGGGCAGTTGCAACCAGAACTGTCTTTTCATCAATCATATGAGGGGAACCGTAAACAGCCGAATTAACCTTTCCATCTTTGCTTGATGTGCTTAGAACTCCAAGTCTGGGACTCTTATTAAAATATTCCATTAAATCTGCCGACATAATTTTTCTCTCCTTCCGAATTTATTCTGTTATAATTTTGCTATATTTTCACATATATTGCGATATGTATTTTCGTTATCTATTTTGACAGGTATTTTTTCTGAAATAATTATACTTCCTCGAAAAGGAAAAATAAGGCTATTTTTGAAGTATTATCTCGTTTGATTATTATTTAAGTTATCCATTGAAAAGCAATAAATTTGGGATATAGATAAGAAGCTAACCTGAAATAAATTAACAAATAAGCTGCAATATAAGCTAAATAATTAAAAACAGATAAAGAAAAAAGACAAATATATTTTATTTAAATCATTGTAGCAATATTACTGTTGTTTATCATAAACCACAGGCCAAAAAAGATCATAAATCCCGCGCAGATATATACCATTATTTCATGCGTCCTCTGAGAAAACAGGTCATTTCCCCGGGAAAAAGAGATAGAAACCGCAACAAGGAATCCAAGATCTGCGATCCAGTGCCCAAGAATAAATGCAATCACTCCGAGAATACCTGTCAGATATTCCTGAAGGATGATTGCACTGCCTGCAGTCAGCCACCATATGACGAAAAATGGATTTAAGGCAGAAGTTATAATCCCTGCAGACACCGCGCCTGAGAAGGGATTTAAAGCAGAGTTTATTATTCCAGTCTGGACAGGATCCGAAGAAAGATTCAAGCTGCTGGTTGAAATAGCCGTATCTATCGCAGAAGTTTCTTTTGCACTCCTTATCATAGTCAGCCCAAAAAGCAGCATTACTAAACCTCCGATAATAGCCAGATATGAAAAAACCTCTTTTTCAAGAAAAGCTGCTGCCCCTATAAGAATAATTAAGAAAATTGTCAGTTCAACAAGGGCATGGCCTATAAAAATCGAAGGGCCAGCTCTCCAGCCGTTTTTAACAGATGCTCCGATTGTCGCAAATGTCATAGGTCCGGGAATAAGAGCAGCAGAGATACCTACTGTAAATCCCAGAATAAGAGCTTTGATCAGTTCTATTATGGTATAACCCCCGAATTAGACTAGATAAATACGAGGGTAATTACATAAATAATTTTGGAACGAATAAAAAATAGTAATTATAAACTCTGCCAAAAACCAAATATTTTATACATTATTTTTAAAAATACTGAAATTTGTTTTTTCGTAAGTTTTATTATTTTGTGTTAATAAAATATAGGTCGACTATTAGTTCAGATCTATTTTATTTATTTATTTATTTATTTATTTATTTATTTATTTATTTATTTATTTATTTATTTATGTAGTTAGTTAGAGTTATCTAGAATTATTTAGTTAGTTATTTTTATTCTGTTATCTGCGTATATTACTCGTTATATGCCAGAGCTTCCTTTTTGGTGTTAAGGACATAAAATTTCATGAAAACGGCTCCTGCAAGTACTGCTGCAAGCCCTATTGGGAAATAGGCAGACCTGATGATATCCCAGCGTCCGAACCAGACAAGAAACCCGGTAAAAAAAAGGATTGAAGACCCTGCAATTCCAGAGATTTCCAGAGGGATTTTAATTGAACCCAGAGTGAACCTGTTCTGGTTCTCAAGGACGTTAATGCGAGATTCAAGTTTCTTAAAAGATTCATTTGCAGCTTTTTCCTGGGTTTGAAGGTTCTGAACCTCAAGGTTAAGTTTTTCGATTTCTGCTTTTAAATCGTTATGGACAAAATCTGACAATTCGGACAAGGAAGCCTGAAGGGAATTAAAATTTTCTAACAGCCCAGAAAAAAAGCTGTTAAGGGTTTTAATTTTGGCGTTAGTACCTGAACCATCAGAAGAATTATCCACAGAAGCCATAGAGAAATTCGAAGATTCATTCGAAGGGAGGACTGCACTTAGAGCAAAACCTGGAAGATTTCCTTCTGAAAATTGTGGAATAGAATTAAAACATAAAGCATTCCCATGCAAAGGAACAGAAGCTTCGGGAAAAACAGAAGGGCCCTGTGGGAATATTGAGGCGCCTGCAGAAGAAAAACCTATATCTTCTTCGGGAAAGGGATCTGAAAAATTTACAGATGAAGCTTTTCCGGCTTGCAGAGCAGCAGGAGCTTCCAGAGAAAGGCGTCTTTCAACTGCTCTAAGCCTTTTTTCAAAACTTCTAATACTTTGATCGAAAACTTCAATTCTTCCCTGCAGATCCTCCCTGATTTCAGGTTCGACCTTATACGATTTACTCAAATACTATACCCCCATAATTTCTAATAAGGAATCAGGCCCAACAGTATATAAAATTTTTGAAAAAGAGACCAAAGATAAGAAACGAAAGAAAAACAAATAAAAAAATCAAAGGAAAAAAATAAAAGAAAAGAAAATAAAAGAAAATATGAGAAGAAAAAATAAAGAAGAAAAAATAAAAGAAAATTAATCAAAAAATTTTAAATCAATCGGATTTCTATCAGTTCTCCTTTATCCTGAGCTTCCAGAATATTGGATGCAAGATCGGAATTTATTCTCAATTTGACTTCTCCATGCCGGCTTACAGTTGCACTGAAAAGGTACTCGTCTTCGATATAGATTTCCACATCTTTTCCTGCAAGTTCCGGAGCTCCAAGAATCAGATGCTTTTTATCTCTTTCAATAAGAGGATGAGTTGCAGCCGAAATATCTTCCGCACCAGGGCCAGATACTCTGCTTTTTTCCAGAAGAGTTCTTCCTTTTTCTGGAGGGACCCTGCTTTCAGCCCCAAATTTTCGACCTTTTCCGGTTTTAGAAGTATCTATCTCGATTTCCCTTACGTCAATATGAAGCCCGAGATTTGCTTCAATCCTATCAATAACGTTTCCTCCTTTCCCTATAACTTTCCTGACTTCGTCTTCTCTAACTTTTACAATTGCACTGTCATCTGAAGTTAATTCGACTTCTACAGGCCCGGAAGCATATCTGCTAATAACCCCTCTAATTTCTTCCTCAGCAAGCTTCCATGAAGGTTTTCGGCTCTCCCGGGAAGGACCTATTGGCATGACCACAACCTGTTCGCCATAGGTATAAATCTCGTACTCAACCTTGCTGGTTTCAAAATCCGCAATTGTAATTACAGGTCTTGCAAGGTCCTGTTCAGTCATTCCGTGCGGGACTTTTACAGTAAATGCAAGTACAAGAACTTTTGAGACTTCCCCTTTGTCAATAAAGATAACCGTATCAACTACCTGCGGGATTACTCCAAGCTCAACTCTTCCTATAAGGCGCTGGATAGCATCTACTGCCCTTGTAGCATGTACCACGCCTATCATTCCCACACCTGCAAGCCTCATATCTGCAAAAATCAGGAAATCGCCTGTCTTTCGGACTTCATCATAAATTGTATAATCCGGCCTGACCAGAAGCAAAAGGTCTGCAGTATTTTCCATTCTCCCGTTTAAAGGCGAATATTGTGTAATTTCAGGAGGCACCTGCAGGTCTCTTGGCGATTCCATAGTTTTGACTACCTGTCCGTGATCGTTCAGGTAACGTGCAACTCCTGCAGCAAATGTGGATTTTCCGGCCCCTGGAGGCCCAGCGATAAGAATTCCGCGCTGGCTTATAATTCGTTCTTTCAACTTATCGCTCAGACGGTATTGTTCAAGGTCTGCAATTACAGTTGGCCTTACTATAGTGATTTCCATATCATCGGAAAAAGGAGGATTAGCAATTGCAACCCGCATGTTTCGGATCTGAAGCACTGTAGCTCCACTTGAAGACATCTCAATAAAAGATTCAGGATCAAGCCTTGCCCTTTCAATGAGTTCTTTCGAGATGCTGGAAAGCTCTTCGGAAGTGACGGGTTCTTCCCGAATACTTACATAAAGAATATTCCTGATAGGCCCTTTTTTAGCCATAGGTACTACACCGTTTTTAAGATGTACAGACATCGTATCCTCAGTAAAGAAATGCTCTACTTTTAGAGGCCCGAACTCTGAAGGGTCCAGAATTTTTGGGTAGATATATTCGACATTAAGTCCCTTTGCCTTTGCTATAAGGGACTGAACCCTATCTTCACTTACAAACAGACCTCCTACCTCAATAGCCGTACTCCGAATAAGTGCATCCACCCTGCCTTCTTTAGACAGCTTTATCTCCTCAAGCGTGGGCTGAACGCCTGTAAACTGAAGCTGAATTTCTCCCCTATCTGCAAGCCTGCGAAGCTCGGAAAGCTCTTCAAGTCCCTTAAAACCGATTTCTCTGCCCGTGTTTGCCTGCGCTTCAAGTTCCGAGACAACAGCTTCTGGGATTATGATCTCTACATCCCTGAATTCCCCACTCCTGATTCGAGAAGAAAGTCTTCCGTCAATAATTACACTCGTATCCGGAACTATTCTCCGTATCTGTTTCTCTTCAGCCATATAAGGAAATATAGAGCCAGAAAGTATATAATATAATTCTTTAATTATCCAATGTTATAGATGCATTGTAATGTATAATATAATTTGGTGGTAAATTTTGTGTACAAGTGAGTCATCGCTGACTACAAAAACATTCTATATGACTGAAGAAGAGTACAATAAAGCGTCGGAAGCTAATAAAAAAATTTTATATAAATATATTGCATCAATAGAGAATAGTGCAACATCTAAGTCGCAATATACTATTGACTATAATACAAAACAACACAAATAGAAGCAATGGAATTAGTTAAGAAGTATAAGGGAAATATCGACTATTTCACACAGTACGGAACTCGGTTGGAAAAAGCAATTGTTGAAGCTATATTATCATTAGCCGAGGGAAAATAATGCAAGGGGCAATAATTAAACACGATAAAAAATAAACACGTCATTAGCCCTTTCGAAAGAAGCTCTCGGGATAATTGATAGAGAACGTGGACAACAATCCCGTTCGTCTTTTGTTGATAACTATCTTATTTGCACTTTAAAGAAAAGTGGAGTAAATGATGTCTCTTACTTAAAAGGAAAAGTAACAACCATATGAAAAGCAGGTATAAAAAGTACTCTACTCAATAGGATTAAGTGAGGAAAAAGGAAAAAATTCTCAAATAGTCAGATTGATCAAAGTGCTGTATGAAAGAAATGTCAGGAATAATAGCCAAAGTATCCTGACATATTTGAGATATTTTCAAAAGCTAAGCAAGACTAATAAAAGTGATTTCAGAGCGTGCAAGGGAAACTTTATTTACTCAATTGTTTCAATTTTTTCTTTCTTGACAAAAGGCTTACTTATTTCTTCTGGCATCCATGTCGGTCTATTTTCTGGGGCTTTAACAGTCTCTTTCCATGCCTTAAAAATGTGCACTTTCTTTGTCCCGCGTTCTCTGAGCCAGATAATTTCTGGTTTGGATTTAGTCCCTTGACATCTATTTGCAGCTTTCAAAGCAGCCTGACGAGGTTGTTTTCCAGTAAAAACCCCATGCTCATTACCTTCTTTATCTCGTAGAACAAAATTTCGTGTGTCTGACATAAGGATTACCTCCCAAATTAGTCACTAGATATTGATTCAATTTAAAGCATATATAATTTTCCTTCAAATGTTGCTTATAGTTGTTGATTTATGTAAAATTGGAGATTTTCCATACATTACCGGAACCTATGCCAAGGACTTTGACCCTTGATGTTTTAATTACCCTGATTGATGAACACCCAAAATAGGCTTTTTGAGCCATTTCTAGCAAAAATTAAAGCATTACAATGAATGAAAATAAAAAGCAGACGTGAATAAGAGACTACAGGTTTAGCTAAAAAGACCTTGCTTAATCCCTTCTTCTATCATTCTATTAATTTCAGAAAGACCATAGTTTCTCCCATGATCTGGATATTTTAAAATAAATTCTTGAGCTACCAATAATGAATTTGGCATACCATTAGGATACTTGTTAGAGATGAAATCAGTAAGATCATTCTGGACAAGTTCGAGTATTTTCTTTGAGGACATGGTAATCTATCCCAAAAATCAAACACTAAAAGACGGTTATACATATAAACTTACTGAAATTAAATCAAAAATAAAAATAAATTTTATTAAAATTATTTAATATCATTCAATTACTCTATTATACACAACATCCTTAAAACAGTATCATTAGCAATTTTTTATCCTTAATATGATGCTCAATCCTTATGTAATAAAATAAATGTCAAACAATACAACATCAGAAACCTTTTTTTAAGAGCCTTAAAATAGGACTTTTAACTTTATTTTATTTTTTCGAAAATAAAAATATCAATATTTATTAACATGTTTTCTACTAATCAAAAATAAAGGAAAATATGATAAAGAATTAAATGTTCAAATAAAAAATAATTCAAAGTTTGATCCCTTTAGCCATTTCCTGGAAAATTTTACCTTTGTCTGTGGTAACAAAAAGACCATTATCATATCTTATAAGTTCTTTTTCCTTCAACATTTCCAGATATTTTTGAGCAATATTGAAATTTAAGTTTACTTCATATACAATATGGGTCTTCTTTGCACCATTTATTGCAACTCTTAAAATATCTACTGCGATATCAGTTCTACTCCTTCTCAATAGTATTCCCCCTACTTCAAGAAAAATATGTGCTAGAATCTGTATTCTAATTTTAATTCCCTATCTTAAATAGGTAACAAAGATTCTAGATACTAAGTACTTATCATTATATATTAAAAATCTACCTATATTTTTAATTAGCTTCAGTATATGAAGTCAGATTTACAAAGGGTTTAGTAGGCTATAGACAACAATTAAAAAAGAGGGTGTTATTAGAAGAGTTAGCAAAATATTTATATACACTTTTTCGTGCCTGTTCAAGATTGCATAGCTTTATTTTTTCACGACTATAATACCTATAAGTCATAATCGGTATTTTTGACTAGAGTTTTTATTAATTTAAAGTACAGAGGATGTATACAGAGTACGACAACACATACGTAAGGAAAGGTGAAGAAGCGAAAACCCATAGAGAATTTACTGACGATGAGTTTGAGGAATGTCTGGCTAAGCTCATTCAATAATGAGCGTAATTTATCAATTTTCTATATTGTTGTTAAACAAAATAGTAAATTCTGTTCCCTGATTTCTATTAAGTTCAATACATCCGTCTATTTGATCAACAAGAATATTTACAAGCTGCAAACCAAGGGAATCAATATTTTGGATTTCTATTTCTTCTGGGATTCCCTTTCCATTATCCGATACTTTGAGTACGTAATTAAAGCCACTATTTTCAATACAGTTGTTGCCTAGTTTGGAAAAATCATCTACAGAGCTATAATTCTCAGTTTTGCAAAGACTGATTTCAATCTTGCTTTCATTTCCTGAAGGAAAAGCATGTTTAAAAAAGTTTGAAACCAGTTCATTTACGATAATTCCAAGAGGGATTGCGGTATCTATGCCAAGGTCTACCTGCTCAAGGTTCAAATTGAAAATAATATTCTTATTCCCGAGCTTGTATGAGATGAAAATATCTTTAGTCAATTTTTTCAGATAAGCTGCAAAGTCAAGAGTATCAATATTATCACCTCTATATAATTCCTCATGAATAAGGGCCATAGATGCAACCCTATTCTGGCTCTCAAGAAAAGCCCCAATAACTTCTGGAGTCTTACAGATCTCAAGATGAGAGAATTTTTCTTTCTGAAGATCGAGCAAGGAAGAGATAACCTGCAAATTATTTTTGATTCTGTGATGAATTTCCTTTATGCGGATTTTTTCCATTTTTGCCAGGTTTTCTTCAGCCTCTATACGTTCGGCGAGTTCAATTTTAAGACTTTTGTAAAGGTTAGAATTTTCCAAAGCAAGTGATATCGATGATGAAAGCTGGGCTGCAAAATCAATATGGTTATCATTAAATACAAAAGTAGACTTATGATGATTGAAAAAGAGCACTCCTATAACTTTATCTCTAATAATAAGAGGGACGACGAGAACAGAGCGAACTCCCCATTTTTTCATATGATTCAGATTTACTCTTTCATCAGTGCAGGCATCATTAATAGCAATAGGCTTTTTTGTGCTAATGGCAAGAACAGCACGTAGCTCTTCATCGTCGGCCATTTCCGATCCAACTTCATTTTCTGGAAGACCATAAACATAACTGAGAACCCAATGGTTATCTTTTCTAAGAGATATAGCAGCTGTTTCACTCCCAATTGCCACTGAAGCTTCCGAAACTGCTTTTTGCATTATCTCATCGAAATCAAAGGATGAATGTATAACCTGATTAATGGAATTAATAGCCTCGCGGAGAACTTCTCTTTGCATATGCTCCTGCTCATTCCTTTTCCTTTTCAGAGCCTGAGTTACTGCCGGTGCGATAGTTTCAAGATCCTCCAATTGCTCATAAGTGTATCCGCCATTACGATTTGCAACTGCAAGCATACCTACTACTTTCTTATCTTCTACAAGGGGTACTCCAAGAAATGAATTAATTAAGGGATGTCCAGATGGCAAACCAATACTATCTGGATGTGAGGGTGGATCGTTAGTAAAGAAACCTATTCTGCTATCAAGTACACTTCCATAAAGACCATGGAGAACAAAATCTCCTGGAGGGCGACGATGCCCTACTTTGTCATACATAAGGCACTGTACCCATCCCATATCACTAATCGCGATATCGTGTAATAATCCATCAGCGCCTACTTCTCCAACAAAACCAATCTTACTGCCTGTGACTTCCAAGGATACAGACAAACACATATTCCCTAGCTCCTCTTCTGTTTTTGCTAGCACTACGTTGCTGAAAATCTTATTTATCCCTTCGAGAATGTGGTTGTATCTATATAATCTGAATTCTTCTTGCTTGTGCTCTGTCAAGTCTGTAAATACTAGGCACCAGGAGTTTGGAGATTCTTCTTCCTTCAATGAACTGACGGAAAGATAGACTGGTACAAATGTACCTCCCTCATTTTGGAGTCTGATCTCACCGCCCATGTTATGCTTCAGAAATGAGTTAAAAGTAGTTACGTATTCAGGCGCGATAAACTGGTGGATAGATTTGCCTACTACAACCTGTGGAGAAATCTTCAGGAGCTCTGCAAAGCGACGGTTGCAGTAAAGGATAGTTTTGTCGCAGGCTAAAGTGACAGTGCCCTCATTCATGGTTTCCACAAGGACACGATATGCACGATCGGCACTATCCAGAGTGAAAATTAATTCCCCTTCTGGTTTTGTAATTACGAGGGCATCCAGATCACCCTCGCTTATTGCACGTTTGAGTTCTTCAGCCTCTATCAGACGAGTTTCCAGGCTCCGCACTTTGTCTTTTAGAGCATGATTTTCAGCCTGTAATGAGTAATTCTTATCTAATAAAGCGCGGTTTTCATCTAAAAGTGCCTGATCTACAGGCTTCTGTTTTTTTGTACTCTCAGCACCCATACTTACAACGTCCTTCAAAACGTTGATTATTTTTAAATTATTCTTTAATATTCTTGGATTCCACATCCATTCCAATTAGAACCCTATCCTTATCTGCCATGCTTCCTATTAACTTCCTTAAAGGGGGTGGAAGCTCTTTTATAAGAGTTGGAACTGCTACTATTTGACCATCTTCAGCAAAAATAGGATATTGATAAATATCGATAATCTCTAATTGATATCTACCAGGCAGATACTCTTCGCATATTCGCTTGATATTCTCTATAGCCTGCACTGATTTGGGGCCCATCCCTGCAACATAGAGGCGCAGAATGTATTTTCTTTCTCCTGCTTTAGCCAGGGCTTTCTCAAACTCTATTGTTGAGTCCTTAATATTTGGTATCTCAGTTTCTTCATTATTGGTCATTGGTTTGCTCCACTGGACGCAGATCCAGGCCTACAAGAACCCTTTCTGTATTGGATAAATCCCCTATAATCTTCTTTATTGGTTGAGGAAGTTTTCTTACAAGGGTTGGAATAGCTAAGATTTGATCCCCTTTGGCTAACTGTGGGTTTTCCAGCAGGTCTATAACCTCAATTTTGTACCTGTTACTCAGATGCTCTTCGCAGATCTTCTTCAAGTTTGCAAAGGCTTTCAAGCTTTTCTTTGTCTGGCCCGCTACATATAACCTTAAGATATAAAATTCATCTTCAGCCGTATTATTTAAATCAGTAGAGTCAGGCCCTTCATCATTTTGTATTAATTCTGTCATAGAATTCATCTGAGATTGTAATGTAAAGTTACCCTTTCTCTAAATGGGTTGCTCTTTAAGCTTTTTTGGAATACTGAATAATTAATATATAGTTATGGTATAAAAAATGCCTATAAACAGACTTTAAGGCAATCCTCGTATAAATTCTACTTATGTGAGGTCAGCTATTAGAGTTGGGCGGCCCTTTGGCAAACCACCATATGTAATATCATCCAAACCGTTTATGCCCGTGGGGGTTTTCTCTAATTCCTTTTCTTTTTGGGGAATATTTTTCTCCTCAATCATCTAACTCTTCCCTACCCAATGATTAACTTCATTTTTAATTTATTTTCCAGTTAGTGTTATATTATTATCGCCAAATCTAATTTAAAATACACTCTTTTAAATACAAAAAGTATAACATTTCGTGCATAATAATGTCTGATTTATAATATACTTAAAATATTATAATGGTCTAATTATATAATATGAGTGGATTAAGACTAGGCTCTATAAATTGCTTATCAAAGGGAAAATATACCTTTAAAAGGGCCTCCCAGAAACTGTTTTTAATATTATATGGTCTATGGAATGACTATAAACGAAATCTGATTTTTATAGTTTTTTGGGTATTCTATGACATTAAGCTGAAACCTTATTTATTCTAAATATATCAAATGTTTGAAATACTCAATTTTAGTTTCTTATGTTATGGAGTTCTGAGTTATTTTTAATTATTTAAATTCAATTTCTCTTCTAATACAATAAATCTTAATGAGAAACATAGAAAGAAGATTCATTTAAGCATTAATCGAGCTCAGGAGGAATGAAATACGAAGATACGTGTATAAGGTGATTTTTACGAGATTGCAGACTTTAGGGATATTAGGTGACAGGGGCACAATGAACGCCGAGTACATGAGTTTCGGGTCTCCAGAATTTTAATCTCATGTAGACAATCTCCTTGGAAACACGATTAGCTTGGCTCACAAAGGGAAGCAAAATAGTGACGTTATCTTCTAATAGTAACCCTTAAACCCGAAAACAGTCTAACCTTAGGCAAAAACACCGATACGCCAAGTTTGGCTTATCGGGCAAAAATAGCTTAAATGGGAGAATGAGATACCTTAAAAATAATTTCCTTAATCTTTTCATCTCAGGTCAAATCCGGTATCCTTTGAGCTAGCTCATTTCTGGTACATCTAAATTAGCCACACTAAATAAAAATCAATATTATGGTGTCAAAAAGTTGAACTATTTTCCTTAATTTGACACCTTTTCTCTTATCCCGAAAACCACTTTTCTCTAATTTTTCCAATAAAAATAACCATAACTATAAATTAAGGTCATTCAAAATAGCTGAATACAAAGGGACAATAAAGAATTTGACACTATTTATCAACAATCATTCCTTATTGAACTGCAGCATTCATACTTACTAGAGCATATATCTTAATAACCGGCTTTATAAATGAATAAATTTATAAAATTGATTTTTGTCATTATTTTATGCTTTAAACTTAAAAATCGATATCCTAAGCCAATATACTATTAAGAAATAATTTATGATAAACTTGAGATTATATAATATAACTTTTTACAACTTTTTTTAAATTAAAGAAAATAAAAATCTCTAAAGTAAAGATAAAATTTAAAATTTAAAATTTTAAATTTAAATCAGGGCTATTTTACGGAAAAAGACAAACCTGGAAGACAGATGAAGTTAGAAATTGCCTGACAGAAATATGGAAAGATATTAATTAGAGAAGTATGAGTAATAATATAAGGGGTATATAATTATAATATCCCGACTAATAAAATCGTAAGGTGATAACTATGTGTAGTGTTGGAGACGCTTTTGATTTCGATATGGAAGGAAAATTGCCGGTTAAAGATTATGAATGCAAGGACTGTGGAAATAAATTCAAGGGCATTGGCAAGAATGTAAAGTGCCCCTCCTGCCAGTCCAGTAATGTATCACAATCCTGAAACTGCTGGATCTGGGATTGGATTTTTAGATACTTCTTTTTAATATGCAAGAGTCGACCTTGTGTAAAGACATCCCACTGGATGAGGATGAATTACTTTTCCTGCGCGGAACAGCAGGAACAGTGGCGATCGTAAAAGTAGGCCAGAATGGGCAATTCTTTCTGGAAACCGAAAATGAAGAGATTGTGCTCGGATTGGAGCCTTATGACCTGATTGTTGCTTCTGCTTTTTCTACGGACGAAAAAACTGAAAAAGGGCTTAAATGTATCCTATTCATGATCCGAGAAATGAGGTCCCCCTTAATCGTCCTTCCGAAAAACCATCCTGCATCCCCAAGGCTTCCGATTGTAGTATCAGCTGGCAAAAGAACTATTCTTAGTTGCGAGATTACACCTGGCACACACCCGAATCAAGATGTACTTTGCGGTTCTAATGAATTTAATAGTGTAGAGATATCGGGAACTCCCAAAGGCGTAGAAATTAAAAATATGCCGGAATGTGAAATATTAAAAATTAAATTTGATATTTGACCGGTATATCCTCATAAAGAAAAAATCTGTTGCTAAGAGTTATAGAATCAGTGTATATTTAGCTTGGAACTACTGCTGTGAATAATTACTATAGATAATATAGGGAAATACCAATTCTTTAAAGATTATTTTTTTCCAGTAATTGACAAAATTTATTAGTAGATTTAGTAAACATCTCCAGGCTCAAAGACTTTTTCGCCTATAATTTTTCCTTCAATATTTCTGTAGAAACAGGATCTGTAACCCATATGGCAGGCTCCTCCTAACTGTTCTACCAGCAAAAGAATTGAATCCATATCACAGTCAATTCTTATTTCTTTTACTTTCTGAAAATGACCTGAAGTTTCTCCTTTTTTCCATAATTCCTGCCTGCTTCGGCTCCAGAAATGTGCAATTCCGGTCTCCACAGTTTTCTCAAGGGCTGTACGGTTCATATAAGCGCACATTAAGACTTCCTTGCTAAGCTGATCCTGAACAACAGCGAGGATAAGGCCATTTTCATATTTTAGAGTACTAAATTCAATCATGGCAGATAAATTGCAAAACTAGTATAAAAAGGAAAGTAAACACTAGCCAGGAAAAATTTAATAAAAAAAGTTCCTGGTTCACGTTTGTCATTTTAAAAATCGGGCATATAAACAGAAGACATAGTATGAAATGACAGGGTATGAATAAAAAAGAATTTAATTGTAAAGGAAAAAAGCTTAAAACGAAGGAACAGCTCAAATTAAGCTTTTTAATTGAAAAGACAAAAGCTTAAAGTAAAAACCTTCTCTTTAAGGTTTGACCCCAAGGACATCCTCTACATATGCCCTGAGAATTTCTGCAACACTCCAGGCCTGAGAAATAGCGCCTCCAGGTGTGTAAGGGTAATCTCCATCAAAAACTTCAGAAATAGTGCCTATACCTGCAGTCTCAAGGTGCATATCAAAACCCTGCAAAAGAGCTCGCATGTCTTCAAGGCTCTTTTTTGAATAATTATTGACTTTTCTATATGCTTTCACATAGGCTCCAAGAAGCCAGGGCCAGATAGTTCCATTATGATATGCCGAGTCTCTGGCTGTCACATCTCCATAATAATTCCCTTGATATAGAGGATGATCTTTTGAAAGAGTCCTGAGCCCAAAAGAAGTCAGAAGGTCTTTTTCAACTCTGTTTACTACAGCTTTTTCCTTTTCATAGGAAAGCATGGTATATGGGAGGGCTACTGCAAAAATCTGGTTAGGTCGGACTGCAGGGTCTTTAACCTGATTTCCTTCGTTGTCCTGATATATCACGTCAAAGAGACATTCGGTTTCGGGATTCCAGAACAGGGCATCAAAACTCAAAGCAACTTTTGCTGCAAGGGCTTCATAGGAAGAAACATCTTTGCCAATCAAGCTCCCTAGATTAGAGGCCGTTTTCAGGGCATTGTACCAGAGTGCATTGATCTCACAGGCTTTACCTTCTCGTGGCGTTATAGATTGCTCTCCAATTTTAGCGTCCATCCAGGTTAACTGAGGGCCGTGCCGGATAAGGTAATCCGAGTCCATACCAATCCCAAAGTCGGTACCTTTGCTGTAATTATCTATAATATCTTCAATGGTATCCCATATTTCCGAAAGGAAGAGGAAATCCCTTGTGTATGCAAAATAGCGCCCAATTGCCTGGATAAACCAGAGTGAGGCATCCACCGTATTATAAACCGGCTTTCCACGCAGGGCAAAGAAAGCGTTTGGGACCAGACCTTTTCGGGTGTGCCTCGCAAAGTTTTTGAGGATATATTTGGCTTCTTCAAAACGGCGAGGAATCAAAAGCAAGCCTGGCAGGGAAATCATTGTATCACGGCCCCAGTCAGCAAACCAGTGATACCCCGCAATAATTGTACTTTCTCCGGAAGAAGGTTTTTTCACTATAAACGAGTCCGTTGCACTTAGAAGTTTTAAAGCAAAGGGCTCTGTAAGCCTTGAATTGAAAGTAAGTAAGTTCTGTCGATAAACTTCTCTTGTATAAAGTTCCTGGACCTGCTCAAGGGAAAGAGAAGTGACATTCCCTGTTGAAGCCGCAACAAACAAATGAGAGGTCCCAAGCTTAAGTTTGCTTTCAAAATATCCCGGATTAAAGTTATCTTCCTGAAAATCCAGGCCTCTTTCTTTTTCAGCATCATATTCAAAGTTATAATACCATTTAGGATCCGGATGATAGTGCAGATTGGATGAAAGCGAGAGTGAAAATCCGTTAGAACTTTCAATTTCCACTCCTGAGGAATTTGGCTTTTGAGAAAAAGAGAGGTTGTCGGAATGGGCTGTAAAATGAAAATTTCTGGAATTTATGAGAGGAAAAATTCGTAAAAGGGCACCTTCTTTTCTGGACTTGATATCATAAAGAATACAGGTTGTATTACTTTTATGGATCATGAAAACTTTCTTCTTTATTGTAAGAACATCAGTCTGATAAACCCAGAGGGGAAAAGGGGAAAGGATAAATTTTGAAAGGTAATTATAACCTGTAGGGAAAACAGTGCCAGGATATTTATGTGTTGCAAGGCGATAGACGTCTTCATCTATAGAAATTTCTTCATCCAGAGAAGAAAGCAATAAAATTCTGTCAGGAGAATTTTCAGGGGCTGCCACAAGCAATCCATGATAAGTCCTTGCCCCGGCTCCTATAACTGTAGAGGAAGCATATCCTCCAAGCCCGTTTCCTATAATCCATTCTCTTTTTATTCCTTCTTCATATGTAGAAAAAGAATCTGCTCCAAGCCGTATCCCACTCATACATACTTGATTAGGATGTGATTTCTTAAATAGTGTACGTCTTAGGAAAGAATAACATAAGCTTCGCAAAAAAAGAAGAAAATCGGATTAAAAAAAGTTAAAAAATTATTATATTTTAAGTGTAACATAAAGTATTTTAGGTGTGCAGAATATAAGAAAGTGAGAATCATGCAGCAAGACCTTTTAGACATCCTTGTAGACATCTTCAAATCATCCGGGTACAAAGTAATAATATCTAGCCAGTGCGAAATTCTTGTAGAAAAAAATGGGCATCAGGCATACGTAAAATGTGCCTTGCGGCCAAATTATGAAGAAATAAAAACGTTTTCCGAAAAGGTCGGAAAATGTACTGGCATTTATGTGATTATTCAGAAAATTCCAAACGAAGTCATAAATTATGCGGCTGATCTTGGAATTTACATATGGGATAGGGATGAGCTTGCCCTTCAGATAGGGAAGGCTGTCCTTACAAATATTGAAAGGAAAACCATAAGCCCTCTTTTTGAACCAGAAACCCTGCTAACAAGTGAAATTCCTTTTTCATCCAGCCAAACAGCTATGAAATTTGCTGGAGAAAAGGATTTTAGAAGCTCTCAGGAGTTTCCCAAAACACAGAGCTGTGAGCCTGTATATGAATCTTATGAACCTTTACAGGAAAGACGTTTAGAAAGAAAAGGTATGCAGCCTCAAGTCCTGCCAACACATAAGGAAAATAAGCCTTTTGGTTTAAGGCCGTTATTGCAAACATCTGAAGGTGACTCAGAAAATCCGGAACAGACAGACGATTTAAAAATAGATGATTATGAAATATTAAATATTCATTCAGTTGAGCCAAGGATTACCAAAGACCAGGCAATTTCTATTGCAAAACCTCATCTCAGCAGTCCGAAAGATGTGGTATTGAAATTCGTGCCTTTCTGGAAATACAAATATAATGTTGACGCAGAAAAACGCTTCAGATCAAAAGTCTTAAGTATTGAAGGAGAAGGTAAAGGTCTTCTTAATGCTTTGAATAAATCGAGGGAAAAAATAGAGATTGAAGGGCTTGGTACCCCTACAAAGATTCCGGCAGTGCCGTATGAAATTAAAAGACAGAATGTGGATAAAAGACAGGCAGAGAAAATCCTCCTCGACTTGATTATAGAAGAAAATACCCGTGAACTGCGTTTTAATAATATGGAAGGACAGGCAATTATTTATGAACAGAGGAGTATAAGGCCAAAACCTGAAGAAGTAAAACTTGATATGGAACTTGTATATATTCCTGTATGGGAAATAAAAGGGAAACGTAATTCTATAGAAATCAATGCTTATAATGCAAAAGTCCTTGAAGAGCCCATAGATGAAGATGCAGAATTTGTCTGAGAAAAGTGTATAGAGAAATATGGGAAGAAAAATATATAAAATAGAAAATATATTTATATATTAGCAGAAGATTCGGATTCTTAAAGGGGGGATCCTGATCCTGCTCTCCCAAAAATTCCTGTGAATAAGTCTTTTTCAGGTTAAAGCGTAATTATACATACATGTTGTGTGTATAAGATGCAAGAATATATAATGTTTGAAAATTATCTGTAAGCTGTAACGGATGACATCTTATAGAAAACAACTTAAGTTTCAAAGATTATTAAAAGCGATAAGAGGTGCATAAATGATAGAAGTAACAGAAAAAGCTGCTTCAGAACTGAAGACCCTGCTCGAGCAGGAAGATAAGCCTGGACTTGCTCTTAGAGTCTTTGTTGCAGGGGTTGCCTGCAGCGGGGTTCAGTATGGATTAGCCTTTGATGATGAGGTAAAAGACGACGATGTGACTATGGAAAGCAACGGGATTAAACTCGTTATGAACAAAGAAATTGAAAAAAGCTTCTCTGACGGCAGCATCGATTTCATTGAAGATGAAAATGGAAAGGGATTCCTTATTCGCAACCCAACAGCAGGCGGCGGCGGATGCGGAACCTGCGGTGGATGTCATTAAGCGAGAATAGGCCGCGCTGGGGGCATAAAAGCCCTACCTGAAGAAGCAAATGAAAATAAAAACAAAGGAGAAGTTAACTTATGTTTCCAGGAATGGGAGGCGTGGGAGGCCGGGGAATGAACCCGGCTAAGATGAAGCAAATGATGAAACAGATGGGGATTGATGTTAAAGAGCTCAATGATGTCCAGGAAGTAGTTATAAAGACTGCAGATTCTAATATTATAATAGAGAATGCAAACGTCACTATAATGAGAGTCCAGGGTTCGGATACCTACCAGATTGTAGGTGACGCAAAAGAAGTCCCCAAAGAACTCGAAATTCCCGCTGAAGATATAAAACTCGTAATGGAGCAGACCGGCGTTTCTGAAGAAAAAGCCAGGGAAGCTTTAAAGAACTCAAATGGGGATCTGGCAGAAGCCATTGTGGCACTTTCCTCTGCCTGATTCCTTTCTTTTTCCTTTTATAAAATAGATTTTAGCAATAATTGTTATTTTTTTCTTAAAATCCTATTGACTCTAAGCTTAATTGAAAATATATTTTTATTTAATATATCATATTATTAGATAATGAAGAATTTATAATTAAAATCATTGATATTCAATTTTTAAGATCCTAAAAATTAGCTTTGATATTCTGAAAATTTTTATATAGAAAACTTATTGCTCTTAAAAAGAATAAATTTACAAAAATAAAAGGCAATTAATAATCCAGAAATCAATATTAGGGTTATTACCAAAAAGAATTCTAAAGATTAATAATAGAATATTTAACAATTAATTTAGAAATTAATTAAGATTAATTGTTTTCATTAGATTAGAAAATTAAAAAGATTCAGAAAAATCTTGCTTCGCTCAAGCAGATTAGATTTATGAAAAGTAAATAAATGCATTTAAAAATTAAGATTTAGGAAAATTAGATCTAAAAGATAGAAAAGATCAAAAAAAGAATCAGAAAAATATTCAGAAATTAAGCAAAGTATTCAGATATTCTGAAAAGGAAAAAAATAATTTAGAAAAGTCATAAATTATTGTTAAAGTATTATAAGGTGAGTATGGCAGCGATCCAGAGTTCCCGAAGACTCGCGTACTTCAGTACAGTAAGGAACGTGGACAGGCTTATCTACTGTGTTCGGGATGGGTACAGGAGTTGC
>JBNAKO010000224.1:0-12174 GCA_049706495.1 Methanosarcina sp. | reverse complement strand
GGTTGCTCTCTGGGATCCACCGAAGTGGTCTTCAAGGGCTGTTGGGAATTTCTCGTAGGTCTCGATACCGTAGATTGTGGACTCAGTTGCGATGTCCTTTACGACATCAAGGCTTGCCTTTACTTTGTTGTCCTTACCGACGGTTGCGGCACCGTTGTACTTGTCGTTGATGTAGTCAACGTTGTAGTACACGTTGTTGTCAAGGATATCATCAGTGTATGCAGCTGTTGCATACTGTGTGAATCCGACACCACCGGACATGTAGGATCCGAGCCAGATCTGGTCGTAAAGCATACAGCCTGCGCCGACTACTTCAAGAGAGATCTTTGCTGGGTCTTCAGAGGTCCTGCTTGTCTGAATGATATCAGAGAGGTGACCGAAGGAAAGTCCACCGGGCTCGTTTGGTCCACGGGCACGTCTTGCTGGAAGCATTTCACCCATTGAGACAAGGGCTGCGTGCTTTGCAGCGAAGGACAGGTCAGCGACTGCTGCTTCACCAGCACACATTGCGTATGCGGAGATGAAGGACATACCGATCTGCATAGCTGCCCATCTGGAGGTCTGAGCACCGTCAGTTGTTCTGGAGACAATTGTTGGGATGTGGATTGCCTGCCAGGAAGTCTTGCCGACGGAGGCCTTAATCTGGGCTGCCTGTTCTTCAGGGAACATCTTATTGATGTCAATCAGGAACTGTTTGTCGATTTCGTCTGCAAGTGTGTCGTCGCCTGTGAAGACTTTAACGTAACAGTCGTCTACAAGGGCAGGGTGGGTTTCAACCATCATTTCCTGAACTACTGCTGCACCAGGCATGGCGTGGTTGAGCACCTCAAGGTAGTGGTTGATGGTTTCTGGGGTAACTTCCTTACCTAACCTCTTCTCGAGAGTCTCGTGAGCAAGGTCAAGACCGACAATACAGGTTCTCCTGATGTCATCCCACATCTGCTGCATTGCAGCGTTGTTTACATAGTGCAGGTCATCTGGTTCTGCAACAATGTCAGTTCCGGAGATGACGTAAGGAGTAATTGCACGCTGTCCAAGGGGAGCACCTGAGTGCATCATTGGGTTGTAGAATGCAATGCCTCTCTTCTCTGCAATCTCCTTTCCGGCTTTAATCATTTCGACTTTTCTGACGTCCTGCTCAGGACCAAGTCTCAGGAACTTTTCTGTTTTGTCGGTGATATCCTTAGTGGACTGCTGGTTTGAACCAAATTCCTGTGTGAACTTGACTTCCATTGACTTCTTGAATTTTGAGAAAATATCTGCTGCCATGGTGATCACCTTATTTCGGCTGGAATCCGTATATTGTTCTTTCGTCGAAGATTCTCTGTACCCATTCAACGACTTCTGCATCGTCTCTGAAGGCTACATTGTCCACACGGTAGATGGTGGTTCTCTTTGCGGCTTCCTCACTGGACATTGGCTTGCCGAGGTCTACTTTCCTGTCGAGTGGAATTGCAACCTGGTCCTTGTCCATGATGATGGTGCCGTTTTCGAGTCTTCTCCTGTCAAGCATGTCGAACATTACACCGTCTTCCTGAAGACGGACAGAGTGACCGTGCACAGTTGCACCACGCATGCCTGCGAGGGCGTGGTCAGACATTTCGGTTTCCATCTGAACCTTTGCGCACTGTTCCATATCTCTTTCACGGGCTTCAACAATCTGACGACCGGAAAGGGTACCTGGGTCTACACCTCTAAAGTTGATTGCTGCAAAGTATGATCTAAAGTATGGGGTAGCAGGTGCATTGTACATTGAGTCAGCAAACTGAACGTACCTGACCCTGTCTCCAGCTTTTGCACCAGGTGTAGCTTCAACAGTCTCACGGATTGAGTCTGCGGGCTCTCCCATCTCTGCAAGTGGTGGGTGGGTGCTTGGGTAGTCGCTTCCTGGGGCACGGTGTCCGAGAACTGCGGTTAAGTCTTCGTCTGAAATTTCCCTGAGTTTCTCAAGTTTTCCAGACATGTGTTTTCTTCTGTTAGCGCCAACTGATGTTGCGCCTGGATAAAATTGTGCTTCGTAAGCCATCTCATGCAACTCCTTTATGATTTTCTAATAGGTCTAATGTAGCCTTGACATCTTTTATGATTAAGTTTAGCTTATCCCTGGGACAGAAGTCGCCGCGTGTGACTCCGCTTACCATATCCATCACAATTCCCTTTGTAAGAATATTTTCATCCCTTGGCATTACTAATCTCGTCTTTATCCCTGCTTCTGCAAAATCCTCAAAATCTACCGGAATCTGGCTAACTATAATTGCCGGGATATTGGCCTGGCTCAGGATTTCCCTGGCTTTTCTTATAACATGGTCCTTTATATTTCCTAAATGAATAACAGCCAGCTTATGCATTTCAATCTGTGAGACTTCTACCGGACTCAAAACAAAAGATCCTGTCCTCATTCCTGATTCAGGAATTCCGGAACCTGCGTAGAGTACCAGTACACTTACCTGAATGTTTTCTTTTCTCATTCCATATGTGATTTCACATACAGGCTTTGTAATATGTCTCTGGCCGGGACTCATCGCAATAGCTATAACATCTGCACGACCTGCTTCCGAGAGAGTGCCTCTTTGGGCAAGTCCTCCTCCTCTGCCAAGTCCTGCACCGCATCTGCAGTCAACTACTTGCGTTTCCCGATCGATCATCATGCTTTTTCACTCATCTTTATCCTTTTTTTTCTCTTCTTTCTCTTGCTTCTCAATAAAAACGAGTTTATGTATCTTGGCTTTAGGATCAACCATACCAAGCAAGCGAGGGTCTGCTTCAGGACCAAGTTTGGCATAGTCAGTTACAGTAGGCTTCCTCCTAAAGAAATATCCTTCTCTGAATTCAAAAGAGAATGGGAGCAATCTTTCGCATACTTCCCTGACTTTTTCTTTAGCTTCGACGTTTTCAAGTTCGAGCCTGATCCTGCCTACACTGATCTTTAATTCAATAACTTGATCTCCGATCTGAATAGGCTTTCTTAGTGGATGTTCCACCTTTTCCCCGGTTCCCGGGCCGTAAGAAACCTTTTCAGGTAACGTTGGGCCCTGCACCATGACGCGGATTATCCCATCCACCTTATAGAGCTCAACCATGAGTTTCTGAGCTGTTTCAGGGGACAGGATTCTACTGGGAAAGATTTCGATTTGAATAGAATCTTCTTTATTTGAAGCAGAGTCTGACATCGTTAGACCTTTTAAATTATTGTTTAGAGCGCTCCTGCAACTGCCTTAATTGGCTGGCTGAATTCTGGTATTGAACCAAATACGTCACCGATCAGGCCGGATGTTGCCTCAATTGGGAACATCTGGGTACCTGCATCCAGAGCAACTGCTGCACATACGCAAGGAATTGCAAATCCTCTGGAGTGCCTGGTAACGACGTGGTTACCGTTGAAGACACCAGGTCCACCGCCACCATAAATTGAGTGGCTGAAGAATGAGAACCCTACTGCGACACCCTGTACTTTACCATAGTCGCATCCTGGGAGACCGGTTTCCTTCTCAAGTATATCGTTGAAGTAGAGAAGTGTTGAGGAAACGTTCTGAGCTGCACGTCCTGCACCACAGTTTACAAAGGTGGCTGCAAGAGTACCGGCTGCTGCATAGGCGTTCCACAGTGGGACGTCATTTGCCTTATAGAATTTGTATCCCGAGGGAGCTGTCTTGTCAACGGAAATAACCCCGTCTTCAATTGCCCTACCTACAACGGACTGGATAACGGTTCCGATTGTTCCGTTTTTGCCATTTTCCTTTACGATATCGTATAGGATATTGTTGGCGTTAAGGCCCTGATATGCAAGCCCGAGGAGCTGATGTCTCTCGAACATACCAACTGCTCCACCCATCTCGAAGATACCGGACTGTTCATAGATAGAAGAAAGAGCTGATGCATTCATTGCAGAGCGGTTGGTAATTGCTGCAACGTGGTTGGCCATGATGTTCCTGAGGGAGTAGCCAAGACCTTCGTTGTTCTGGGGGATACTCAGAATGCTCTGAACCATTCCACCCATTAAGTCCATTGTCTGTGGGTAGCTTCCCCAAACAGCGGCTTTTACAATAGGGGCATCATACATGTCGGTTCCGAACATATCAATAAGAGCCTGAGTAACTGCTGCTGCACCAACTGTGGTTGCAGACATGTAGTCAGCACCTGCCTTCATTCTGGATTCTGGGACCTGGATAAGAAGGCTCTTTCCACCCTTTACTTTGATGATGTTTGTATCGTCGCCTTCATTGACTTGGACATAGTTTTTAACACTTTCTGCAATTGCATCAGCATTGCCTGCAATGTCATAGTTAAGTCCACGGCCCAAAATCTGACGGCCTTTTCCGCCCATCTTGCCACTGGCAAGTGCGCCCTGAATACCTGCGAGGGAGACTGCAACTGACCTCTTGGTGTCAGAGATGATCTTTTGAATTGCTGCGTTTCTTGTTGGAGCAAGGGACATAATGTCTATATTGCTCTCGAGCAGTTTTCCTCTGTCGTCGTAGATGTCTACTGTGTCAGACACTTTAATTTCCTCCTTAATTTATTAAAGTCATTTTTGGGATCGGTCACCTATTTGAGTGCTTTTGCACCCAATAATCAAGTACCGCGTCGTTTTTAAGTGTCCACTTTCCCAATGAAATCTCATTCGTTTAGAAGGTACTTAAATCTTTTGTGTTCTCCGCTAGATGAATTGATGTATTTTTTTAAAACTTATTTTATTAAGGTCAAATCTATTTTAGTATAATTATATAAAAAAACGGTATCAATAGAAAAATCAATTTTAAATGTTACTTAAAGCGGCTAAAAATAGTCATGTCAACTCAATAAAATTTATTTTTAAGAAAATACGAAAATGGAATTAATTTTTTTTATATGTAGATTTTTAATTTAAAACTCATACCAAAAAGATTTAGTAATATTCTGGTAATACGAAACTTTAATATGGAAGTAGTTGTCGACGTAGGTGGAAATCCAGGGATAGACTGCAAAGGGTTTTGCAAGTACTGTTATTTCAAGAAAGTAAAAGAGACTCAGCCTCTTGGTTGTAAGTACTGTCTTCCCTTTAAAAAAGGATGCGATTACTGCACCCGGAGTATAAGAGAATCGTATTCTGGCTTCAAACCTCTTCAGATGGTACTGGAAGAAACTGCACAAAAACTGTATTTTGCAACAGGTGAGGTAGAAAAATTCGCAGTCAGCGGTGGAGGAGACTTAAGCTGTTACCCTGAATTGAAGAATCTTGTTGCTTTTCTGTCTCAGTTTAAGATCCCAATACATCTTGGATACACAAGTGGAAAAGGTTTTAGCAAGCCTGATGATGCTCTTTTTTACATTAACAATGGGGTTACGGAAGTAAGTTTCACAGTCTTTGCAACTGATCCTGCATTAAGGGCTGAATATATGAAGGATCCGGAACCAGAAGCTTCTTTGCAGGTTCTTAGAGATTTCTGTGCTCATTGTGAGGTCTATGGAGCAATAGTTTTAATTCCAGGGGTTAATGATGGAGAAGTTCTTGATAAAACCCTCAATGACCTGGTAACAATGGGAGTAAAGGGAGCCATATTAATGCGGTTTGCAAACTTTTTTGAAAATGGACTTATTCTTAATAATGCACCTATCCTCTCAGGAATTCTTCCCCACACAGTTGAAGAATTTACCGAAATAGTGCGTAATTCTGCCAGTAAATACCCCTCTATTCGAATTACAGGAACTCCACTTGAAGATCCTTTAATCGGCTCTCCATTTGCGATTCGGAATATTCCTGAAGCCCTTATGAAACTTCCAAAGATCACAAAAAAAGCTACTATTATTACAGGCCAGGCAGCAGCTCCAAGATTAACAGAAATCTTTGATGCTCTTGGCGGTAGTGTAAATATAGTTCCTCTAAAAAAAGATATAGGATGCCTTGTTACGGTAGAAGATTTCAAAAACCTGGATCTCTCAGAAGTAACAGATACTGTTTTTATTCCCGGAAGAGCTTTTGTCCATGATACGGAAGTTAAAGAAGCACTTAGAAGAGATGGAATTGAGAGACTTGTTAGAAGAGGCCCGGAACGTCTTTCTGTTGATGGGGAAATGTCTATAGGCATGACTAAAGATGAAGTTGTAGCTTTAGAGATTGAAAGTTTTACAGAACTTATAAAGCAAATCAATTCATTAGGGCTGTCTCTTGAATAAAAACAATAATAAACAAGGGATATAATTTAAGGTAGAAAATTGCCCGGACATTGTTAAAAAATCAGGTGAGAAGAAACTATAGATAATTAAACAGATCCTTTATATATAAAATTTGATTTATATAATTGGGTGTTAAATCCATAGTAAGATATTTTTTTAAATAGATAGGCTTTTGCCTATAAAGAAATGTTAGGGAAGAATGAACTGTTTATTTTAAAGATAAGTACGATTATATATAGAAAGATCAGGGAATTAATTAATAAAATGTTTTTGTTCTCAGCGTATTAAGCTGCCCTAGCTTTTCTTTTCAAATCAAGGAATTTTTTTTCTATTGTAAGGGCAAATCCCCATCTTTAGTCAGTGCGCGATCCGGACATGAAATCTGAAAGACCTAACTGCTTAACTTTATGATTTTCAAATAAAGAACAAATATCATTATCTAAAAGCTCTATCCTTTGTCTTGTATAGCTGGAAACCCCATATCTTTCCCCGATCTCTTTTGAAATTTCAAGATATTTTCGTACAGCTCCTTCATGCACTGTCAATACAACATTGCCTGCGCATTTGGGACATGCTCCTGTTAATGGAGGCCGCCTGAATTTTTCTCCACATTTAATACAGCGCATTCGCTGTCTGGAAAATGAACGGAGATTTCCAAGCAAATCAGGCAAAAAATGGGATTTAAGTACTCTTTCAGCTACATCTGGAGCATCGACTGCCCGGATCTTGGAAGCCAAAGAAAGTTGAGCCTCCATTTTTTCAATCATACTCCCAAGAGTCTTATATGAGGAATTAAGAGGCCCTGCAGCAATATCCGTTGTATCGTGTGTAAACATAAAATGTTCGTATTGCTCAGGAGTTCCTAGCCGACTACTGACCAGGTCTATTAGTTTTTCAAGCTCAGTAGGATTTTTAATCGCCTGTGTAGCCTTGTAAAAGGAAAGCGGATAGCGGCCGCAAACATCTATATTGTGCGCCTCTTTATCCACTTCTTTCGGATCAATCCTTGTAGTAAGCACAAGAGGAGCATCCATTTTCCCTCCTCTTTTATCCGGAAGATAAGACCTTGAAAAATTAAGGATTCCATCCATCAGGAGCATAATACAGTCTTCATCCCCATCACAGTTCCGACGTTTTGAAGCATGGAAAAAAGGATGAGCATAACCTACCGACGCTTTCGTAAACCCTATAAGGCGCCCAAGCACACCTGCTGAAGTATGCGGAGCAAGCCCTATTAATAATACTCCAACAAGGTCCTGGATGTTCTGGGCATTGTAATAAGGTTCGACTTTATAATATTTAACAAGCAGATCATCCACGTATCTTGCGGTACGCAGCATATAACCAGCTCCATCATAAGAAATTACAAGATCCTGAACCTTTAAACAAACAACCTGGTCGTCTCTTTCAAGAATTTTTCCATAAATATCTTCCCTATAACCGAGTTCCCAGAGTTTAGATGCTGTAATTCCCAATTCATCAGCTCGAATATGCGTAAGAGGGATATCCGACATATCATAGCGCACAGTCCCGTCTTTAAAAATAAAAACATCATGCTTTGCCCGCAAAATACCCTTTTCCAGAGGTTCAGGGGTCATCTGCCCATTCATGAGTCTTTTTACCCCTTTGATCACATCCATTTTTTCCCTTTCCCCAACATTTTCAAAAGCCTGCTTATAAATAGAACGAAAATCCAGTTTAACATTTGCAACTGAGGTTGGCTTTCTTCCGCATTTAGGGCAGGTCTCAGCTCCTTTTACATCTATTTTGCAGCGGACACAAAAAAGTTTGGGATTCGTGTATTCTCCACATTCACAGCGCCAAAAATGGGTCTCTTTTCCACATACAGGGCATTTCCTGATCCCTAACTCAACTTCAATCTCTCCAATTTTCCCATTCATAGAAGCCGAATAATCCGAAGCATTAACCAGATTTCGGGTAATTCCTCCTGCATTACTTATAGGAAAGAGGACCTGAGCCGCGGGGGACATTTTGCGCAGGTCGGATTTCTCAGGTCTCCCCATTCTTGCTCCTATTCTCGAAGGAGCTCTTGGAAGCACTTTAAAACCACTCAGCAAGGCTGCAGCATCTACCATATTATCAGTATCAGGCATCCTGGACTTTTCTCTCAGATTATAGTCAATTCCAAGGCAAAGGATGAAAGGAAGAGCATCTTCTATTAGAATTTTCTCGTTTTTCACTCTATGGAGCACAAGAAGCCTTTCAAGTGTATATTTGATACCTTGTTGCAGAGAAACTTCCAGAGGAAGGCTTAGAATCCCTGTTTCGGCTGAAAATTCTCCATTTTCACTTACAAACTTCCTAAGAGCTTCAAACTCATTTCGGGTTATGTCATGCCAGAGGTAGGTAAACTTCGGATGTAAAGGTACATTATATTCCTGAGCAAGCCTGAGAGCAAGGGCAGCAGAAGGATTTTTTAATTCATTTTCCGAAATTTCTTCCGAACAGGCTGCTTCGTAATCATAAAACCACCACTCATAGACATAAGGTGAGGGCATAAGAGGGTGGTTGTTTTCCAGGAAATCCCCGTAATTAATCAAGATTTCCCCTATATCCACTATAAATTCCACCTGGGAGCGAATTTCATAGGCTTCTTTAATATCATCTATACGGACGAGGTCTCCGGAATAGAGCCGGACTGTTGGCCCTTCAATGGAATCTACTGCAGACATTGCTGCAGCTTTTCCAGGCCTCTCAACTTTAAGCTGAGTCCCGTTGGTAATGAAGTCGTCTAGCAAAACCATGCTGGCAGGATTAATTCCAGCAGAGGCAAAAGAAGTGTTTCTTGACCGCCCGTATCTGAGCCTGAACCCCCCGGGCCTTGAGGGATGTGAAAAAACAGGCCTCCCTGCTATCAGGTCTCTTATATACTTATCTTTGGGTTTTATCTTATTCTTCTGTTCGTCCTCTTCGTCGCCTCCACTTTTTGCACCCCCTATAAGGGTTTCCAGCCAGTCCCACCCATCCATATTTAGCTTATTTACATGTTTCTTAACTTTCGGGGCTTTAAGAGCAAGTCCTTCGGCAAGTACAAGACACATGCCGCCCCTGACGCGATTTGTACCTATCCTTTCAAGATCTCTGTGACCTTCTACTTCAGCTTCTTCTGTCGGGTCTCCATCTATACAGACAGGGCAATTTCTTACTATCAAGCGGATTTCATCTTCAGAGGGCGTATACTGCAAGCTTGCAACTTTTTTGTAAAGCAAAATCTCTTCAACATACCTCTCCACTTCTTCATCCCTTGCTTTATATGGAGCAATCCCGATCCCGCGCCTTACATAATCCCCGACAAGCACAGACAAAGCCTGGGCCGTGCCTCCTGCACTTCGAATAGGCCCGGAATAAAAAATTCGGATATACTGTGAACCATCATCGTTTTTTCCAAGTTCAACCTTGTCAATTCCTTCAATAGGGGCTGCAACTACTCCTTCAGTAAGGGTAGCCATAGAAACCCGAATTGCAGCCTCAACTGCATCTTTTTTTGTTGTAAAGGATCCGACTTCTCCTTCAGCTACCTGTTTCCCTATTTCCAGAGCAGCTTCTTCCCTTGACATTTTAGTTTCAAGTTCTCGGATTTTTGCAGCAACTCCTTCAACCCCGATAAGGTTTTCAACCCTGTCAGCAAGGTCTTTTGCAAGAGGGATTTCTACTACAGGTTTGGGATCCCCTCCACGGGCTCGTGCTTTGTTTGCAGCCTTAATTGCCTCTTTCAACCTTGATTCAAGTTCGTCAAAATATTCATGCATTTCTTTACTTGCAATTGTTTCGCCCATTTGAGAATCCCTTTACTGGAAAGATGTAAAATGAAAGTTAATTGAATTTAAGATTGGATTTTTAGATTGATTTGAATGGAAGTTTGAATTGGTTTAATTACCTCTGTCTTCGGAAAGAACTTGATGCTAAAATACCTGATACGGCTGTTGAAAAAAAGACGAATATTCCGGCCCAGAGAACATAATTGCCTACTTCTTCTCTGCCAAGCAGAATTAGAAGTAACCCTGCAGCTAACACAATAAAGTTTATTTTGTTTATCCGTTTATTCTGCCACATAACTTTTTTATAAGCACGATTTTTTACCAGGTTCTTTTTCTTTTCAACTTTCAAACAATCCCTCTTTCCTTTTAAAATTAAATTAATTCGATTTACTTAAGTAAATTCGTTATTTGCTTGGTTTATTATTAATTTAGCTGGTTTAATTAAGTCACTTTATCAACCGATTCTATTTGTAATTATATCAGTAATTTTATCAGTAATTCTATCACTTAATCTACAAACCAGGCCTATATTTCTGAACACGCTTTCATTACCTTGTCTTTGCTTTGTAGAATATAAAGAAAAATTTAATAAAGAGATAATTGGATTTAAACAATATATTTTAAGAAGGCTGCTTCTCTTAACCTGTTCATCAGAGCAGTGCCAAGTCCTGACTGGCTGAAAGAACCATCAGCTAGAATTACATCCAGCCCTTTTCTGTCCAGATCTCTTAGCCCTTCAAAAAGCTTTCTGGCAGCTACTTCGGGCTGCTTCGCAGACCCGAGCACAAAATACTCTTCGAGATTTAAACCTTTTAAAGAAAGCAGATTTAAATTTTCTTCGCTAAGTAAAAAACCTGTATTCTGGCCTTTGTTTTTGTATTCTTCAAATAATTCTGCAATTTTTTCAGAAACTGTTTCTGTTTGTCCTTCAATAAGCACTACTTTTGTGTCAGGAGTATAATGGTTAAGTTTCTGACTTTCATATTGTTTTATCTGCGATTCTGAGGTCCCGGGCTTATCCTCATTATCCCCGGACTTGAATTCTTTTACTTTTCCTATAATAGTTTCAAGGTCGGAAATTCCTATGGCTCCAGGTCTGAGCACCAGTGGGGGCTCTACAGTTATGTCAATAACGGTTGACTCAAGTCCTATTGCCGTTTCCCCCCCGTCAAGGATGGCATCTATGCTACCAGACAGGTCGGCAATAACATGGCCTGCCAGAGTGGGACTGGGTTTGCCTGAAAGGTTTGCACTTGGAGCAGCTAGAGGAGTCCCTGTCCTTCTTATAAGTTCCAGGGGGATTTTATGGTCAGGCATCCGCACCCCTATTGATAGGAGATTTCCGGAGGTAATTCCAGGTACAACATCGTTTTTTTCGAGAATGATAGTAAGGGGTCCAGGCCAGAAATTGTCCATGAGCTTTAAGGCTTTTTCAGGAATATTTTTTGCAACTTTTTGAACATCTTCCATGGAATAGACAAGCAGGCTAAGAGGGTTTCCAGGAGGTCGTTTTTTTGCCTTGAAGATCTTCCCCACAGCATAGGGATTCAATCCATCAGCTCCAAGCCCATATACTGTTTCCGTGGGGAAAGCTACAGTACCTCCATTCCTGAGAATTTCTGCAGCTTTTTCAAGGACAGCGTCGAAATTTGCTTCAGAAACCCTGCAAACCAGAGTTTTTAACTTATTTCCGTTTTCTGTATGCACTGAAGACAGGCTCCTTGCAATTATCTGGTTCATTATACTTTGTTTTCATTCAGTGACCTGTTATATCTTAGCAGGCTTTTAAAGATGAATTTTAACCTTTAACTGAACAAATTTACAGTTTTAATTACGGCTTTAATCACTGCTTCTTTTTCAGCCACTTTTCAAGTGCAACTTCAAGCTCCTTATGGGATTTTGCATAGTCCTGCAAACTAACTCCTTGAAGAGTTGCGTCAAGAGCCTGCCTACAGGCAGTAGCGCCTGCTGCCGTACCCATTGGATGTGCATGAATCCCACCTCCGAACTGCATAATAACATCTTTTCCGAAAATGGAATAGAGATCAGGGATCATTGTTGGAGCAAGCCCACCGGATGCAACAGGAAACATAGGCTTTAGCCCATTCCAGTCCTGAGCCAAAATATGCTGGCTTTCATCTGCAGGAACCTTATCAAGTACACATTCGTCGCGCAGGGTCAGAACCTCATGTTTTTCCCCATGCATTTTCCCGACAACAGTACCTATGTGAAGCTGGTCAAG
>JBNAKO010000223.1:0-2089 GCA_049706495.1 Methanosarcina sp. | reverse complement strand
CCTATTCAGGGAGAAGGCGGAGTAAACGTCCCGGATCCGGAATATTTAAGAGAGGTCAGGGAAATTTGTGATGAAACTGACACTCTTCTGATATTTGACGAAGTACAGACAGGCTTTGGCAGGACAGGGACCTGGTTCTGCAAAGAACAATTCGAAGTCGAACCTGATATTATGTGCATGGCAAAAGCTCTAGGTGGGGGTTTTCCAATGGGAGCCATTGCAGCCAGGGAAGGGATCAGTTTTGGACGCGGCCAGCACGCTTCTACTTTTGGGGGCGGGCCTCTTGCCTGCGCAGCCGCTCTTGCGTCGATCGAAGTGATTAAGGAAGAAGGACTTCTCAAGCGTTCAAAGGAAATGGGCTCCTATTTTATGGGAAAGCTCAGGAGCATGGACCGCGATGATATTGTCGAAGTACGTGGAAAAGGGCTGCTGATAGGGGTTGAGATTAATTATCCGTGCAGCAAATTTGTTGATTTTGGAAGGGAAAATGGGGTCTTATTAAACTGTACTTCGGATTCAGTGCTCCGCTTTGTTCCTCCACTTGTAATCACAAAAGAGCAGATTGATCTGGTAGTTGATTTTCTTGAGCAGACCTGAACTCATCAAAAAAGAAATTTTTGACATTGCAGAGTACGTTCCAGGAAAATCTATTGAAGAGATAGCGTCGGCCTACGGACTTGAGCCTGCCTCAATTATTAAACTTGGATCAAATGAAAATCCACTTGGCCCGTCTCCGAAAGCTGTCCAGGTTCTGAGAGATACAGCCCCTCTGGCAAACATTTATCCCTCAGCCGATGCAGTCGAACTTCGAGAGGCTCTCTCAAAATATACAGGTTTTCCGATCTCTAACATTGTTGCTGCAGGCCCCGGAATGGACGGCCTGCTTGACGGGCTTTGCAGGCTTGTCCTCGAAAAAGGAGACGAAGTTATAATCCCAACTCCTACTTTTGCTTATTATGAACTTCCTGCAAGGGCATGTGGGGGAAAACCTGTCTTTATTAAAAGAAATAAGGACTTTTCCCTCTATCCTCAGGAGGTTCTAAAAGCTGAATCCTCCAATACAAAAATAATTTTTATATGTTCCCCCAATAATCCTTCTGGAAATCTTTTCCCTGAAGATTCGCTCAGAAAAATCCTTGAAAATACAAAAGCTCTTGTATTTGTTGACGAAGCGTATGTAGAGTTTGCCGATGATAATCTTGCAGGGCTTGTTTACGAATATGACAACCTTGTCGTAGGAAGGACTTTCTCAAAAGCTTTCGGACTCGCAGGCTTGCGGCTTGGATATGGAATAATGCCTGAATGGCTGCTAAAAGAGTATATAAGAGCGGCAACTCCTTTTTCTGTAAGCCTTCCTGCTTTAAAAGCAGGAATATCAGCCCTATCTGATACTGACCATTTCAGAAAAAGTATAGAGCTGGCAAGAAAGGGAAGAGAATATTTAAAAGAGAAGATTCCATTTACGGTTTACCCTTCTCAGGCAAATTTCGTGCTTGTAGATGTTACTCCTTTGAAAGCAAAAGAAGTAACACATGAACTCATGAAAAGGGGGATAATTGTGCGCCCATGTGATTCATTTAGAGATGCAGGAGATACATTTATAAGAGTAACAGTTGGGACCAGAGAACAAAATGAAAAAGTCATAAAAGCTTTTGAAACCGTGAAAAATCAGGGCTATTAGGAGAAGAGCTCTAAAGGAATTTAAAAATTAAAATAAATTGGAATAAACTAGAATAAATGAAAATAATAAATGAAAACAAATGAAAATAAACCAAAATAAGTTTGTGAATGAGCTGATCCCAAAACTCCAAACTATTTCTCCCAATACTGCGTTTCAGATTATTATTGAGCTTTTAATTGCCGAATTAAATTTGAAAATCAGAATGCATCAGAGAAAAATAGGTTTTGGTAGCCTTAATAACAAAAGATAGAACAAATAAAAAATGAGAGGAATGGAAAACAAACTAACATAGGACTTACGCGGTTGAGGTAGTTTTTGTAAATTAGGTTAAAATACTTTCTCGAATATATTATAATAAATATATTCAAAAAAAATCTCTGAGTGAAAGTTATAAATCCGCCTAAATGC